>NZ_AXBV01000023.1:0-59069 GCF_000475255.1 Marinobacter sp. ES-1
GCGCCCGCGAGGGGCGCGACGATTGAGACCCAGTACCAATTGCCGTTCGTGATGTTTCAATCCACGCGCCCGCGAGGGGCGCGACCTCCACAGTGGTTCGGTGGGTTCCCCGGATATCGGTTTCAATCCACGCGCCCGCGAGGGGCGCGACCACTCTGAATAAATCGGCCCCTTCCGCACCAGGCTGTTTCAATCCACGCGCCCGCGAGGGGCGCGACGTCAATGGGCGTTGCAGGGTTTAGCGGGCCATCGTTCGTTTCAATCCACGCGCCCGCGAGGGGCGCGACATCAAGGACGCGCTGGGCGAAGAGGTCAGTGACTGGTTTCAATCCACGCGCCCGCGAGGGGCGCGACCAATCCGTTAGGCGGGCAGCGTGGCAGCCGACCCGGTTTCAATCCACGCGCCCGCGAGGGGCGCGACTTTCTGATCGCTTCAGCCATCGGTCTTCTGATGGTGTTTCAATCCACGCGCCCGCGAGGGGCGCGACGACGCTGGCCGCAGTTGAAACCGCCATCAATGCCGTTTCAATCCACGCGCCCGCGAGGGGCGCGACCACAGCATCGGTCTGCCAGGCGGGCTCGTCGTTGTTTCAATCCACGCGCCCGCGAGGGGCGCGACTCGCCGCCCAGGCAGCCCGAATGGTCTCTGGCGGCGTTTCAATCCACGCGCCCGCGAGGGGCGCGACCGCGATCCGCAATCAGCTCCAGGTCTGAGGCAGAGTTTCAATCCACGCGCCCGCGAGGGGCGCGACGTACCGGCCCCTCCATACAAAACCCAGCACGCTGTTTCAATCCACGCGCCCGCGAGGGGCGCGACTCGGGGTGCCGACTCGGGTCCGGTCAGTCGCCGGTTTCAATCCACGCGCCCGCGAGGGGCGCGACGCGTGAAGACCGGCGATAACCTGACCGGCTGGCAGTTTCAATCCACGCGCCCGCGAGGGGCGCGACCCGAGGAAACCGGCGGCGAATCCGGCAACGATCCGGTTTCAATCCACGCGCCCGCGAGGGGCGCGACGCGGGTCAAGGCTCCAGTAATCCGTCGCCGTACCGGTTTCAATCCACGCGCCCGCGAGGGGCGCGACCCAAGCGCACGGCTGAGGTCTGACTGTGCCAGCTCGTTTCAATCCACGCGCCCGCGAGGGGCGCGACCCACGGCATCGGAGATAGACTCAAACACCAGGCTGTTTCAATCCACGCGCCCGCGAGGGGCGCGACTCAGCGCCCAGGGGATCGATCCGGTCCACAAGTGTTTCAATCCACGCGCCCGCGAGGGGCGCGACACCCTCGACCGTAACAGGCTGCTCAGGCGCTTCAGGTTTCAATCCACGCGCCCGCGAGGGGCGCGACGCCTCTTCAGGAGATGAACTAGGCAGCACATAGATGTTTCAATCCACGCGCCCGCGAGGGGCGCGACCCATGTCCGCTCCTTAGTACTTGATGCAGGCCAGTTTCAATCCACGCGCCCGCGAGGGGCGCGACGCATCTATTCCTCTGCCATCGTCCAGCCCTCGGGCGTTTCAATCCACGCGCCCGCGAGGGGCGCGACGGTACCGGAGGCAGTTTGATCTCGATTCCAGCCGGTTTCAATCCACGCGCCCGCGAGGGGCGCGACGACTGGGTGTTGCCGGAGAGGTTAACTACGAATGTTTCAATCCACGCGCCCGCGAGGGGCGCGACACCTGGGCTGCTGGATACTCGGTTAGCTTTGCCTGTTTCAATCCACGCGCCCGCGAGGGGCGCGACTGCTCTATCCTAACCCACTGAATCCAAAGCAACCACTACTCTGATTCCGCTAACATAAGCACACAACATAAATTTATGGATGTACATTGAATGACCAAATACAGAAAGGCCAGGCACCACACAGGCCCTGCCCTTTCGCTAACGTCCCGGCTTTTTAATGAGCACTACCGGTTAGCGCTTACAAAATCATCGCATCCCGGAAAATATCCGGAGCTGGCTTCGCTCCATGGTGTTCAATTCGATTTTTCCAGTTTTTACCGAGTTTGTAGAATCTCAGACTATCCTTCTCTTCATCATAAAGACCCAGTAATTCGTCCCTGAAAAAGGTCCACTGAGCCGGATCAACCTCACATTCGAACACCGAATACTGAACACGCACCCCATAATCGAGACACGCTTTTGCCACTCGCCTCAACCGCGCTGGACCCTGCGGGTCCTCCATCGAAATGTCGTATGTAACCAGTACCATCATGGCAGATCTCTCCTATCGGAAGACACAGGGCGGGTATCTTTCAAGATCATTTCTGAGGTGACGGGCAAGCAGCATCGCCTGAATATGCGGAATGATTCCTATCGGCACCTTCTCTTTGAGGAAGGGGTGCATCACTTCCTGCTGCTTGCGTTCCTGATAGCTCACAAGCAGCGTTTTCCTGGCATCGTCTGACATCCTGACCGCGCCGGAGGACTCAGTGACGAAATCCGTCGCTTTCAGTTGTTTCCGGTTTATCAAGCTCAGTACGAGCCTGTCCGCCAGCCATGGCCGAAATTCCTCAAGCAGGTCCTGTGCAAGACTGTCACGACCTGGCCGATCGGCATGCAAATAACCTACTTGCGGATCCAGGCCCACTCCGCTAAGTGCAGCACTGATATCCTGGCCAAGGATCGAGTAGACAAATGACAACAACGCATTAACCGGGTCACGTGGCGGCCTTCGATTTCTGCCTGAGAAAGCAAATTCTTCACGGGCACTCTTGTTAATCAATTCCTCAAATACAGCAAAATATTGTGCAGCAGCGTCCCCTTCAATGCCTCTCAGGGAGTCGAGATTATCCACATACTTTGCCAACCGGATTGAAGCGGCAAGATGCTTCACCGCCCTGCCCAGAAATGCTGTTTCCCCATGATTGCGCTGTTGCCTGAGCAGTACATTCCGGCAACCAACCAACTTTGCAGCGACTACGGAACGGGCAAT
Source organism: Marinobacter sp. ES-1 (assembly GCF_000475255.1). Lineage (NCBI taxonomy): Bacteria > Pseudomonadati > Pseudomonadota > Gammaproteobacteria > Pseudomonadales > Marinobacteraceae > Marinobacter > Marinobacter sp. ES-1. Next base: position 2,936 of record NZ_AXBV01000023.1, read on the forward strand.
TTCGAGACTCGTTGATTGATCAGCATTGTACTGAGCCCGCCTGAGGAGCACATTGCCTGATTTCTTTCCCTGTAGACGCCCATAAAAGCGACCATACTCCGTAAAAAAAGCCAGATTAACGCCTTTCTCCCCGCAAAACCCCATCAAGGCCGGAGAGACCAGCACGTTACCAAAACAAAACAAACCGGAGACCGAGTGAATGGGCACCTGCATGAGTTTCTTGCGCTCATGCTCTATAACAACGGTCTCACGCTCCTTGTGCACATAAGCACCTTGCCGGGTGACATAAAGACTGTTCTGAAGCTTTTTCACGATCGATCCACCTCATCGAACAGCTCGTCCACGTATCGAGTGCTTCGGTCATTACCAAGTAGTTTTGGGTTGCACAGATCGTATAGCGAGCACGAGTCACACTTCTTCCCATAAACTGCTTTAGGGGTTTGTCCGCTGCGGAGCAAATTGCGTACTTCAGCAATTACAGCCCGCGTCTCTTCCCTAAGGTCTTCTGTAAATGCCACCTCATCCCGGTGGCGAGTTTGCCAATACCATAGCGCGCCAGAAAGCACAGGTTCGCCCTGCATCTCCTCGAGGCAAAGCCCCTGGGCACACAGCTGAATCCGATCCCAGCTATCCCGCTTGGGTTTGCCTCTTTTATACTCGACCGGTTTCATAGTGCCGGTTGAAAGCTCGATTTCTACGAGATCCAGCTTTCCGGTGATCCCGAGTGACTCAGCGCTTACCAACACACCCCGTTCATAGCGAATGCCCTTGCGGGTTTCCGGCTCCCCCCGGTCTACCCGCTGATGCAACACTTGCCCTTGTGCCGTCAGCCAGTTCTCTGCCCACACCTGTTCGTTGTGAATCAGAGCGCATTGGCGGGGGCAAAAGGCGTAGTGCTGCAACGCAGAAAGCGGAATGAGTTTTTCATCCTGCATAGTCAGGAAACCCTTGCCTCAGGCAGCGAACTGAATCACTTCTACCTCGTGATTTTGCTTGATCGCTTCCTCCGCCATGCCATGAACTCTTGCGGAGATCACATCGTCGAGGTAGTACTCACCGCAATTATCACAAATCTCAGCTGGTACATTTTTAATAACGATCGTTGCCTCCCCTCGCGTCATCGTGACGGTGCTAGTGCCGGGATGTGTTTCCCCGTTTTTACAGATTTCGCATTTCACTCAGCTTCTCCTGGTTTTGAGGTACGTTGTTTCATCCATGAAACACTCTCCTTTATACCGATCCTGAATGAGTCAAGCAGCGCCGGGCTAGTCCAGATACTTGATCAGCTGCACACCCTTGGGCAGTTGGTCCTCTTTGACTGTAACTTCGTAGTCACTGAAATCCCTGGCCGGCCCTTGAGATTTCCGCTTAACGTCAACCAACTCAAACAACTTCCTGGCCGGCGCATTACCGAGCGCGGAATCGTGTTTGAATACCAGCAGTGCACAAGGTGACATTTCGCCCCTGCTGGCTGAGCGGTCATGGTCAAGCATATTCACCAACGAATCCCAAAACAGCTCCAGATCTTCTTCGCTGAAACCTGTCTGTTTGGCCAGGTTCGCCGAGATGAATCCGTGGCAACGGTACAAGCCATACGGGATTGTGAACTTCCGCCCCATCGTTCGGTTGTCACCGCTTTGAGCCTCAGCTTCTTTTTCAGTCGTTACGGCCATTCTGGTGATACTGTGTTCGGCGCTGACAACCGGCTCGATACTTCGGGCAAAATTCATTTGGACAGGACCTCGGACCTGGCCAGTATTTACGTCCGTCGACATTACCGCGCCGAACGTCCGAATATCAAAAAAGTTCTGGCACATCCACTGCGTCACCCTTCTGGCATCATCTTCTTTTTTTGGCAGCTTTTTTGACTCGTGTTTTAATTCCAGCGCCTCGTAAGCCCGAAGATTGTTCCTGTTCAGCACTGCCTTCTCTTTGATGTAGATCTCGAAAGGAGGCGTTTCCTCCTTCACCATCCCAACGTAGTTCCTGACCTTGCGCTTGAGGCAAACATCGGTCACAAGGCCTTGTCCTGTTTCAGCATCGACCCGTGGCAAATTGCCCGCATCAGGATCTCCATTAGGGTTGCCGTCCTTTACATCGAACAGGTACACAAATTCATAACGGTTGTTCAGACTCATGCTTCGACTCCTTCTGATTCATTATGCGCTGGCTCTTTTGAATGCTTGGTAAATAACGCCTGGCGTTGATGGTAGTAACCAATGGCGAACAACCCCTGATCCTCCAGATTGAGGTGTGCGGGGAAGTCGTTGATATCTCCCATAATCTCCGCAATGCGCTTCTCGGTGACGACTCGCTGCCCCTGGTGTGACAGTTTCTTTAGGTGATGCGCATGCAGACGCATCAGCGTTCCGAAAACAGATTTTGGATTACAGCTGGCGCTGCTGTAATAACGATCCCGGATACCCGCGTTCAGCCCCGGATTGGCATCCGATTGCAGCTTTTCGAGCACGGCAAACAGGCAGCCAAGGCGGTAGCCAATCCGCTTTTCTTCAGGGTTATAGGCCATGGTCACTTCCTTATTGGTGAGGTTCTGATGACGATAAGAGCGGTTCAGAAAGGCTTTGATCAATCTCGCACGATAGGGTGTCACCTCGCCCTGCTCTGCTTTGATTCGCTTGATGACACCCTGCATAAGACTCGTCGGCAGCGGCAAACCCATGAGGATTGAGCGTACTGTTTCGCCGACCAAGTGTGGCGGCAAGTTTTCATCTTTTCCCAACAATGCCGTTGATCGAAGCAGTGGTTTCAAAGGCGGGTATTCCGCGTTCCTGCTAACGACTTCAATATCGCGAAACCACTGGGCCAGTTGCTTGCTGAATTCCGCCACGGTGCCAACCTGCCAGAACCGGACGGCTATTCGAGCTGCGTTGGGGGATAGTCCGAGAAGGTAAAAGCGATTCGTACCATCCCCTTCCAAAAATGCGCCGGAGTGAACACTTTCGAACAGTTGCCTCACCGCTCTGACACCCCTATCAGGGTCATCCTTGGGGGTATCGTTGAAGAATGCTGGCAAGCTGTCTTCGAGGAAACTCTCTCCCGATGACCACCAAACTACCGATGTCTCATTTAACTGTAGCCTCTGAGGACTGCTGGTACGCAGCAGTTGATTAAGAGCGGTGGTGTACTTGAAGGCGGCTTCCTCGCCTACTGGCGCGTTATTACCTTTATCCTTGCCCCAGGAATTGAACGAGTCGATATTAAAAGAAACAATGTTCGCGCCGGCCATCTGGGCTCCCCACACACCTTTTACCGCAGGGTGCAGGCGAGCAATCTTGGTTTTTTCGCCAGTAACCAGGCAAATGCCATCCTGATTTTCATGGTCCAGGGGTTGCTCTGCGATCCATTGGCGAACAGCAGGTGACTGACAGATGAGATGGTTGTCAGAACTCAACTGGAAGGTGAGATTGCACCCCGAGATCTTCAGGCATTCCTGAAATTCCGGTGCCTGCCGGACTTTCGCTTTCTCGGCTTCGTCGTGAAGGAATGCATGAACGGCCTGAACGCCCTCGTCATCCGGTATCTCTGTTCGAAGACGGGCTACCAGATCAACGAAGGCCTGATGCTGTTTCCCGGCCATGTCGACTTCTTTAGGACTGGGTTCTGTACCCGGTTTGGAAACCTTGGGCTGTTCCAGCACATAGCCGAAATGATCCCAGAGGCAATAGGCTGTTTCGTACGACTTGGACCCTTGACGTTTTACGCCTTGTGGCACGATAAATGACTTGGCCACAGCCTTACCTTTCTCCTGAAACTCTCGGGTGTCCTTTAACTGAACAAACTTCCCTTCAGGACTAAGGACTATGACAAACGGAATTTCCTTCTCTTCGAATCCCACGGGCGGCAGCGGGCTTCCCGCCGTCTTCTTCCGGTCGTAATACTCACACAATGCCTGAAGAATCATCCCCTCACCTCCGGGCTGTTGCGCTCAGGCACGGCTACTACGCCATCCTGCATATGAGCTCGGAAAAATAAGGGCTGGGGATAGGCCGGATCACCGTAATCCAGGTCGTACAGCATAAATCCAAGGTCAGACGACCGCTGAATTGGGTCAGGACCATCGTCTGCATCTACTAACTCGAAATCACAACTGAACTCACGGCATCCCAGGTACGGCTGGTTAAAACACTGCCCCTTCTCGGCGCGGCGACGGAACATATCAGCAAACTTGGCAGCTGAATCCTGCGGGCCGGCCTTATCCGTCATTTGAAATTCGGCATGAAGCCGGTATCGCACATCTTTCAATAACAGGCTCGCACGCTGCTGGCGCTGTTCGTCAACATAAATCCCCAGATGCCCCTCCCCGCTGGTCATTGCCGACTTGGCCGTGCGAGTGGATACAATAGACTCCACTTCGTTACGTCTCAGGTTCATCCATTTGATCGGATTCAACACCTCGATCTTTGTAACCTGCCACTGAATCGCGGGTTTCCACAGAATGGCCTCGAAAATAGCTCTGGCCGACGACGGGGTAATCACGTCATAGCTCACCCGCTCTACCTTCATCTCAGGCCTGGTGAAACAGGCAAACTCTCCACTGACATCCAGGCAAAAGCCCATGAGCCCTCCTATATAACGGTTGATTCGGCGGGGATCAGGCTATCCGGTGCCTGGACACCCCAAACCGGGTGGTAATGACTGGATTCAACAACAAATTTACCGGCACGTTCGTAGATTGCCCCCATGCCATGCAACTGCTTGGCGAGCGACTCCGGCAATGTGACGCTGTACCTCTGTAATTTCCTGTGCACCCATTTCCAGGAGCCATCCTGCTCCAGCATCGCAAGCCACTGATCAACAGGTGTTTCTTCATACCCTTCCGGACAGAAAGGAACCACCACACCTATACCCTTGTCATCGATCAGTCGGAACTTGTCTGATGCCTCACGGAACTGGATCGCCAACGGTGCATCCGGTGAACTTTCCGCTTTCAGTAAACCGCAAATAGCATGCTTGTCGCGATCACCCTGCGTGTTAAGGTCGCTAAAGAAAGCCTGTATAGCTTCCGGGCTGAGAGGTTCATTCAACTGACCACTTCTGAGCAGTTTGCGCGTTACCTGTGCGGCTTGCCTGAGGAAACCGGGAGGCGGCAATTGCTCTGGCTGAAACACCACAACACGACCGTGATTGGGCAGCCGCCCTTCGCGATTGCAGCGACCGGCTGCCTGCGCGATGGAGTCCAGACCAGCCATTGCCCGGTAAACCACCGGAAAATCAACATCTACCCCGGCTTCAATCAGTTGGGTGCTGACAACTCGCAGTGGTCTCTCAGATCCAGCGCGCCGCTCAGAAAGCTTATGGCGAATCTCTGCCAGAATCCGTGAGCGGTGCTCTGCGCACATATTTGCGGACAAGTGGTACAGGTCGCCACTGCCTGGCAGAAGTTCATAAAGCGCTCTCGCATCCTGGCGCTTGTTAACCACTACCAGAACGCAATCTTCTTTCACCAACTGCTGAGACAAGTCCTGCCAGGATATTTTTTCATCCGGATCGGACGGCATCTCGATGTTTACGCGCTTCAACTCACCAGCTAGAGCGGCTGGCTCCTGGATTATTTCCCGAACGTTATCGAGACCGGTATGGAGAACACTGCCGAAAGCATCTACCTGCTTCCCAAGATCCGGCTGCGTAGCCGTGCAGAGCACCCAGGTGACCCCGAAATGCTCGCTCATCTGCTGCATTGCTCGTGTGATAGGTTCGTGAAAATCGCGGGGAATTTGCTGGGCCTCATCAAGAATCACAATGCTGTTCACCAGATTGTGCAGTTTTCGACAGCGACTGGTTCTGCTTGCAAACAGAGATTCAAACAACTGGACGTTCGTGGTGACAATCAATGGCGCGTCCCAGTTCTCTGCCGCCAGCCTTGATCCCGCATTCTCAGATCCGGGATCAACATCCAGACTGCTATGGTGTTCCAGCACAGATTCCTCACCCAGAAACTCACGAAATACGGCAGCATTCTGTTCTATGATGCTAGTGAAGGGGATAGCGTAGATCACTCGTGATTTACCATGCTTTCTGGCATGTTCCAGCGCAAACCCCAGACTGGCTAGCGTCTTTCCACCACCAGTGGGAACCGTCAGGCTGAATATCCCTGGCGGCTCGGCAGCACTCCGTTGGCAAGTTTCAAAGATCGACTTTCGAGTACGGTTCAGCGGGGTATCATCTGCCGCTTTCTGCAATTGATTCATATGTTCAAAAAACACTGATTGAAGTTCAGACAATTTCGGCAATTGGCCTCTTTGGCTAACCCGCTCAGGTGCCATGTAGCTTTCAGTGTCCAGAAAATCAGAATCCACCAGGCATGAAAACAACAGCCGCATCCATAGACTAATTGAATCTGTGTTCCTGGCAGGCTCCGGAACATCCGGCTGTATCGCAGTCAAAAGGTCTTCCGGGATTGTTGCCTCCATGGCTTCAGAGTATTCCGGCCCTGCCCCTTGCAGGCGGAACTGCAGCGAGCCACGATCGCCTGACCAATCCGGCAATCCTGCGTGATGCCCAGCAATCAGATAGGCAGTGATGTAGCCCGGCACCGATGGCCACTGATTGATCGCATGGATCGCACCTGCCGTTGAATGGGTAACCCGTTGTGGGTTTTCTACGTGGGCATTTTCCCGTTCATATCCGGAGGCATCACGAATGTATTTCTGGAACGCACCACGATACTTGCCGAGATCGTGCCAAAGCCCGGCAGCCATGCCCCAGCCCGAAGACTGAAACGTTCCCGCTTTTGATGCACTGAGCTTTGCTACTTTGCGCAAATGCTCCTCCAGGCGATGCGGTTCATGCCAATCGCCTGAGTAATCATCTTGCTTCACATGGGCAACATAATCGAGGTTATTCATTCCAGTCATCGAAACCTTTACTTGTTATACGGATACCAGCCTAAATCAACCGCTGCCCCAACTAATGCACCACTGAAAAAATCCTCAGTAAATTTTCGCCATTTTGCGAACTCTATCTGCCACCTCACTTCTGAGGCTTTCCGGCGCAACAACCTCAGCATCCGGCCCATACCGCAATACCTCCATAACCAACTCACGCTCATCGGAGTAGGGAACATGTAGGTGGTAGCTGCCATCCTGCCACTCACTTTTCTGCCCTTCATGCCAGATTTCTTCAGCAACCCAACGGGCCGCGTATTCGGAAAACTTCAGGTGGGCAGTTTGTGTAGCAGCACCCCCAAATATTCCGAACCCGGAGCCGATAAAGGCATCCAGATCATCCGTCGATGCTTTTCTGGATGGATCGGCAGAAACGCAAGGGCATGTCATTCTGTCCAGTGAAAACAGTCGAAGGGCATTGGCTTCGTTACAAATTGCCAGCAGATACCAGTTCGATCGGTAATGGACTAACCGCTGAGGGTGTACGGTTCTTAGTTTGTCTGTGCTGCTGCTTCTGGAGAGGTAATGGAAGGTCAGGCATTTGCCGGCAAGCGTTGCTTCCGCTACCGGATCAAAGGTCTGGTGCTCCGCTGAACGGGTCTGGATTGGTTGGATGCGAATGCGCTCGCTGATGGTCTCGGCATCGTGTCCGGATTCACCCAGCAAGTCACGGATTCTGGACCGGAGAGGTGCAAGGCGGTTAGTAATAAGGCCCGGTTGCACGTTCTCCAACAAGTGTTCACAGGCTAACAATGCATACAGTTCTGCCGGATTCATCCAGAATCCAGGCAATTCAAAAACTGGCGCTTCCGGAGGGTAGTGATGGCCGTTCTCTTCCCGAGAATACTCAATCGGAGCGCCCAAGGAGTCACGAAGGTATTCAAAATCTCGGGTTATGGTGTTGCGACTGGCTTCCAGATCCTCCATAAACTTGCGCATGGGAACCGGTTTTGTGGCATTGCGCAGTAACTCATGGATCCGGTATATGCGGTAAAAGCGGCTCACTTGCTCTCCTTGCTGAAGGCCCTTCTTCTGCAAGATTAGCTACATATCCATTCGGTTGCCACTCTTGCCCATTTTAGTGCGCTGGTTTCCCCAGATGCCTCACCGTAGACATTCCCGGGAACGTTTGTTCAACTTGCAGCGATTACCACCATCCAAAGCCCCCGGAGAACAGCCGCAATGTTCTGGCGATATGAAGTAACCGGCGTTGATACCATTACGCTTCACTTCGGTGAGGCTATTGATATTGCGCTGACCGAGCGGATCCAGCGGGCCGCCCAGGCACTTTCGCACAGGCTGGGGCCCCGGCTGATCGATATGGTGCCTTCCTATACCACGCTGCTGCTGCGCTACAACTTGCTGGAAGATGACCTGGCCTCGCTGGTGGCGGATATCACCGACGCGTTAGCAACGCTTCCCGAGGTTGAAACCAACGCGGCCAAAGGCGATGTTGTAGAGATTCCGGTTTACTATGATCCCTCCACCGGGCCGGACCTCGATGCCATTGCTGCCCGGGCCGGGTTATCAAGGGAACAGGTCATCCAGAAGCATTCTGCTGAAGAGTACTACGTGTTTGCCATCGGCTTTGCGCCCGGGTTTGCCTATCTGGGTGAAGTACCGGCGGAGTTGGCAACGCCTCGCCTGGCAACGCCGCGCGCCAGGGTACCAGCCGGAACCCTGGGCATTGCAGATACCCAAACCGCCATCTATCCGCTGCAGTCCCCCGGTGGCTGGAACCTGATCGGCCGAACGCCTCTGACGCTGTTTGATCCTGGCCGGGGCCAACCTTCCCTGCTGCAAGCCGGCCAGCGGGTTCGCTTTCGGCCCATCGGCCGGGAGGAATACCTGGCACTCGGAGGCCAGATATGAGCACCCAGCCAGGCCTGACTTTTACAAAACCCGGCTTTCTCAGTTTGCTGCAGGATGGCGGGCGTCGGGGTGTTATGCACCTGGGGCTGGCGACTGGCGGCGCCATGGACCGCAACGCCTGGGCCTGGGCCAACCGGTTGCTGGATAATCCCTTCGGCACGCCCGCGCTGGAAATCACCTTCGGCGGGGTTGAGTTCACCAGTCACCTTGCTACCCAGATCGCGATTACCGGAGCAGAAGTACAATGCCGGGTTAACGGCGAGTCCCGGCCGCTCTGGAGCGTTATCAATATTCTGGCCGGCGACAGAGTTGCCCTTAGTGCACCGAAGGTTGGGATAAGAAACTATCTGGCAGTGCTTGGCGGGTTTCAGGTAGCGCCGGGGCTGGGTAACAGCTGTGCCACGTTTACGCGAGAGTGGCTCGGAGGCCTGAATCAGGATGGTCGCCCACTGCAGGAAGGCGACCACCTGCCCTGCCACGCGGGTATCGCCAGGGTTCTGAACCGAAAAGTCTCGGAGCGCTGGCGGCCGGACTATAAGGAAGAGCTGGTGCTTTCGGTGATTCCTTGTGCCCAGGTTGACCGCTTTCCTGCCTCCGTTCTCGACACCTTTTTCAACAATCCCTACACCCTGACCCGGCAAACCGACCGCATGGGCGCGCGCCTGCAAGGCCCGGCACTGGAACCGCTGGGAGAACGTTTGATATCGGAAGGCACCAGCCTGGGCGCCATTCAGGTTCCGGCCGACGGGCAACCCATCGTGCTGCTCAATGACCGCCAGACCATCGGTGGCTATCCAAAGCTCGGAGCCGTTACGCCCCGCAGCCTGGATGCCCTGGCCCAGCGAACACCGGGCACAACGCTCAGATTCCGGCCGGTTACGCTGCACCAGGCGCAGATCGAGGAGAAACAGTTTCTCTCCTTCTTCACCGCAACCGGAAGCCGGCGCTAAAGCCTTTTAAGTGATTTTAAGGCCGGGCGACAGGCTGGCCGGCAACGCCAGCTTGTCTGCCTCAATACCCGCCACCGGATACGAGCAGTAGTCTGCCGCGTAGTAAGCACTGGCACGGTGGTTGCCGCTGGCGCCGATGCCACCGAAGGGCGCGGCACTGGAGGCACCGGTCAGCTGTTTGTTCCAGTTAACGATGCCGGCCCGAATCCGGTCGTAGAAGTCTTCAAAGCGCTCCCGGCTTTCACTGAATAAACCGGCAGACAGCCCGAAACGGGTGTTGCTGGCCTGTCGAATCGCTTCGTCAAAGTCCTGGTAGCGGTAAACCTGAAGTACCGGCCCGAAGATCTCTTCATCGGGCACATTCACGGCAGAGGTGACATCAATCAGCCCCGGTGACAGCAGGCCTGTGCCGGGTTTCAGGTGCTGGCTCGCTACCAGGGCACGGCCGCCCAGTTCCAGCAGCCGGCTCTGGGCCTCAAGCACACCCTGCGCAGCCGCCTCGGAAATAACACTGCCCATAAACGGCGCTGGCTCGTCAAAGGCGCCACCCACCTGGATCGCTTCCACGGCACGGGCCAGGGTATCCAGGAAGTTGTCGCCCCACTCTCCTGCCGGCACCATCAGCCGTCGGGCACAGGTGCAGCGTTGGCCGGAGGTAATGTAGGCAGACTGGATGGTTTCGTGCACGGCGGCGGTGACGTCTACGGTGTCATCCACGATCAGCGGGTTGTTGCCGCCCATTTCCAGGGCCAGGATTTTGCCCGGATTGCCCGCGAATTGCCGGTGCAGAATTTCTCCGGTCGGGGAGCTGCCGGTAAAGAACAGGCCATCAATATCCGGATGATTGGCCAGGGCGATGCCGGTTTCCCTGGCGCCCTGCACCAGGTTCAGGACTCCGGCGGGCAGCCCGGCTTCCAGCCACAGCTCGGCTGTTTTGCCGGCGACGGCCGGCGTCTGCTCGCTGGGCTTGAACACCACGGCGTTGCCGGCAATCAGGGCCGGAACAATATGCCCGTTGGGCAGGTGGCCGGGGAAGTTATAGGGGCCAAATACCGCAACCACGCCGTGGGGCTTGTGCCGAAGTACGGCCTTTGCGCCCGGCATATCGGTACTGCGCTGGCCGGTACGCTCATTGTAGGCTTTCACCGAAATTTCGACTTTGCCCATCATGGCCGCCACTTCGGTCAGGGCTTCCCAGAAGGGCTTTCCGGTTTCCGAGGCGATGCAGCGGGCCATGGCTTCTTTATGTTCGCCCAGCAGTTCGCCAAAGCGGCGGGCTATGGCCACCCGCTGTTCGAATCCTGCCCGTGACCAACCGGTGCTGGCCGCCCAGGCGGCCTCTACGGCACTCGCCACCTGAGCCTCATCAGCCGCATTACCCTGCCAGAGCACTTCTCCCGTGGCCGGGTTCAGGGAAGACAGCGAAGACCCGTTGCCTTCTTGCCACTGGTTATTGATAAGAACCGGTAATGTCATATCTGGCACTCCTTTTGGCGGCCATCACAACTATTTCTGCAGTTCATCCCACGGGTGTACGGGCACCACTGCGTCTTCCGATACTTCACTCTCGAACGAGCTTCGGAAATAGTCCATGGCTTTTTCTGCCTCACCCAGCTCGTCAAAGCGGGCGATGTGGTAGATGGCTTCGCCTTCGTTCACCAGTGGCAGGTTATTCACGCAGATCACAATGCCGGAACAGGGCGAGGTAATCGCCACTTCGGTTTCGCCGAAGGGGTCCGCCACCATGGCCAGTTTCTGGCCTTTACGCACTTTCTGGCCAAGGCTGGCCACCGGGCGCATGATGCCGTCCATATCTGCCCGCACCCACTGTGAGTTCGCAGCGGTTTCCGAGCGTTTTTTCGGCGCTTTCGGGCCTTTCTTGGCGGGCACCATTTCCAGCTCGCGCATCACCCGGATGATGCCTTTTACGCCGCTGGCAATCACCACATCATCAAAGCGCAGGGCTTCGCCACCTTCAAAGGTGATCACCGGAATATCCAGTGAATCAGCGTAGGCCCTCAGGCTACCTTCCCGCAAACCGGCATTGATAATAATGGGCGCGCCAAAGGCTTCGGCCATGCGGGAGGTTTCCGGGTTTTTCAGCTCGGCGCGGATCTGCGGCAGGTTGAACCGGTGAATGGCCCCGGTGTGCAGGTCGATAATATGGGTCACGTTTTCCATGACCTGGGTGCGCAGCAGGTAGGCAATGCGGCCACCCAGCGAGCCACTTTCGCTACCCGGAAAGCAACGGTTCAGGTCACGCCGGTCCGGCAGGTAGCGGGTGCGCTGCACAAAGCCGAAAATGTTGACGATCGGCACCGCCACCAGGGTGCCCCTGAGATGCCGCAAGGCACCGTTCTTCAGCACCCGGCGGATGATTTCGACACCGTTGATTTCGTCGCCATGGATGGCGCCGCATACCATCAATACCGGGCCTTCGCGGCGGCCATGAACCACTTCCACCGGGATGTGCAGCGGCGTGTGGGTGTAAAGCTTGGCCACCGGAACTTCCACAGTTTCTCGGGTACCCGGTTTTACCTGTACTCCGGCAATCTCAAACGGTGCTCTTGCCATGCGTGATTATCCTTTGCCCCGGGTCTTGGTTTTCCAGGGTTTGTAGTTTTTTTCAGTCCAGTTGATGATCATGCCGGCCACGTTCTTGCCGGTGGCATTTTCGATGCCTTCCAGGCCCGGCGAGGAGTTTACTTCCATCACCAGCGGGCCACGGCTTGAGCGCAGCAAATCCACACCGGCCACATTCAGGCCCATGGCCTTGGCGGCGGTGATGGCGGTGCGTCGCTCTTCCGGGGTAATCCGCACCAGCGAGGCAGTACCACCCCGGTGCAGGTTTGAGCGGAATTCTCCCTCCGCGCCCTGACGCTTCATGGCGGCAATTACCTTGTCGCCAATCACAAAGCAGCGAATGTCGGCACCGCCGGCTTCCTTGATAAATTCCTGCACCAGGATGTCCGCCTTCAGGCCCATAAAGGCTTCAATCACAGATTCCGCCGCCTTGCGGGTTTCCGCCAGCACCACGCCGATGCCCTGGGTGCCCTGCAGCAGTTTGATCACCACCGGAGCACCGCCCACCATCTTCAGCAGTTCCGGCACGTTGTCCGGCTTGTTGGCGAACCCGGTTACCGGCATGCCCACACCCTTGCGGGCCAGCAATTGCAAGGAGCGCAGCTTGTCACGGGAGCGGGTAATGGCCACCGATTCATTCAACGGGAAAACGCCCATCATCTCGAACTGGCGCAGCACCGCCGTACCGTAGAAGGTAACCGATGCGCCAATCCGGGGAATCACCACGTCGAAGTCTTCCAGCACTTCTTCGTGGTAATGGATCAGCGGGTTCGCAGACGTGATGTTCATGGAGCAATGCAGCGCGTCTATCACCTTCACTTCGTGGCCACGATTGATGCCCTCCTCCACCAGGCGACGGGTGGAATAGAGGTGGCGGTTTCGCGACAGTACCGCAATTTTCATAGTCAGTTCCTTGGTGCCGGCTCGCCGGCAAGGTAAGAAGCTTCGGGATAAATGGTGGTTCGCCCCGCCATGGCGGTGCGCCCCAGTAACATCCGGAACCGCATGGAGTCCCGGTTGGTCAAGGTCATTTCAATGGGCCAGCTCTGGCCGCCCAGTACCAGGGTGGTTTCAATCACCAGTCGTTGTTCTTTGTGGCCGCCGGAATCCGACACGGTGCGCTCATCCAGCACCCGGGCATCGCACTCCACCACGTGATGCAGGTCGTTCTGTACCGGGTGTACCCAGAACTTCACCCGGCGCTCGCCGTTTTCGGTGTAGGGTTCGGTACGGAAAGTGTGCAGGCACGAGGTGCGTGCACCTGTGTCTACCTTGGCCTTGATCCGGCCAATACCCAAGTCCGGCAGGCCCACCCATTCGCGCCAGCCTAGTGCCACCTTGTTTTTTGCTGGTGTGGGCGGGGTGGTTTTGATCACTTCAGTCGTTTCTGTCGACATCCGGGGAATCCTTATCTTTTTGTTGTTCCGGGGCCATCAATTGCACCCGGAAGGGCTCGGAATGACTACCGGCATACACGCTGGTATGGGGGAAAGGTATTTCAATGCCGTGCTCATCCAAGGCTTTTTTCACTGCGATCATCATGCCACCCCGGCCATCAAAAAACTCGCCTTTAGGCACCCAGAACGAAAACTGCAAATCCACCGATGACGCGCCAAACCCGGTTACCAGCACAAAGGGCTTGGGCTCTTCCAGGCAGACCGGGTTCTGCTGCGCCAGGCGCAGCAGCAGGTCCCGCACCTTTTCCACGTCTTCGGCATAGGCAATCCCCACCAACAGGTCCACCCGCCGTATCGGAAACCGGGACCGGTTCACCACCCGGGTTTTGATCAGAGTTTCATTGGGGATGCGCACGTACAGGTTGTCGGGCGTGCGCAGCTTTACACTCAGCAGGTCGATGGCGACCACCTCGCCGATGGTGGCGTCTACCTCGATGGTATCGCCAATCTCGAACGGCTTCTCCATGACCAGGAACAAGCCGCTGATAATGTTCGAGGCCGAGGTCTGGGAGGCAAAGCCGATCGCCACGGTAAGAATACCCGCTGCGCCCAGCACCACTTCCAGCGAAAAACCCGCCTCCCGGAGAGCCGCAATGGCAAACAGGATGAAGATCAGGTAGAAGAGCACCCGCCGAATCATCACCTGGTGATGGCGAGTGGTGCGGGCTTCTACCAGGCGGCCGGCACTGCGGGCAACAAACGTGGCCAGGATAATACCCAACACCAGGATAAAGCCGGCGGAAAGCCACTTGCCCCAGGCAATACTGCCGATCACCTGTGCGATGGTTGTCTGTAACGTTTCAAGCACCTTCGTGGCTCCCTGTGCCGTGATTAACCGAATATATGATCAAACGCACGAACCAGCCTCCGGCCCTTGGCGAGTTTATCCCGGGCCGGTGCCAGCAGGTCGCATTCACCGGCGGCTTTCGGGGGCGACTGATCGATACGCAGGCTGGCCGAGTTCATATCGGTTTCGCATTCTACGATTACCCCCGGCGTCCAAAGCAGCCCTTGCCCGTTACGGTACACCGACAACAGCGGTGTGGGCAGGCTGAACCGTTCAAGTAACAAAGGCTTTTCCCGGCGGTTGATGATGGTAACCGGCGTAACCGCCCGCCACGGCCGCTTGGGCACGGCCTCCAGTGCCAGCCGGCCGTAGGTGGAAGAGGCATAGCAGATTTCCCCCTCCATCGAATTCCGGCCCAGCCAGGTTCGTGACGGCACCGCCAGCGGCACTTCTGTGAGTTCACTGCGGCCCTCGCCCACGCACACCTTCATCCAGAGGTTGGTACCCACATAGAGCACGCACTGGCCACCGGCCGGCACGGTTAAAGGCTGGGACGGGCGGATAACCGTGGGCAAGCTGGCCATGGCGGGAATAAAACATACCTCGCCGTTATCACCGGAACGCACGAAACGCTGTACGGGGATGTCCGACGACGGCAGGCTGTGGCCAAGGCGCTCGAACCAGGTTAGCGGGTCTTGGTTTGACTCAGGCTGCCGCACTACAAACCGGACCTGCCATTCCAGGTCCAGCAGGGTGACCCACAGCTGCACATGCCCCAATTGGTGTTGTTGGGTCTGGCCGGAAGTCAGTTGGTAAGGGTGTGCCCAGACACCGCCGCGCTGGCCTTCGGAAGAAACAGTCATGCTGCGGAAAATGCTCCTTTTCATGGTAGGCTGTGATGCTTAACTATAATCCAGTATCGCTCCGGCAGCGAATATACAAGCCAATGATTTAAGAGTGTAATTACCCTTATTCACCCTCTGGCCAAAATGGATGTTCCAATGACACAGCTGGTCTGGTTCCGCAACGATCTTCGCCTTGCCGACAACCCCGCCCTGACCGCCGCCTGCCGCAGCGGCCACCCCGTGCGGGCCTGCTTTATGGTTACCCCGCAGCAGTGGCAGGAACACGACTGGTCGGCGGCCCGGGTGCAGTTTGTGCTGGAGCATGCCAACAGTCTGGCCCGCGAACTGGCAAAGCTGGGCATAAGCTTGTCCTTCCTGAACGCTGACACCTTCGCCGGCAGCCTCGGCACGCTGGAAGGCTTCTGCCAGAAGCACGGCATCACCGCCCTGCACTTCAACGAAGAATACGGCATCAACGAACGCCGCCGAGACAAACAACTGCACGACCGGCTGGCCGCGCAAGACATCAAGGTCAACAAATACCGGGACCAGACCGTGGCACCGGTGGGCCAGATACTGACCCAGCAAAACGAGCCCTATTCGGTGTTCACCCCGTTTTCACGGCGCTGGCGCAGCTGGATAGAAGAAACCCAGCCCAGCCTGTACCCGGCACCGCCTGCCCAGGGCCCGGAAATGCAGGCAGAACAGATCGACACCCTGCCCGCACCGTTCAGTAATGCCCCGCCCCCCCTGGTGCCTACCGGCGAAGACGCCGCCCACAACCAGCTGGACACATTCCTGGCCGAGCGCGCCAAAGACTACAAAAACAACCGCGACTTCCCGGCCCTGGACGGCACCAGCCAGCTATCGCCGTACCTGGCCAACGGCGTGCTTTCCGGCAGACAGTGCCTGATCGCCGCCCGGCAGGCCGGTGTTTCTGGTGATGGCATCGAAACCTGGATTAACGAGATCGCCTGGCGGGACTTCTACATCAACATCCTCTACCACTACCCGAGGGTAAGTATGGGCAGGGCGTTCAAGAAAGAAACCGAAGCGCTGCTGTGGAACAAGCCCGGTGACAACTTTGAAGCCTGGAAAGAAGGGCGCACCGGCATTCCTATTGTCGACGCCGCCATGCGTCAGCTCAAAACCACCGGTTGGATGCATAACCGTTTACGGATGATCACCGCCATGTTTCTGACCAAGAACCTGTTCATAGACTGGCGGTTGGGCGAGGCCTGGTTCATGCAGAATCTGGTGGATGGATTTTTAGCTTCAAACAATGGCGGCTGGCAGTGGAGTGCCTCAACCGGTACCGATGCAGCGCCTTATTTTCGGGTGTTCAATCCGGTGACCCAAAGTGAGCGATTTGATCCAAAGGGGGAGTTTATCCGGCAGTGGGTGCCGGAGTTGGCCAAACTGGATAACAAGCGGATTCACGATCCATCCAAGGGGGGAGTTATCCCTAAAGGCTACCCCAGACCAATTGTCGATCTGAAAGAATCCCGAAAAGAAGCCATAGCAAGGTTTCAGGCGCTAAAGGACTAACTCAGAAGCTGGCGGGCAGGGTTGGGTTCGCCTTTCCAAAAATTTGCGGAGCCATGGATGGCGGAGCAGAAGCGCCACAGGGATGTGCCGTAAGGAGCGGTTTTTGGAAAGGCGAACCCAACCCTGCCCCACTCCGGAGTCAGCCCAGGTCAGCGGCACACCGGGCAGTCTGGGTCTTTTGCGAGTTTCATTTCTCGCCATTCCATTTGCCAGGCATCCAGGATGAGCAAACGACCGACCAAAGGTTTACCCACTTCTGAGATAACCTTTATGGCTTCCATGGCCTGGGCTGAGCCGATCATACCTACCAGTGGCGCTATAACACCCGCTTCCGAGCAAGTCAGATCTTCATTGCCTTGTTCGGGATACAAACAGTGATAACAGGGGCTCTCAAGCTGGCGGGGATCGTAAACGGAGAGTTGGCCTTCGCCACGAATGGCAGCACCGGAAACCAACGGAACCTTGGATAAAACAGAGGCCCGGTTCAGGGCAAAGCGGGTGTTGAAGTTGTCGGTGCAGTCCAGCACCAGGGTGGATTCGCCAACCAGTTGTTTGAGGTCATCACTATCCACCCGGCGATTGACGGCGTTAACGGTGATTTCCGGGTTGATGGCCCGAACCCGCTCCGCCAAGCGCTCGGCTTTTGAGTCACCCAGCCAGCTTTGCTGAAACGCGATTTGCCGTTGCAGGTTGGCCAGTTCGATCTGGTCGTCGTCCACCAGGGTCAGGTGGCCCACACCGGCGGCGCCCAGGTACAGTGCCACGGGGCAGCCCAGGCCGCCGGCGCCGATGACCAGTACGTGTGCGGCTTTGAGTTTTTGCTGGCCGGCGATGTCGAACCGGGGCATCAGGATTTGCCGGCTGTAGCGGAGCAGTTCTTCGTCGCTGAGCATGTTTGTTCTCGCTATTGGTCGCTGGCGGGCTTACGGGCCAGGGTCATGCGATCGTTGCCGCCGTAGTCTTTGCGTGTTTCTATGCTGCGCCATCCGGCGGCCGCAAACAAATCACGCACGGCGTTGCCCTGGTCGTAGCCGTGTTCCAGCAGCATCCAGCCATTGGGGTTGAGCCAGCCAAGGCCTTCGGTCACCAGAAGGCGGATGTCGTCCAGGCCGTCTGCTCCGGCCACCAAGGCAGACTCGGGCTCGAAGCGTACGTCGCCTTCGTTTAAATGGTGGTCGCTGGCCGGTATGTAGGGCGGATTGGAGATAAGAAGGTCGAAGGTTCCCGCCGGGATCTGGTCGAACCAGTGGCTCTGTACCACGGTGATGGGCAAGCCCAGTTGCTGGCTGTTGTCCCGGGCCAGGGCTACTGCCTCTTCAACCCGGTCGCTCGCCATAATCTGCCAGCCCGGCTGTTCGCTGGCCAGGGCCAGAGCAATGGCACCGGTGCCGGTGCCAAGGTCGAGTACCCGGGCGTTAGCGGGCAGCTCCAGTGACAACGCAGCCTCTACCACACACTCGGTATCGGGCCGGGGAATCAGTGTTGAGGAACTGACTTTCAGGGGTAATGACCAGAATTCCTGCTCACCCAGCAGGTAAGCCACCGGCTGGCCGCCGGCGCGCTGCGCCACCAAGGCCATAAACCGCTCTGCCTTTTCCGCCGGCACTTCCCGCTCGGGCCAGGCCCGGAAGCTGGTCCGGCCAAGGCCGGTTACATGGCTCAGCAGCAGCTCGGCATCCAGCCGGGGCGAGTCGCCGCCAATCTGGTCGGCGGCGGCTTTCAGGAGGGCTTCGCAGGTTAGCGGGGCGTCACTGCTCATTGGCCAGTTCAGCCAGCAGTTCAGCCTGGTGTTCCTGTTGCAGCGGCACCACCACGGCGTCCAGGTCGCCGGCAATCACTTCGTCGAGCTTGTACAGGGTCAGGTTGATGCGGTGGTCGGTTACCCGGCCCTGGGGGAAGTTGTAGGTACGGATGCGCTCGGAGCGGTCGCCGCTGCCCACCAGGCTTTTACGGGTTTCCGCCATGCTTTTCTGCTGCTTTTCCAGCTCGGCATTCTGCAGGCGTGACGCCAGCAGGCTCAGGGCCTTGGCCCGGTTCTTGTGCTGGGAGCGCTCTTCCTGGCATTCCACCACAATGCCGGTCGGCAGGTGGGTAATGCGAATGGCGGAGTCGGTCTTGTTAACGTGCTGGCCACCGGCGCCGGAGGAACGGAAGGTGTCCACCCGCAGGTCGGCCTTGTTGATTTCGATGGCTTCGGCTTCATCTGCCTCGGGGATCACCGCCACGGTGCAGGCGGAGGTGTGAATACGGCCCTGGGATTCGGTTTCCGGTACTCGCTGTACCCGGTGCGCGCCGGACTCGAACTTCAGGGCACCGTATACGCCGTCGCCGGACAACCGGGCAATCACTTCCTTATAGCCGCCGTGTTCGCCTTCGTTTTCGCTCAGCACTTCTACCTGCCAGCGGCGTTTCTCGGCATAGCGGGAATACATGCGGAACAGATCGCCAGCAAAGATGGCAGCTTCATCGCCACCAGTACCGGCCCGGACTTCCAGGAACACGTTCTTGGTGTCGTTGGGGTCTTTCGGCAGCATCAGGCGCTGCAGTTCTTCATCCAGCTCTTCACTGCGGGCTTCGGCGCCGGCCAGCTCTTCTTCGGCCATGGCGCGCATGTCGGCATCGCCGTCTCTCATCAGCTCTTTCGCTTCACTGATGTCATCGAGGGACTGTTGCCAGGCCTGGAAGCACTTCACCACCGGCTCGATTTCGGCAAACTCCCGGGATAATTCGCGGAACTTGTCCTGGTTAGAGATAACGGAGGCATCGCTCAGCAGTGCGTTCACCTCCTCGAACCGCTCTACCAACTGTTCGAGGCGGGACTGGATGGATGGCTTCATAGTTTTTCCGTGGTGAT
The DNA here is from genome assembly GCF_000475255.1 of Marinobacter sp. ES-1. Taxonomy (NCBI): domain Bacteria; kingdom Pseudomonadati; phylum Pseudomonadota; class Gammaproteobacteria; order Pseudomonadales; family Marinobacteraceae; genus Marinobacter; species Marinobacter sp. ES-1. The sequence goes on from NZ_AXBV01000023.1 coordinate 22,737, forward strand.
GGGCTCATCAGCATCCAGCGTATCCAGCTGGTAGAGCTCCCTCAGACATTCTGTGACTTCCGTCCGGCCCTCGGCCATGGCCTTGCGAACCTGAATGGAAGGCTGGTGCAGCAGTTTGTTGGTCAGGCCCCGGGCCATGCTTCGCAACACTGTCTCGGGGTCTGCGCCGTTGCGCAGGGCGCGCAGGGCTTTTTCGGTTTCCGCATCGCGCATCACTTCTGCCCGCTGACGGAAGACTTTCAGGGTAGAAACCGCATCCAGGGCCCGCAGCTGCTCCAGGAAATCCTGGACGCCACTGCTGATCAGGTTTTCGGCCTCACGGGCTGCGCCTTCCCGGGAGCGGATATTTTCTTCGATTACCTGCTTGAGGTCATCAACGGTATACAGGTAGACGTCTGCCAGTGAGGCAACTTCCGGTTCGATATCCCGGGGGACAGCGATATCCACCATAAAATACGGACGGTGTTTGCGCTTTTTCAGGGCCCGCTCAACGGCACCCTTGCCCAGAATGGGCAGCGGGCTGGCGGTGGAGGAAATGACAATATCGACATCCGCCAGGTGGTCCGGAATCTCGGACAGCAGAATGCCCTTGCCGCCGTGGGCCTCGGCCAGGGACTGGGCCCGCTCGAGGGTGCGGTTGGCAATCAGGAACTGGCGCACGCCGGCTTCCGCCAGGTGCTGGGCAACCAGTTCGATGGTTTTACCGGCGCCAATCAGCAAGGCCTTGTTGCGGGACATATCCGCAAAGATATGGTGCGCCATGCTGACCGAGGCATAGGCCACAGATACCGGGTTTTCGCCGATAGCAGTCTGGGTTCGCACCCGCTTGGCAACCGAGAAAGTGTGTTCGAACAACCGAGTCAGGAAGGAACCGGTGGCACCGTGTTCCCGGGCCAGGGAATAGGCATCTTTCAGCTGACCGAAAATCTGCGGCTCGCCCAGCACCATGGAGTCCAGGCCGGAGGCAACGCGCATCATGTGGCGAACGGCATCGGAATCCCGGTGCAGGTAAAGCACGTTCTCCAGGTCTGCTGCGTCCAGGTCATGGAAGCCCGCCAGCCAGCGCAGCACGGCGGGCGCGCAGTCGTCGTCACCGGCCAGGTACAGCTCGGTACGGTTACAGGTAGACAGAATGGCAGCCTCACCGGCACCGGAAGCAGCACGCAGTTCGGAAAAGGCTTCCGCCATCCGCTCCGGAGTGAACGCTACACGCTCGCGAATTTCTACGGGTGCGGTTCGGTGATTGATTCCCAGTGTCAGCAACGCCATTTTATGGTCAGATAACCCTGTTCCAGTCGTGGATATTCAAACAGCATTCTACCGGCGCAAGGCCCCGCCTGCCACCCGAAAACACCGGCGCTTCGGGAACTGCGGACAGGTTGGGCAAGATAAGACGCTTATGCCATTATAGGGTTTCGGCCACGACCGCAATCCGATTTGCCTCAATAAACGGGGCGAAAAGATGGTCTTTCCTGAAAAATCGCCTGAAACACACAGGAAATTGCATGCACAAATCCGCACCGTACCTGGTTACCTGCCTGCTGGGTTTTACCGTAGCTGTCCTGCCGGGCTGCGCCAGTTTTTCCGGAACCGCCGAAGAACCGGCACCTCCGGTTCAGGCCGAGCAGGCTGAAACGGAAGAAATCCGGTACGCCGACTTTGAACCGGAAGTGCTGTACCAGCTGCTTACCGCAGAAATAGCCGCACAGCGTGGCCGCTATGACGTAACCCTGGTGAATTACCTGCAAGCGGCCAAGACCTCGGAAGACCCCGGAGTGATCGACCGGGCCATGCGGATTGCCCAGACCCTCAACGCCGACAACGCCCAGCAGCAGCTGGCCACGCTCTGGCTGGATATTGATCCGGACAACCTGCAGGCACACCGGGTAGCGGCCATTCAGGCAGTAAAGCGCCAGAACCTGGAAACCGCCCTGTTCCATATGGAGCAGATTATGGATCAGGGTGAAGATGCCGACTTCGACAGCCTGGCCGCCATGGCCGCCCGACTGCCACCGGCCCAGCAACAGGAACTGCTGGCGCTGTACCAGAACCTGGCCGAACGCCACCCGGAAACGCCTGAACTGGAATACAGCATTGCCTTGCTCCAGAAGATTACCGGCCAGCCGGAGACCGCCCTGGCACAGCTGAACACCCTGCTCAACCGGGAGCCGAACTTTCAGCCGGCGATCATCCTGAAAGGTGACCTGCTGTATCAGACCGGGCAGAAGCAGGACGCCCTGAACCACATGACCGCCGCCACCCGGCGCTTCCCTGCCAACCGGCAGATGGGCACCCTGTACGGCCGCATGCTGATCAACGAAGGCGAGCTGCAGGCCGCCCAGGACGAATTCGCCCGCCTGGTAAAACGCTATCCGGACACCCCTGGGCTGCGGCTGTCCCACGCCCTGGTAGCCCTTGAAAACCAGCAACCGGACCTGGCCAGGGAAGAGCTCACCCGCCTGACCGAACAAGGCCACCACACCGACGAAGCCAATTACTACCTGGGCCAGATAGAAGAGCAGGCCGGAAACACCGCACAGGCCATCGGCTACTACCAGAGCGTGGAACAAGGCAATTATTTCTTCCCCGCCCTGGCCCGCGCCAGCCAGTTACAGGCAGAGATTGGAGAGCTGGACAACGCCCTGGACAACATCCGGCAGCTCCGGGACAGCAACCCGGAACAGGCCGAACGCTTCTGGTTACTGGAAGTGAACCTGCTGCTGGATCAGGAGCGGGAACAGCAGGCCCTGGAGGCTGCCAACCTGGCCCTGGAGACCCATCCGGAAAGCATCGAAATCCGCTATGCCCGGGCCATGTTGCAAGACACCATGGGCGATACCGACCAGGCCATTTCAGACCTGCGTGCCATTATCGACACCCAGCCGGAGAATGCCGTTGCCCTGAATGCCCTGGGCTATATCCTGACCGTGCGTACCGATCAGCTGGACGAGGCGCGCGCACACATCGAGAAAGCCCTGAGCCTGGACCCTGAAAATCCGGCCATTCTCGACAGCATGGGCTGGGTCCTGTTCCGGCAGGGAGACAACCAAGGCGCACTGGAATACCTGTCCCGGGCCTGGGCCACCTACCCGGACCCTGAAGTAGCCGCCCACTATGGCGAAGTGCTTTGGGTAACCGGCAACGAAGAGCAGGCCCGCGTGGTTTGGGACCAAGCCCTGGACGAAGACCCGAACCATGACATCCTGAACGAAACCATCGAGCGCCTGACCCGGAACGGGGGCAACCAATGACGGCCAGGCTCCCCCTGATACTGCTTGCCGCACTGGCCTTCAGCGGCTGCACCACCATTGCACTGGAACCGCTGCCGGACGGCATGACAGACCAGCCACCGGCAGACTGGACAGAGCGCAGCCGGAACCTGGGCCGCTTTGACCACTGGCACCTGTCCGGCAAGCTTGCCGTCAAGCAGCCCTCAGACAGCGGCACCGCCGTGATCAATCGCTGGCTCCAGAATGGCGAGCAATACGATCTGTCCCTGTCGTCATCATTTCTGGGCATGGGCACGACCCGGCTCCAGGGCGTTCCGGGCTTTATCGAGCTCACCCTGGCCAATGGCGACGTTTACCAGTCTTCCGACCCGGAAACCCTGGTGAATGCCGCGACCGGCTGGCAGCTGCCCATCGACAGCCTGAGCTGGTGGATTCGCGGGCTGCCATCACCGGATGGCGACTTCCGCCTGCTGTTCGACGAACAAAGCCAGCTGGCCATCATCAGGCAGGACGGCTGGGAAATACGCTACGACCGCTGGCACGGCTTTATCGAAGACCTGCCTTCGCTGCCAGCCCGTATCACCGCCCTGAAAGAAGACAAGCGGGTTCGTGTGGTGATTGCTGACTGGCGCCGGGAGGACTAAACCTGTGGCCGACCTGACCCTGCCCTCGCCCGCCAAGCTCAACCTGTTCCTGCACATTGTCGGCCGCCGGCCTGACGGCTATCACGAGCTGCAGACCCTGTTCCAGTTTCTCGATTACGGGGACGAGCTCAGCTTTACCCTGACCCCGGATGAACCCGGTGTACGCCTGGCTGACCCGATTCCCGGCGTGCCCGACAGCGACAACCTGGTGGTGCGGGCTGCCCTGGCACTGTTAGAGCTCAGCAAAGCCCCCCTGCCCGGCGTAACCATTCACCTGCACAAACGCCTGCCCATGGGCGGCGGTCTGGGTGGCGGCAGCTCCAATGCCGCAACCACCCTGCTGGCCATGAACCACCTGTGGCAGCTGCACCTGAATGAAGACCAGCTGACAGAAATCGGCCTTGGCCTGGGCGCCGACGTACCGGTATTTGTGCGCGGCCACGCCGCCTTTGGAGAGGGTGTCGGCGAAAAACTGACCCCCGTAAACCCGCCGGAAGACTGGTTTGTTGTCCTGAAACCTGAGTGCGAAATAAACACCGGAAAGATTTTTTCAGAACAAGGGTTGACAAGGGACACACCAAAAATCAAAATACGCCCCGCTTTTGAGGGAGACGCCTCGAGGTACCGAAACGACTGTGAGGATGTAGTTCGTAAACTGTATCCGGAGGTTAACCAGAGCCTGGAATGGCTTTCACAATTCGGACCTGCAAGATTAACCGGAACCGGGGCTTGCATTTTTGGACGTTTCCCTACAGAATCCGCAGCCCGGATTATCTGGGAAAGCAAACCCTCCGGCATCACGGGGTTCGTAGCTAAAGGGGTGAACATTTCGCCTCTACACCAAAAGCTAACAGAGCTGAAATGATGCCAAGAAAGCACGATGATATTGGGGTGTCGCCAAGTGGTAAGGCAACGGGTTTTGATCCCGTCATGCGCAGGTTCGAATCCTGCCACCCCAGCCACCTTTCTCCCGCTTCTTCTGAATCAAACGCCGATACTGAGAAGGATACTGTCGTGTCCAAATTGATGATCTTCGCCGGCAACGCCAATCCTGAACTCGCTCAGGATATTGCCAAGAAACTTCATATTCCCATGGGTCAGGCCACTGTTGGTCGTTTCAGCGATGGTGAAACCACCGTTGAGATCAACGAAAATGTGCGCGGCCACGATGTCTTTATCATCCAGCCCACCTGCTACCCGACCAACGACAACCTGATGGAACTGATCGTGATGGCCGACGCCCTGCGCCGCGCTTCAGCCACACGGATCACCGCCGTTATCCCCTATTACGGATACGCCCGTCAGGACCGTCGCGTTCGCTCTACCCGGGTTGCCATCAGCGCCAAGGTAGTAGCCGACATGATTTCCAGCATCGGCGTGGATCGTGTACTGACTGTAGACCTGCACGCAGACCAGATTCAGGGCTTCTTCGACATCCCGGTAGACAATATCTATGCCACGCCGGTTCTGCTCGAAGACATCGAGAAGCAGCGTTTCGAAAACTTTGTGGTTGTCTCTCCGGACGTCGGCGGCGTTGTCCGCGCCCGCGCCGTAGCCAAGCGTCTGGATGATGCCGACCTGGCCATCATCGACAAGCGTCGCCCCAAGGCCAACGTGTCCCAGGTGATGCACATCATCGGTGATGTACGAGACAAGACCTGTATCCTGGTAGACGACATTGTCGATACTGCCGGCACGCTGTGCAAAGCCGCCAATGCCCTGAAAGAGCACGGCGCTTCCCGCGTGGTTGCCTACATTACCCACCCGGTACTTTCCGGCCCGGCCATCGAGAACATCAGCAACTCGGAGCTGGACGAACTGGTGGTGTGTGACACCATCCCACTGGGTGACAAAGCAAAAAATTGTGATAAAATCCGCCCCCTCAGCATGGCCGGGCTGCTCGCCGAATCCATTCGCCGCGTGAGCAACGAAGAGTCCATCAGCGCCATGTTCGAGAATGTCTGAACCGGCATCAGCCGTAACATTCAGATATTAAAGGCAGTTTCCGGGTCGGGAGTCCAACGGGGCTCCCGACTCTTTTCGTCGACCGGAAAACTCCGGTCTCTTTGAAAACTCATCTGTTCAGAGCCTGGTCGCGGGCCGCTCAGATGGATAACGAGGTACATAGCATGTCTCAGGAATTCGTAATTGAAGCATTTCCTCGTGACGATCAGGGGAAAGGTGCGAGCCGCCGCCTGCGTCGCGAAGAGCGTAAAATCCCGGCCATCATCTACGGTGGCGGCAAAGACGCAACTCCGGTAGCCATCTGGCACAACGAGCTGAAAAAGGCCCTCGAAAACGAAGCCTTCTTCTCTCACATCCTGACTATCGACATCCAGGGCAAGAAAGAAAGCGTGATCCTGAAGGATCTGCAGCGCCACCCGTACAAGCTGCTACTGACCCACGCCGACTTCCTGCGCGTTGACAAGGACCACGAGATCCACGTTAACGTACCGCTGCACTTCATCAACGAAGACACCGCACCGGCCGTAAAACTGCAGGGTGGCGTTGTTTCCCACACCATGACTGAAGTGGAAGTTATCTGTCTGCCGCAGGATCTGCCCGAGTTCATCGAAGTAGACCTGAACGAAGTAGAGATGGACCAGGTTGTTCACCTGAGCGATCTGAAACTGCCGAAGGGCGTTCAGGTTGCTGCCCTGCTGCAGGGCGAAGACCACGACCAGCCGGTTGCCTCTATCCACAAGCCGAAGGGTGCCAAGGCGGACGACGCCGAGGAAGCCGAAGGCGAGGAAGGCGGCGAGGAGTAATCACTCCGGGGGCAAAGGCGAATGGCACAGGATATTGTCATGGTGGTTGGACTGGGGAACCCCGGTGCCGACTACGAGAATACCCGCCACAACGCCGGTGCCCTGTTCGTCGAAGCGCTGGCCCGCGATGCGGGCCAGACGCTGCGCCCCGAAAAGAAGTACCACGGGCTGTATGCCCGCATTCAGTGGCAGGGCCTCGACCTGCACTTGCTGAACCCCAGCACCTTTATGAACCGCAGCGGCACCGCAATCAAAGCCCTGGCGGACTTTTTCAAGATTTCCCCCGAACAGATCCTTGTCGCCCACGATGAACTCGACCTGCCTCCCGGCACGGCCAAGCTCAAGAAAGGCGGCGGTCACGGCGGCCACAACGGTCTTCGGGACACCATTGCCCACCTGAGCACCAACGACTTCCAGCGTTTACGCCTTGGCATCGGCCACCCCGGCGACAGCCGCAAGGTAACCGGTTACGTACTGGGCCGCCTGGGCAAGCAGGAAACCGAACAGCTCCATGCCGTCTTCGACGAAGTGATGCGGGTACTGCCCGATGCTGCCAGCGGAAAACTGGCCGCGGCCATGAACCGCCTGCACAGCTTCAAACCGACTCCCTGAGCAGGGGCACAACCCCTTACTCGCACCCTTACCGATACACCGGTATAATCCGCCCAAATTTTTCAGTTCCAGCAGAGGCATTCCATGGGATTTAACTGCGGCATCGTCGGCCTTCCCAACGTCGGCAAATCCACCCTGTTCAACGCACTGACCAAAGCCGGCATCGGCGCGGAAAACTTCCCCTTCTGCACCATCGAGCCGAACGCCGGCGTGGTGGCCATGCCGGACCCCCGCCTGACCAAGCTGGCGGAAATCGTAAAGCCTGAGCGCGTGGTTCCCACCACCATGGAATTCGTGGACATCGCCGGCCTGGTTGCCGGTGCATCCAAGGGTGAAGGCCTGGGCAACCAGTTCCTGGCCAACATCCGCCAGACCGACGCCATCGCCCACGTGGTGCGCTGCTTTGAAGACGGCAACGTGATTCACGTAGCCAACAAGGTAGACCCGGCCTCGGACATCGAAGTGATCAACACCGAACTGGCACTGGCTGATCTGGACACCGTCGAGAAAGCGATCAAGCGAGTACAGCGCGTCGCCAAGAGTGGCGACAAGGAAGCCAAGGCCCAGCTGGAAATGTTTGAAAAGCTGTTGCCGGTGCTGAACGAAGGCAAACCCGTTCGCGGCATGGGCCTGGACAAAGACCAGATGGCACTGATCCGTGAACTGTGCCTGCTTACCGTCAAGCCCACTATGTACATCGCCAACGTGAACGAAGACGGCTTCGAGAACAACCCGCACCTGGACACTGTGCGCAAAATCGCCGAGTCCGAAAATGCGGTGGTCGTGCCTATCTGCAACAAACTGGAAGCAGAAATCTCGGAACTGGAAGACGAAGAGAAATCCATGTTCCTGGATGAAATGGGCATGGAAGAGCCGGGCCTGGATCGCGTCATCCGCGCCGGCTACGGCCTGCTGGGCCTGCAGACCTACTTCACCGCCGGGGTTAAGGAAGTCCGCGCCTGGACCGTAAAAATCGGCGCCACCGCCCCCCAGGCCGCCGCAGTTATCCACACCGATTTCGAGCGGGGCTTCATCCGCGCCGAAGTTATCGGCTATGACGATTTCGTACAGTACAACGGCGAAGCCGGCGCCAAGGATGCCGGCAAGTGGCGCCTGGAAGGCAAGGAATACATCGTCAAAGACGGCGACGTTATCCACTTCCGCTTTAACGTGTAATTTTTCCGGAATTTTGGGCTCAAGGCCTTGACACTCTGAGCTCAAATACCGAAAATACGCGCCTCGTTTGGGGCATGCCCTGAAGCGAAATGGCAAGGTAGCTCAGTTGGTTAGAGCACAGCACTCATAATGCTGGGGTCGGCGGTTCGACTCCGCCCCTTGCTACCAAGATTCAAAGGGTTACCGTTTACGCGGTAACCCTTTTTTTATGGTTGTCCCCTTTTTGTCCCCCGAGGGGGCAAGCCTTCCGCGATATCGGTTAATAGAACTTCAAGAACAACCAAAACACAAAGGCGAAAACAGCAAAATAGGGCAGGCATAGGATAGTAATTATGACCACGCCAGCCAATGCACCGCCAATACCACCAATCAAACTATCTTTGATAAGAAATGAAATAGATTCTTTATCACGATCGCTCACAAAGTTTTCCCCGGGAATGCTCTCAATAAGCTTCGGAGTCTAGCCTTTAACGACATCGCATTGGAACACTACGGGACGTAAAGGCCTGATGCTGGCGACAATCTAACAGCTGACTCCAGGTGATCAGGTGAAAGGTGGGCATACTTCATAGTCATGGTGATGTTTCCGTGACCAAGAATGCGCTGAAGCGTGAGAATGTCGCCCCCGTTCATCATGTAGTGACTGGCGAAAGTGTGCCGGAGGATGTGCGTCAGCTGTTGAGGCGTCGAGTATCCACACCGTTCATACGCTGACCTGAACGCCGACCGGCAAGGGCCAAACAATCGTCCTGGACCAGGTAATGCGTGTTCCAGGATCTGCTCCTGGATCTTAGGGTCTATCGGTACTGCCCTGCTCTTTCCGTTCTTCGTGTCCCTGAATATGACCTTGCCGGAGACAAAGCCGGAGTTTTTGAGGGTCTCAGCTTCTATCCACCTGGCCCCCGTCGCAAGGCAAATCATGGCAACCGACCAGACAAACTGATTTGAACTTTGCCGGCATTCCTGCAGGAGCTGGTTGCATTGCTCATGGTTCGGAATCAAGGGGCGGCCGTCCTCCCCCGACATCCTCACCACTCTGTGTGCGCACTGTGGACCACTCAGTGACCGCCACAAGGCCAGGGGGCCTGCGGCCCTGGCGCTGCGCGCCAGCCTTGCAGCGCTCACTGACTGGCCCCCTGATCGTGCGCGAGTGGTGACGATGACGGGGGCGGACTCGAGGGCTTTTCAGGGTGTTTGGCCTGAGTGCCAAAGTTCGGGCAGCCGGCTTCTAGCCAGGCGCGCAGGACGGAACCGCCGAGGGTCCAGAGATCCGTTCCCCGGTGGATGGCTTCTTGCTGCAGTTGCAGGTAAATGGAAGACGGGGCGCTGACGTAGAAACGGCGCTCTTTGTCTTCGACCTGGTCTTGTCTCGGGGGGATGGTGCTCATTGGTCGTTCTCCGTGACGTTGGGGAGGTCCAGTTGGCCGCAGTCCCAGGCGTCCCTCAGTTGGATGAGGCGGTCAAACGCGGGGCTGTGGTGGCCGCGGGCTTCCAGTGTTTGGATCAGGGCATCGGTGAAGCCGGCTTTGCAGCGGGCCAGGTAGTCGCACGGGTAGTCGGTGCGCACTTCCTGCAGGTGGTTGAGGCGCTGCAGGAGGGTGTCAAAAAGGCCTTCCAGAGCGTCAGGGGTGAGCGCAGAGGACAGGCGTGGGCTCTGGAAGGCGAAACTGGCGGCCTTGATGGCCGGTGACAGGGTCATGCCCTGCCCTGGTTTCTCGTATCTGCGTTTGATCATTGGATGCTGGCCTCCATCCGGACGGTGTGCATGAACGGGCTGATCGCCCTGGACTGCACGTAGGTAATGAAGGCGGATTCGGCCAGTTTGGCGTAGGCACAGAGGACGCTGTCCAGCTGGTCGAAGGCGGCCATCATGCCCTGGATCTTGATCAGGCATTCGAAGGCAGTTTCCCGGTCGCCGTTGTCCAGGAGCTGGATGGCAACGTTGAACAACGTGCGGATTTGGTGCTTTTTGAGTTCGCGGATGGCGGATGTCATGCGGCGGCCCTCAGTGCAGTGCAGGCCTGCCCTACTGCCCAGGTGTTGAAATCGCGGGTGTCGTCCTGGATGAAGAATTCGGCCCAGGCGATGGTGAGGCGCAGGCCGTACGAGTGAAGGTCGGAATCAACACCTATATAAGAGGCGGACATCTGGGAAATCTGGCTGATGCGCAGGGCGGCAAGCTCGTAATCGCCGGCCTCATGAGCTTCACAGGCTTGCTGGAAGCGCAGGCGCATGATGGTTTTCTTCTGGTTGCGAACGTCCAGTGTCATGGTCATACCTCCTCTTCTTCCATCTGTTGGAGCAAACGAACGATGTTGACCATGCGATGACGACCGACCTTGTGGGTCGGTATGTAAGCGCGTTTTATCCAGCCCTCTACCACTCCAGGCTCTACACGAACCCAGTCAGCGAACTCGCGCCAATCCATAAGGGGTGGCCAGTTCAGGTCTTTGATGCGCTCTGCTAGTTGTTCGTCTATCATGGTCTTCAAGTGTCCGGCCCGAAAAACAGGGCTTAACTAAGAATTTTAGCTCACATATTGAGCTCAATAATTGAAATATAGCCGATAACAGGCCTTGGCTTAACTATTGAGTTCATATTTTTCTTGGCTTTTTAGAACAATATGGAATCAATACTCAGTAGAGCTAGAACTGTCGTGAAGATGATGGGTACAGACTATTTCGCTAAAAAAAGCGAAATACCCGCAAGCAGATGGTCTAGCGTCACATACAAGAACGTGCGAATGAGCACAGAAGAACTTGAGGTACTTCAGCAGGAATTTCCTCAATATCGCCTATGGCTAATTAGCGGCGAGATTGCTCCTGAGATCGGGCAAACAAGCCCCCAATACGATGCGATTAACTCAAAGTTAGACAGTCCAGCCGAGGGATAGCAGTAACCAAAGCAGTCATTGAAAGGTGGTTCCAGGATCGGCACGACTGAGGGAAGTAGTAATGAAAGGAATTTGCGCAGTATCACTCTCGCTTTTTGTCCTAGGCACGGCTCAGGCAGACCCCGTCAATGACGCAGTTCGCGGACTCACCACAACTCTAAGCAAACAGATAGAGACAAATATGTGGTAAACGCGGTGCGCAAGACCAGAAGCGTTGCGGATGTACGCCAATTGTTACGTTAATCCGCAAGGCGTACCGCTATGGGCGATGAAAGGGCCGGAGAGGGAACGGTGGAAACCGATTGCAGTAAAGGAATCGGTAAAGTTGCAGAAGAGCTATCAGCGGGAAATTGAAACTGCGAAGGTTCAAGGGCAAAAAGCTGCAAAAGAACACACGATGAATCAGCAAATGTGCGATTTTTGGAAGCAGCAGAAACCTGGTGAGAAAACTACCTCCAAGATCAATGAGTATTGCGGAAATGAATGAATCAAAGCTCGACAGTCGGACTAAAGCACAAGAAACTGAGTAAAGTCATGGGTAGGGGCTCTACAAAAGGAAAAATCATAGCATTTTTGAGAAATATTACGTTAAGTAAGATGCTCGAAGATAATTCCCGAAGACAAAAGCAAGGCTGGAAATAGGCAGAATGAACTACCTGCAATTTATAAAACAAGATCTTCAAAACAGCGTTACACCAAAGGATCTGATCAGAAAGACATATTTAACCTATCCTGCCGCAGCTCTTCTCGGATATGAAAACCAACAGTATGAGATACTCAAGGAAATAAGTAAAAACTTCGAAATTCCAATTAGCTCGATACAAATAGCGGGGTCAGCAAAAATTGGATATAGCTTACATAAGGATCGTGAGTTCAACCAAGGACAGTCAGACCTAGACATTGCAATCATAGATCAAAATCTATTTGTTAAATATATGGAAAAGATATTCTCAGAGACGAGAGCGTACTCCAACAGATCACGTTTTCCGCTAAATAAAGACGGAGTCTCCAGGGCAGATGAGTTTATCTCATATCTTTCACGAGGCATTTTTAACGCTAAAGCTATGCCCTCAGGTGAAACTAGAAAGCAATGGAATAAATTTTTTGGAATGTTATCGAAAAAGCATTCAAACATCTTCAAACATATAAATGCTGTCATCTATTTATCTGAAGAGTTTTTTGAGGTTAAACAGCTGTCAGCACTTAAAGTCTATCGTGAGAGAGAGGGCATCTGATGATTGAATATAGAGTAAGATCTGTTTCGCTACTGAATCTAGTGAATGACATAAAATCAGAAAGACTGATCCCTGACGCCTATTTTCAAAGAAACCTAGTATGGAGGGATATTCACAAAATTGACTTTATAAAAACGATACTACTTGGATATCCATTCCCACAAATATTCATATCTAAAGGAAAGGTAGATGTCAAAACAATGTCCACCATTTCATGTATTGTTGACGGCCAACAGAGGACTAATGCAATTGCAGAGTTCATCAATAACAAATTTCAAGTGGACGGAAACTATTACTCCGACCTAAGCGATTCTAAAAAGGCCGAATTTTTAAAGTATGAAATTGCAGTAATAGAGCTAGATTTAGAAAACGATGACCCAAAAGTAAAAGAAATATTTCAGCGAATTAATAGAACATCGAACTCGCTGACAGTAATAGAAAAAATGGCGTCAGAATACTCAACATCATACTTTATGCTAGTTGCGAAGCTACTTTCAGACCAAATCTCGATCAAGTCAAATAATGATGATGACTTTAAAGAAGACCCGAACATTCCACAAGAGTTTTATGATTGGGCAGAAAAGAAAAATGTTAAAAAATTCAATACACTAATAACAAAAAAGGGCATTTTCACGCCAAGAGAGATAGCCAGAAAAGTACCTCTAATGCATGTACTAAACATAATTTCTACACTATTGGTTGGCTTTTACAATAGAAACGAAAAAGTAACTGAAAACTTAAATGACTACGCAGAGATATTTGAAGAGCGTGATGAAATTATCGAACAACTTGAGAAAGCAGCCGAAATCATTGGTCGTCTTAAGTTGCGATCGAAATCATACTTCTACAACAAAGCCAACGTGTTTTCTTTAATTGTCGCTATAGCTAGTCGGATAAAAGAGGGCGAAAGATTTGACGAAGGTATTTTGACGAAAGAACTCGAAAAGTTTGAGAACAATATTCCGGAAGATTTCAAATTGGCAGCAACAGAAGCGGTTAACAGCACAAGAGCACGACAGCTGAGGAACCAATATATAGATAAAATCCTTGAGACTGCAAAAATATAGAAAGAACCCAACGTAGAGGCATGTGGGACAACATTGGAACAGGAACTGCTCGTGTCTGAGATGGTGTTATACAAAACCGAGGAACCAGCGTGCGGTAGTGCATAACCAGAATAAGAATGATGCCAGTTGCCCACTTGCCTACCGCCGTGTACCTTAGTGCCCGTTAACGACCGGACTTGATACGCAAGCAGCTGATTTTGAACGCCTGTGCCCTTTAATGAACGGCTCGCACAGGTCTCATAATGCTGGGGTCGGCGGTTCGACTCCGCCCCTTGCTACCAGTATTCTGAAAGCCCGGTTCGAAAGAACCGGGCTTTTTCAGTTCTGGGGACGACCCCACCCTTCCCGGGAACAGGACGCGGGACGACCCGCCTACGCTACTCCCAACACCATGCGAACCACAAAAGACCGAATCCGCCAGGCCATTTCCTTTGAAGTGATCGGCCTGCTCATATCAACTCCCCTGGCCGCCTTTGTCTTTGGCCTGGATCTTGGGGAAACTGGTGTACTTGCCGCCATCGGCGCCACCATGGCCACCCTGTGGAACTATATCTTCAACCTGATGTTCGATCACGGCCTGAAGCGGTTCACCGGCACTACCCGGAAAACCCTCAAGCTGCGCTTCCTGCATGCCATCAGTTTCGAGTTCGGGCTAATGCTGGCATTCCTGCCAGTGATCGCCTGGTGGCTCGATATCGGCTTGCTGGAGGCGCTGATCGTAGATATCGCCTTTGTGGTGTTTTACCTGGTTTACGCCTTTGTGTTTACCTGGTGCTACGATACCGTGTTTCCCGATAACGATGCCGGCCCGGCATCTGCCAACCAGATCCGTTAAACCGAACAAAAGGCTGCCCGCTGCCATGCAGGAATCAATCACCTCCGGCGTTTCCCTGGATCGCCTGAAGCGTATTACCCGCCACTTTGACCATAACTACATTCAACCCGGCAAGATCCCGGGGGCGGTCACGCTGGTGGCCCGGCATGGCAAGGTTCTCTGGTGTGAAGCCCAGGGCCTGAGAGATGTCGAACGCAACCTGCCCATGGAACGGGATACAGTGTTCCGCATCTACTCCATGACCAAGCCCATCACCTCCATCGCCATGATGCAGCTGTATGAGCAAGGCAAATTTCTGCTGAACGACCCGGTACACAAGTACATCCCATCCTGGCGAAACCTTCAGGTGTACAAGGGTGGCCGCTACCCGGATTTCGAAACTGAACCGGCAACCACCACCATGACTATCCGGGACCTGATGACTCACACCTCCGGGCTGACCTACGGTTTCACCGAGCGAACAGAAGTCGATGCCGCCTACCGCCAGCTGAAGCTGGATGGCAGCTCCATCCTGACCCTGGACAAGCTGGTGGATCGCCTTGCGGAACTGCCGCTGGAGTTCTCACCGGGCACCGCGTGGAACTATTCCGTATCCACCGATGTACTGGGTTACCTGGTTGAGCTGTTATCCGGCAAGCCACTGGATGCGTATTTCCGTGAGCACATTTTCGAACCACTGGGCATGGCCGACACCGGCTTTCAGGTCCGGCAGGACCAGCAGGAACGTTTCGCTGCCTGCTACCTGTACCAACCCGGCGACACCATGAAGCTGCAGGACGACCCGGAGCGCTCCCGCTACCTGAAGGAGCCAAAGTTCCTGTCTGGCGGAGGTGGACTGGTGTCCACCATTGATGACTATTTCAGGTTCGCCCAGGCCCTCTGCCAGGGTGGAGCGTATCAGGGCCAGCGCATCATCGGGCGCAAAACCCTGGAATTCATGCGCCTGAACCACCTGCCCGGCGGCAAGGACCTGCCGGGGCTCTCTATTGGCGGCTTCAGCGAAACACCCTATGCCGGCAGCGGCTTCGGGCTGGGCTTTTCGGTGAAAACCGATGTTGCCAGTTCTGCCACCATCGGCTCGGAAGGCGAATTCGGCTGGGGCGGACTGGCCAGCACCAGCTTCTTTGTGGATCCTGTGGAAGACATGGTGGTGATTTTCATGACCCAGCTGATGCCATCTTCCTCCTACCCCATCCGCCAGGACCTCCGGGCACTGGTGTACGGAGCCCTGAACTGATACCGCCATCTGCTTTATAAGGCTATAACTGCTGGTACCGTGCCGAACCGCAATAGCCTGTGGCATACTCGGTTTCTCAAACCAATAATGAACAATCCACCCGCAAGGAATGTTGTGATGAAACCAGCAACTCTCGCGCTGCACGCCGGCTTCAAGAGCGACCCGACCACCAAGGCCGCTACCACTCCTATTTACCAGACCACGTCCTACACCTTTGATGACACCCAGCACGGTGCCGATCTGTTTGATCTGAAAGTTCAGGGCAACATTTACACCCGCATCATGAACCCGACCAACAATGTGCTGGAAGAGCGAATGACTGCGCTGGAAGGCGGCGTTGGCGCCCTGGCGGTGGCTTCGGGCATGGCCGCCATCACCTATGCCCTGCAAACCATCTGCAAGGTCGGCAATAACATTGTCAGTACCAGTCAACTTTATGGCGGCACCTACAACCTGTTTGCCCACTCGCTGCCGAACCAGGGCATCGAGTGCAAGATGGTGCGCCACGATGATTTCGAGGCAGTCGAGAACGCCATCGACGACCAGACCCGCGCCCTGTTCTGCGAATCCATCGGCAACCCCGCCGGCAACGTGGTGGATATTCAGAAATGGGCCGAAATCGCCCACAGGCACGGCATTCCGCTGATTGTTGATAACACTGTAGCCACGCCCTTCCTGTGCCGTCCATTCGAGCATGGCGCAGATATCGTCATTCACTCGCTGACCAAGTACATCGGCGGTCACGGCACCACGGTGGCTGGTATCGTAGTGGATTCCGGCAAGTTCGACTGGAAAGCCAACGCCGATAAATTCCCGATGATGAACCAGCCGGACCCCTCCTACCACGGAGTGGTTTACACCGAAGCTCTGGGCGCAGCTGCCTTCATCGGCCGCTGCCGCGTTGTGCCGCTGCGTAACACCGGCTCTGCCCTGTCGCCGTTTAACTCGTTCCTGATCATGCAGGGGCTGGAAACCCTGGCCCTGCGCATGGAACGCCACTGCGATAATGCCCAGAAGGTTGCCCAGTTCCTGCAGGATCACCCGGCTGTTGAGTGGGTGAACTACGCCGGCCTGGCCAACAGCCCCTACAAGGCCACCTGCGACAAGATCTGTGGCGGCAAGGCCTCCGGCATTCTGAGCTTCGGCATCAAGGGTGGCCGCGAGGCCGGCGCGAAGTTCATCGACGCCCTGGATCTGATCCTGCGCCTGGTGAACATCGGCGATGCCAAGTCCCTGGCGTGCCACCCGGCCACCACTACCCACCGCCAGCTCAACGCTGACGAGCTGAAAAGTGCCGGGGTCAGCGAGGACCTGGTGCGGCTCTCCATCGGCATTGAAGACGCCGACGACATCATCGCCGACATCACCCAGGCCCTGGACAAATCCCAGGCCTGATATTGATCAACCGGGTACGACCAATGTCGTGCCCGGTTACCCCGTGATTCCCCCTACCCGCCTTGTAACTGCCTTGCCTCAGGATTATTCTTTAAGGTTCTCCATACGTTGACCCGAGAGTTTCCGGCCCCATGAGCGACAGCGCAAAGTCCCGCATTACCAGTGGTTCCAAATTCCGTAACGAACACGGCTTTTCCGCCATCAAGGACGGCGTAAAACGTTCCTCTTCAAACACGGAAGACAAGCCCCTGGAGCGCAAGCCGAAATGGCTGCGGGCGCGTATGCCCGGTGGCGAGCGCTATGACGCGGTGCGCCGCAACGTCTCGGAACATCGCCTGAGCACAGTGTGCCAGGAATCCCACTGCCCCAACATCGGTGAATGCTGGACCAACGGCACTGCCACCATCATGGTGATGGGTTCTGTGTGCACCCGCGCCTGCAAATTCTGCGCAGTGGATACCGGCAACCCGAAAGGCTGGCTGGACCCGGAAGAGCCGGAGAACACCGCCAAGTCTGTTGAGCTGATGGGCCTGCGTTACATCGTGCTGACCTCGGTCGACCGGGATGACCTGGACGACGGCGGCGCGGCTCACTACGCCGCCTGCGTATCTGCCATCAAACAGCGCACCCCGGAAGTGGCCGTTGAAGCCCTGACTCCGGACTTTGATGCGGTGATGAGCGATGTGGAAAAAGTCGTGGATTCCGGCCTGGATGTATTCGCCCAGAACGTGGAAACCGTCAAACGCCTGACCAGCCGTGTCCGCGACCCCCGCGCCGGATACGAGAAAACCCTGAGCGTCCTGGCCCACGCCAAGAAACACCGGCCAGACGTGCTCACCAAGACCAGCCTGATGGTCGGCCTGGGTGAAACCGAAGAAGAAATCCTGGAAACCATGGATGACCTGCGCGCCATCGGCGTAGACATCCTCACCATCGGCCAGTACCTGCGCCCCACCCCGAACCACCTGCCGGTGGAACGCTATGTGACTCCGGAAGAGTTCAACCGCTACCGTGAAATCGGCCTCGAAAAGGGCTTTATGGAAGTGCCCTCCGGCCCCATGGTGCGCTCCAGCTACCGCGCTGACCGGGTGTTCGACAAGAACAACCTGGGGCTGGCCGTGCCGGAAGTGCCCACGCCAGACCAGGCCATGCAGATTCCGGTGAAAGCCGTCGACTGATCCGTTCACAGATTCCCGGGCCGGAGCCTACTGCCCCGGCTGGTTGTCCTGCTCAAGTCTTTCCCTGCCCCATAATAAAAACCCCGCCGGAGCATGGCTCGGGCGGGGTTTTTGTAGTTACCGGATCAGGCCTTGCCTGGCTCCGGGTCGTCGGTGTTGATCATGTCATCATGCTCATTCATATCCCACGGCAGCTTGCCCGGCGAGATATTGAGGAAGTGCAGGTAGTTCTCGAACTGGTCAAGAATGTCCTTGATGATGTCATGCTCATCGTAGCCGAACACGTCGTAGGAACGACCGCCCCGGCGCAGATAGACTTCTGCCCGGTAATAGGCTTCAGGCTCGTCCGGGTCACGCTTGAGCTCGCCGTAGACAAAGCCCGGCATCGGGTGCTCGGTCAGCCGCACATCGTAGATGAAGTCGACATGGTGCTCACGGTGCACCTGCAGGTGTGAACGCAGGTTCTCGGCATCGAACTCGGCGGTTGCATCCCAGCCTTTGGCCTTCAGTTCCTGCTCCACTTCCCGCATGGCATTCATGGCAGTGTTCTTGATGAACATTTCCACTTCGTGCTTGCCCGGGAATTCCACAATCGCCGCCAGGCGATGCTTCCATTGGGAGCCGGTCATGTGCCGGCTGCTCATCATGTGCGCCTGCAGGCTGGTTTCACGGTGCCCTTCAATCACCAGGGCCCGCCACATACCAACGGCGGCAATCAGCATGATGATGGCAAATGGCAAGGCGCTGGCAATGGTCATGGTCTGCAAGGCACTCAGCCCGCCTGCCAGCAGCAGCACCGCTGCAACCGCACCTTCCAGCACGGCCCAGAACACCCGCTGCCATGCCGGGGTATTGATCACGCCACCGGAAGCCAGGGAGTCAATCACCAGCGAGCCTGAGTCAGACGAGGTGACAAAGAAGGTGATGATCAGCAACACCGTCAGCAGGGAAATAAAGAACGACCAGGGCAGCACGTCGAACAGCTTGAACAGGGCAACCGCGTGGTCAGCCTGTACGTCAGCAATCAGCGTATCCAGGCCTTCGTTCATGATTAGGTTCAGGGCGGTGTCGCCGAATACCGAGAACCACAGGAAGGTGAACACCGACGGCACCAGCATCACACCGAACACAAACTGGCGGATGGTACGGCCGCGGCTGATCTTGGCGATAAACATGCCCACAAACGGCGCCCAGGCAATGGTCCAGCCGAAGATGAACAGCGTCCAGTTACCGATCCAGTCACTGCGGGTGTAGGCCTGCAGGTTGAAGGTACGCTCGACAATACCGCTCAGGTAGCTGCCGGTGTTCTGCAGGAAGGTTTCCAGGATGTGGATGGTGGGCCCGACCACAAACACAAACAGCATCAGGGATACCGCCAGCACCATATTGAGAATGGACAGACGCTTTACGCCCTTATCCATACCTGCCACCACCGACACGGTCGCCGCCGCGGTAATCACCGCAATGGCAATAATCTGCACCGTGGTACTGATGGGCACCGAGGGCCAGAGATAATTGATACCTGCGTTGATCTGGGTGACCGACAGCCCCAGCGTAGTGGCAATACCAAACATGGTGCCCAGAATGGCGAAGATATCCACTGCATGGCCGATGGGGCCGTAGATCTTCTCGCCAATCAGCGGGTAGAGCGCGGAGCGGATAGACAGCGGCAGACCATGGCGGAACGCAAAGTACGCCAGCACCAGGCCTACCAGGCCGTAGATAGCCCAGATATGGAAGCCCCAGTGGAAGAAAGCAATCTGCATGGCCTGCTTGGCCGCATCGACGGTTTCAGCAGCGCCGGCGGGCGGCGTGGCGTAATGCAGCACAGGTTCGGCCACACCGAAGAACAACAGCGCGATGCCGTAGCCGGCCGAGAACAGCATGGCAAACCATTCCGGGAAGGAGTACTGGGCTTCCGCATGATCCGGCCCCAGTTTGATATTGCCCCACTTGGATGCCCCCACAGAGACAATAAAGACCAGGAAGATGGCAACCGACAGCATGTAGAACCAGCCGAAGGTATCGGTAATCCAGGCCAGGGTCGCGCTGAACGCCTCTCCGGCCAGTTCAGGGTTGCTGATGGTTCCGATCACCAGCAACAGTGCAACAACAACGGCCGGAATAAAGACCGGTACGAGGATAGTGGAACGGATAGCTTTCGTATCTGAAGCCATAGAGTCCATCCATGTTATGAGTGAGTTTTGCAGGGCTTCTTGCGGGCCCCTTCGATCATTACCTTAAGTATAAGATCAAATGCATTATTTGGATGACACGAAACACTGTAACCGTGAGATAAACTTATAGACGGGTCAAGGCCATTGTGCCGAAGGTGTTGCGGAGAAAGGGCGGAACCGAAAAGGGGTAACCGGAGCGGCAATAAACCGCACCTGCGGCATCGGCAGGCGCGGTCAGGATACAACGGAGCGGGTTACTGGCCCGGCTGCATCATCTGGCGCTGTTGCTGCATCTGACGCTGCATCTCCTGCATCTGGCGGTCCAGCTCTGCGCGCTGCTCCTCAGTGAAAACGGCATCCACCTTCGCTTGCATCAGCGCTGAAAGCGCCGCAATTTCACCGGTTACATCACCCAGCTCTTCGGCGTTGTCGCGGATAGCGGATTCGTTGTAGTCCGGCTTGATTTCACCCTGCAGCTTCTGTTGCAGGTTCTGGGCACTCTGGCGCAACTCGCCGATCTCGCCCTGCATATCATCAATAATGCTGCGGATTTCGCTCTGCTGATCGTCAGACAGGCCCACCATCTCGGCAAGCTGGGCAACCTGGTCCGGCTGGCTGGCCTGTTGGGCGAATGCGGTGGCCGAAAGGCTCAGGGCAATCAGGGCAGAACCGATAACTTTTACAACTTGCTGCATAATTTTCTCCATCGCAGACGGCCATTACCAGAGCCGCCGTTTATTGGCTTAACGTTTGAGACCCCACACCCTAAAACAATCACACACCGGATTTCATCCCGATATCCCGCGTTTCTGTACACAGCACACAGAAAAACCGTTGCCAGCCCAGACATCACGGGGCTTCCGATAAATGTGAAAGTTTAGTCATTCCCCTGCATAATGGCGCCTTTCAGCAAAAGGCGGAGCAACACCGATGGCGATTAACTGGTTTCCCGGGCATATGCACAAGGCTCGCAAGGAGATCAAACAGGTCATGCCCCAGATGGACCTGATCATCGAGGTGGTAGACGCCAGAATCCCGTTCAGCAGCGAGAACCCGCTGGTGCCGTCGCTGCGTGGCGACACGCCGCTGATCAAGGTTTTGAATAAGCGAGACCTGGCAGACCCGGCGATCACCGAACAATGGCTAGCCTGGATTGAAAAGGAACGCGGAGTGCGGGCCATCACCCTCACCCACAACCAGCGCCAGGAAGCCCTGGGCATCCTGAAGCTGGCCGGGGAAATGACCCCGACCCACAACCGGGAGAAAAGCGCCCTGCGGGTGATAATTCTAGGCATCCCCAACGTCGGCAAGTCTACGCTGATCAACACCCTGGCCGGCCGCCCCGCCGCCAAGACCGGCAACGAGCCGGCGGTTACCCGGGCCCAGCAAGCCATCAAGCTGCCGGATAACGTGCTGTTGTACGACACCCCGGGCTTTCTCTGGCCCAAGCTGTCACCGGAGCAGTGCGGCTACCGGCTGGCGGTCACCGGCGCCATCCGAAGCGCGGTACTGGATTTTGAAGATGTTGCGATGTTCGAAGCCGACTACCTGGTGCAGGCCTACCCTGAACTGGTCATGGCACGCTACGGCCTCGACCAGAAGCCTCGGGACGGGCTGGCGCTGATGGACGCGATTGCGGAAAAGCGGCGCTTCCTGGGCCGCGGCGGCGTACCAGACCTGCACAAGGTCTCCGAGGTGTTGCTGAACGAATTCCGGGCCGGCACACTGGGGCAGATTTCCCTGGAAACACCTGACATGGTTGAACGGGAACTGGCCGAAGCGCGCATCACGGAAGAACAGGAAGCGAAGGAAAAAGCCCTCAAAGCCGAACAGCGCAAACGAAAGAAACGCTGAGTCGCTCAGCCGCTGTTCAAGAGTTACCTATCAGGCTACCATTCTGCTATGCTTGATTTGGATCAACCCGGATGGTTTATCAATTATGGCCCAGGCAATTCATCTCCACCAAGTATCTCCGCTCAAAGCCTCATGCCAGCAGTGTAGCCTGAGCAACCTCTGCCTTCCCCTTGCCGTTGAAGAGAACGATCTCGAGCGGCTGGAAGACATTGTCCAACAGGGCAAAATCTACAACCGGGGCGAGCACATCTTTGACCAGAGCACCCCGATGCGGTCCTGCTTTGCAGTGAAAAGCGGGTCAGTGAAGACCTCGATCATTACCGAAGGCGGTGACGAGCAGGTGACCGGCTTCTTTATGCCCGGCGAGCTGGTCGGGCTCGACAGCATGAGCAGCGACACCTACGCCTGTACGGCCAAGGCCCTGGAACGCACCAGTGTGTGTGAGTTCCCGATCGAAAAGCTGGAAGAGCTCACCGGCAAACTGCCCGAGCTTCAGCATCACATGTACCACTTGCTGAGCCAGGAAATCCAGAACAGCCACCAGCTGGCTATGCTTCTGAGCAAGAACACCGCAGAAGAGCGCATTGCCGCCCTGCTGCTGTCACTGTCCAGCCGCTTCCGTCGCCGTCGCATGTCGCCGACCAATTTCAGCCTGCCCATGGCACGGAATGACATTGCTAACTTCCTGGGCCTGGCTGTGGAAACCGTCAGCCGGGTGTTCACCCGCTTCCAGAACCAGGGCATCATCCGGGCCCGTGGCCGGGAAGTGGAGCTGCTGGACGTTGAAGCCCTGCAGCTGGTCACCCGGGACTTCGCCCGACAGGGCTGCCAGTAACCCTATCTTAATCAAGGGCCGGCGGGTTACAAACCCGTCGGCTCGGCTTTCTGTTCCGGCTTTTCCTCTTTGCCCTCCGGCTCCTTGATCATCGCAACCTCCTCGTTAAGCCATGTACGCCAGGGCAGCTGCTTGATACCGAAGGTATGCTTGATCTTGGTACACACCATGGTGGTGTTCACCGGCTCCAGGTGGCCCCACTCCGGCACCCCGTCCACCACGTGAATGCCTTCAGGAATACCCGGCATACCAGCAATGGCCAGGCCCAGTTCGTACAGGTCAATCTCCTCGGAGCCGGCGTACTGGTATGTGCCCCAGACTTCCGCACCACAGTCTATCTGCAGCACGATAGCCGTTATTACCCGGGCAAGATCCTGCACCGCCACCGGCTGGCCCTGACAGCGGCCAGGCAGCGACAGGGTGTCTGAGTGCCCGGTACTGTGGTAAAGCTTACGAATGAAACGCCCCAGGCACCAGCCGGCACGCAGCAGGATATGCCGCGGCAACAAGGTGCGCAGCGCCTGCTCGCACTCCCATTGCCAGCGCCCCAGCTCGTTGATCGGCTGGCCCGGGTTAGACGCCAGGTAGGCGCCCTGCTTGCGACCGTCAAAGACATAGCACGACGACAACTGCAGCAACGCCATGCCTTTGTCCCGGGCATGTTCCGCCAGGCACAAGGGCAACGAAAAGGCCGCATCGTGGGCTGCTTCCCGGTTGGCCTCGGCTTTCTCCGGGTCTGCCAGCCAGAGCGCATTCACAATCAGGTCTGCATCTTCCGGAATCCAGCTTTCCAGCGCTTTCAGGTCGGCATTGGCCGGATCGCTGACCAGCAGCGGGCTCACCCGCAGATGGGTTTTACGCAAGCGCTCCAGAAGCACTTTTCCCAGGGGGCCGTAGTCGTGAACAACAAGTACATGCACAGGGAATCAACGCCTCCGGAATATCACTGATATGACGGCTGTAAGGAACCACTCAGGCCAATGGCCGTAGCGGACGGTTGCTGCACTATTCCTGCAACCTGGAACGCCGGTGTTAATTAAAGTCCCACTTGCGAGCATACAACAACAGGACACTCTATGCTGAAACAACAGAGCCATATTGTTGCCCCGATTCCCGATGAACTCCGCACCCGCGCGCTGTACACGGTAAGCGAGCTGAAAAGCCGCGGCAAGGCCGACAAGCAGGCCATCGAACAACTGTACGACCTGATCAACGAACTGACCGAAGCCGGGCTGGACTTTTTCTTCATCGAACCGCTGCGCCGCCTGAAAGCCGGCAGCATGATGATGGGCATGGCCAGAATGGGCATCAGCAGCATGCTCAAAGGCAGCAAGATGGTGATTCACAAGGTTCTGAAAAAACTGGACGACCGCAGCCTGGCCGCCATCCTCGATTTCATCGAGGAAATCATTCATGAACCCGAGGCACCCTAGCAGAAACCCCGGTCAGTAACTCATAGCCGATGGTGCCGGCACAGTCCGCCACTTCGTCAACGCTGACGGTGGGGCCCCACAGTTCCACCCTGTCCCCCTCCCGGGCCTGTGGCGCATTGCCCAGGTCCACCGCCAGCATATCCATGGATACCCGGCCCAACAGCCGAATGCGCTGGCCATTGATGGCCGCCGGCGTACCGGTGCCGGCATGGCGCGGATAGCCGTCGCCATAGCCGATCGCCACCATACCCATGCGGGTGTCCCGGTCGGCTACCCAGCTGCAACCATAGCCGATGGCTTCGCCGGCACGCACGGTACGGGTGGTTATCAGCGGTGCTTCCAGAGTCATCACCGGCTTCAGCCCGAGCTCCAGCCCGGTTTTGCCAATCATCGGTGAGGCACCGTACAGCATAATGCCGGGCCGGCTCCATTCGTAGAGGGGTTGGTTGGGCCGGAAATGGGCCGCCGAGTTACCGACACTGCGCATCAGATCCGGCCAGGGCGCGACCGCCGCTTCAAAGCTGCGGGTTTGCTGGCCGGTGAAATCACTGGCCAGGTCATCCGCACAGGAAAAGTGGGTGACAAAGCCCTGTAACCGGGTTCGGGCGCCCATGGACTCCAGGCCGGCCACTACCTCCGGTAACTCCCGGGGCCGGAAACCCAGCCGGTTCATACCGGTATTTACCTTCAGCCAGAAGCTCGGCACCGAGGCTTCAGACAGCCAGTCCAGCTGCTGCCGGCAGTGCAACACCGGCTCGAAGTCCATGGCTGCACAACTGGCCAGGTCTCTCGCTTCGTGCACGCCCTGCAACAACACCACAGGTTGCTGCAGGCCCGCCTCACGGACGGCTTCCGCTTCTTCAAGGCAAGCTACGGCGTATTTCCCGGCCAGCCCGTCCAGGGCACCGGCCACCGCCTGGATGCCATGGCCATAACCGTCGGCCTTGACCACAGCCATGGCCCGGGCGTTGCCAGCCTTCTGCTGAGCCAGTCGATAGTTGAACCTGATCGCCTCAAGGTCGATACGGGCAACGGTGGGGCGTGGCATCAGTAATCACCACCGTAGTCACCGTAATCCCCGTGGGCGAGGTCCTCAAACTTGGTGTACTTGCCGATAAACGCCAGGCGAATGGTGCCGATGGGGCCGTTCCGCTGCTTACCGATGATGATCTCGGCAATGCCTTTATCCTGGGTGTCTTCGTTGTACACCTCGTCCCGGTATACAAACATAATGACGTCGGCGTCCTGCTCGATCGCACCGGATTCCCGCAAGTCCGAGTTCACCGGGCGCTTGTTGGGCCGCTGCTCCAGGCTCCGGTTCAGCTGCGACAGTGCAACCACCGGGCAGCTCAGCTCCTTGGCAATGCCCTTCAGGGAGCGGGAGATTTCCGAGATCTCGGCGGTACGGCCCTCGGTGTTACCGGGCACCCGCATCAGCTGCAGGTAGTCGACCATGATCAGGCCGATCTTGCCGCCGTTTTCCCGGGCAATACGGCGCGCACGGGAACGCATTTCCGTGGGGCTCAGGCCCGGGGTGTCATCTATGTACAGGGGCTTGTCTTTCAGCAGGCTGACCGCCGAGGTCAACCGCGGCCAGTCGTCTTCTTCCAGCTTGCCGCTTCGTACCTTGGTCTGGTCGATCCGGCCCAGTGAAGACAGCATACGCATGGCCAGTGCATCGGCGGGCATTTCCATACTGAACACCAGGATGGGGGTGCCGGTGCTGATCAGTGCGTTTTCAACAATGTTCATGGCGAAGGTGGTCTTACCCATCGAGGGCCGCCCCGCCACGATAATCAGGTCTGCCGGCTGCATTCCGGAGGTCTGGTCGTCCAGGTCCCGGAAACCGGTGGTCAGGCCGGTGGTCTGCTCGCCGGATTCGAACAGCTCTTCAATACGGCTCAGGGTGGTGGCCAGGATCGGGTTGATGGCCTTGGGACCAGAGCCCTCCTTGCTGCGGGATTCTGCAATCTGGAACACGCTGCGCTCGGCTTCGTCCAGAATCTCGCTGCTTTTGCGACCCTGCGGGTTAAAGGCCGAGTCGGAAATCTGGCCGGAAACTTCCACCAGTTTCCTCAGGATCGAACGCTCGCGGACAATGTCAGCGTAGGCGCGAATATTTGCCGCGCCCGGGGTTTTCTCGGCCAGCTCGGCCAGGTACGACAAGCCGCCGGCATCTTCAATGTCGCCGGCCCGCTCCAGGAACTCGGCCAGGGTAACCACATCCAGCGGCTCGCTTTCGCTGGCCAGCCGTTCCACCGCACCGAAGATCAGCCGATGATCCTGCCGGTAAAAGTCGGAGGCAGAAATAACTTCGGAGATTTCGTCAAAACGGCGGTTATCCAGCATCAAACCACCGAGAACAGCCTGTTCTGCCTCGACCGAATGAGGGGGAACCTTGATCCGGCTGGTTTCGGGATCCATCGACGCAGGTTTCAGAGTGGGATTGGCCATAAATACCGACAACATTGAAATGGGAATACGGGAGTACAAGAATACCAGAAAGCAACGGGCCCGAAACCGTCTCCGGTTCGGGCCCGTCTGGGGAAACTGAAACCCGGGGTTTCAGCTCCTTTGAAGCTACCTGTAGCGGCTACCGATTACTCGGCAACAACCGCCAGCTTGATAGTAACTTCAACATCAGTGTGCAGCTGCAGTTCGATGTCGAACTCGCCGACAGTCCGGAGCGGACCTTCTGGCAGACGAACTTCGCTCTTCTCGACTTCAGTGCCACCGGCAGAAACAGCTTCTGCGATGTCACGAACACCGATAGAACCGAACAGCTTGCCTTCTTCACCAGCCTTGGAGCTGATGGTGAAGGACGCACCTTCCAGAGCCTCGGCACGGGCCTGGGCAGCGGCCAGCTTCTCAGCGGCAGCTTTTTCCAGCTCGGCACGACGCTCTTCGAACGCCTGTACGTTTGCAGCCGTGGCAGGAACAGCCTTGCCATACGGCAGCAGGAAATTACGACCGTAACCGGCCTTAACCTTTACCTTGTCACCCAGGGAGCCAAGGTTTGCTACTTTCTCGAGCAGAATAACTTCCATCTCGTTAACCTCTTCGTGCTTTATTCAGCCGGCCCGGCGGGTTTTATTCGCCCCCGGATATCCAGCCAGCTATCCACAAAAGCCAGAACCAACAAAAGCATCATCAGACTCGGACCCAGCAGAACCAGTAGCACGTAGAATGCTACCAATGCCTGCCCGCCCCACTGTTTACGACCAACAAACCCGTGCACCAGTGCCAGCGAAGCGATGAACAGCGGTGTTCCCGCAGCCCATGCCAGCAGCATGGAATTGAGCCCCAGTAGCGGGCCTATCACCATGGTGACAGCGCACACAACCGCAATGGCCGGCGACAACCTCAGGGCATGGAATTCCTTGCGGAAACCTCCGGGGTTATACAGCCCCGCCTGCCATGCCCTCGCCAGCATTGTCATACCAATGGCCGTGGCGAAATAGGTGCCCGCCATACTGGCGTTCATGGTGTTGCGGATGATCAGCTCAAGTTCGCTGCCCAGTGACCGCGCCACCTCGGCGTTGTATTGCTCGTAAAACCCGACACCGGCCTGGACCAGTTCGTCCAGCAGTGCCGGATACATCAAGGGCATCATCAGCCCTGTCAGTATCATCAGAAAGGCGCCCGACAGCAGCGCTCTCTCCCAGGACAGCGATGTTCTGAGAATCGACGCCATCAGCATCACCTGCAACAGCACCACCAACGCGGTCGGATCCTGCCCGAAGGTGGCCCAACCCAGTGCGGGTAGTACTGCCCAGAGACCGATGTTCAGCCCCTGCCGGATGCCCAGTCGTAAAATGACCAGGCCGATAACTGCTGCGCCAATCCAGAACAGCAAGGGTAATGCAGTCGCAACTGCCGCAACCCCGCCGGCCTGCATGGGACCGCGCATTACATACTGTGCCAGTGCACGCATGGTCCCGGGTCCTGTCTATCTGTGCTTAGTGATCGTGGCTGTCCGTATACGGCAGCAGTGCCAGGTAGCGGGCACGCTTGATAGCGGTAGCCAGCTGACGCTGATAACGTGCTTTGGTGCCGGTGATGCGGCTGGGCACGATTTTGCCGGTTTCAGTGATGTAGCCTTTCAGGGTGTCCAGATCTTTGTAATCGATCTCTTTAACACCTTCTGCCGTGAAACGACAGAACTTACGACGTCTGAAAAAACGAGCCATAACGTAACTCCTAACTCCGGTTAATTACTCTTCTTCGTCCTGGGATGCGCTGCTCTGACGGTCGTCAGAATCAGCTGAACGACGCGGACGATCGTCTCCGCCGGAACGACGGTCCTCGCGGGACTCAGCGGCTTTCATCGGAGACATGTCGGTAACAGCCTCGTCGCGACGCAGAATCAGGTCACGGATGATGGCATCGTTGAACCGGAAGTTATGAGTCAGCTCGTCCATAGCGGCCTGTGAACATTCAACGTTCATCAGCACGTAGTGAGCCTTGTGAATCTTGTTGATCGGGTAAGCCAGGTGACGACGGCCCCAATCTTCCAGGCGATGTACCTTACCGCCATCTTCAGTGATGACGCTGGTATAACGCTCGATCATCGCGGGCACCTGCTCGCTCTGATCCGGATGTACCATGAAAACGATTTCGTAGTGACGCATGAGTTCTCCCTACGGGTTAAACAGCTTTCTTCTTTCGGCGATCCTTCCGGACCGCGACCCAGCGTGAAAGCAAGGAGGTGACAGCAAAGCTGCCGGCTTCTTTTTTGCTTTATCAACTAGGCACTTACGGGTAAGGCCAGATCAAAAGCGGCGTTTTGCAGCCCGGAATACAGGCAATACAAAACCGCCCCTTAAAAAAGGGGTCACGTATTCTAGGCCCAAGGGGCCTGCAGTGCAAGGATTAACCGAGTCGCTGGCGCAGGGCCTCATACAGGCAAACGCCGGTAGCCACCGACACGTTCAGGCTGTCGACATGGCCCTGCATGGGGATATTGATAAGCTGGTCGCAGTGTTCCCGGGTCAGCCGGCGCATGCCCTTGCCTTCAGCCCCCATCACCAGCGCGACCGGCCCCTTGAAATCAGCCTGGTACAGGCCGGCATCGGCTTCACCGGCGGTGCCGATCAGCCACACCCCCAGGTCCTTCAGCTCCCGCAGGAAGCGGGCCAGGTTGGTGACCCGTACAAAGGGCACGGTTTCTGCCGCACCGCAGGCCACTTTACGGGCCACCGGTGTGAGCGAGGCGGACTTGTCCTTGGGCACAATAACGGCCTGGACACCAACCGCATCTGCGGTGCGCATGCAGGCACCGAGATTGTGCGGATCGGTTACGCCATCAAGGACCAGCAAAAACGGCGGCTTGTCGCTATTGGACAGCTGGGCCAGCAGGTCATCTTCCGTCCATTCACGGCTTTCCGCCACGGCCGCCACAATACCCTGGTGGACGCCGGACACGCGTTCATCCAGCTCCCGGCGGTGCACTACTTTCCAGCGCACACCCAGGCCATCCAGGGCATCGGTCACCGATTTTACGCGCTTGTCCTGCCGTCCGGTCTGGATCCATACCTGCCGAAGCCGTTCCGGCTCCCGCTTCAGCACCGCATCCACGGCGTGCCAGCCAAATACATATTCCTGAGACACTAACGATCAATTCCTGTGTAACTGGTTACTTGCGGGGCTTGCGCTTCTTGCCTGCCGCCGGAGATTTGCCCTTGCCACCTTTGCGCGCTGCGTCCCTGGCCGCTTCAGCCGCCAGCTTTTCCTTGGCACTGGCCGGCTTGCCGGTACGCTTACCGCCTTTACCACCCTTGCCTGCACGATCGCCCCGACCACGGGACTCACGCTTGGACATATCCAGGGCATCGCGGTCTGCCGTGCGCTTCTTCGGGGTGCTGACCAGCTCCAGGTCAATCTTGCGATCTTCCAGGTCGACCCGCACCACCTTCACACGCACCTCATCACCCAGGCGGAAGCTGACTGCCGTGCGCTCGCCGATCAGGCGATGCTTGGCGGCATCGTGGTGGAAGTAGTCACCACTGAGGGTGGAAACGTGCACCAGGCCTTCAATGTAGATATCAGACAGTTCCACAAAGAAACCGAAAGGCACCACGGCGGCAATCACACCGTTGTACTCCTCGCCCACGTGGTCACGCAGGAATTCGCACTTCAGCCACGCCATCACATCCCGGGTGGCGTCATCGGCCCGGCGCTCGGTCATGGAACAATGCTCACCGAGCTGTTCCATTTTGGCGAGGTCGTAGGGGTACTCTGCCAGCTGCGGATCCGCCACCTTGGGTGACACCACATCCTTGGTCACTTCCGGATTATGGATGCGGGACTTGATAGCCCGATGCACAATCAAATCCGGGTAGCGGCGAATCGGCGACGTAAAGTGGGTATAGCTGGGGAAGCCCAGGCCGAAGTGGCCCGCTTCTTCCGGGCTGTAGACCGCCTGGCTCAGGGAACGCAGCATCACCATCTGGATGACGTTGGCATCCGGGCGATCCGCCACCTGCTCCAGCAACTGCTGGTAATCACCGGAGGTGGGCTTGTCACCACCACCCAGCTGCAAACCCAGCTCGCCCAGGAACAGGCGCAGGTTACCCAGACGCTCTTCCGACGGGCCATCGTGTACCCGGTAAAGCGCCGGCATCTTGTGTTTTTTCAGGAACCGCGCCGTCGCCACGTTGGCGCAAAGCATGCACTCTTCCACAATCTTGTGGGCATCGTTCCTGTGCACCGGAACGATTTCCTCAATCTTGCGCTCGGGATCGAACACAATCTTGGTTTCGGTGGTTTCGAAATCGATGGCGCCCCGCTCGGTGCGGGCACGGCGCAGCAGCTTGTACAGTTCATACAGGTTATGCAGGTGCGGCAACAAATCAGCGTAATGGCTGCTGAGCTTGTAGCCCTGCTCGGTATCCGGATGCTCCAGCATGGCACTGACCTTGTTGTAGGTCAGCCGGGCATGGCTGCGCATCACCGCCTGGTAGAAGGTGTAACCACTGATATTACCAGCGGCACTGATGGTCATATCCGCCACCATACACAGGCGATCCACGCCCGGATTCAGGGAGCACAGGCCATTGGAGAGCTTCTCCGGCAGCATGGGCACGACATGATCCGGGAAGTACACCGAGTTGCCACGCTGAATGGCTTCTTCGTCGAGCGGGGAACCCGGACGCACATAGTGGGATACGTCGGCAATCGCCACTACCAGGCGGTAGCCGCCACGGGGGCGCGGCTCGCAATAGATGGCGTCATCGAAATCCCGGGCGCTTTCGTCGTCGATGGTCACCAGCCGCATATTGCGGATATCCACCCGGTTGGCTTTGTCCTTCTCTGCCACTTCGGCAGGAATCGCTGCTGCCTGCTCACCCACGGCGGACGGCCAGCTGTGGGGAATCTCGTAGGAACGGATGGCTACATCAATTTCCATCCCGGGCGCCATGTGCTCACCCAGGATTTCGACAACCTGCCCTGTCGGCTGGGTACGGATTGTCGGCTGACGCAGAATCTGTACGACTACATACTGACCATGCACCGCCTTGCCTACGTGCTCGTCCGGAACCAGGATTTCCTGGTTGATACGGGCATTCTCGGGCACCACGAAGGTAATACCGCTTTCCTTGAAGAAGCGGCCAACGATCTGTTCGGTACGGTGCTCGAGCACTTCAACAATCTTGCCTTCCCGGCGACCACGGTCATCCACCTGGTCAACCCGCGCAGCTACACGGTCACCGTGAAACACCTGGCGCATCTGGCGCGCGGTGAGAAACAGGTCGGAACCGCCATCATCAGGAATCAGGAAACCGAAGCCGTCCCGATGCCCGACCACCCGGCCGGTTACCAGGTCTGCTTCTTCTATAGGCAGGAACGCATCCCGGCGGTTACAAATCAGCTGCCCGTCGCGGCACATGGCAATCAGCCGGCGGCGAAGGGCTTCTATACCTTCCTCGGAAGTTTGCTCAAGCTCCTGGCACAGAGTCTCATGGGTGGCCGGTGCCCCCCGCTCTTTCAGGTGCTGGAGAATAAACTCCCGGCTCTGGATGGGGTTTTCGTATTTCTGAGCCTCGCGACTGGCGTGAGGGTCTTTGTGTTCTTTCTTCCTGGAAACCATTCGGATCCTTGCTATCTGGCCGCGATACTGCGGCGGAATTCATTATCCCTGCAGTATAACGTTGGTATGTCGAACCTGCCTAACCAGGGGACAATTAATAGGCACAAATACGGCGAAAACTTTTTTTGAAAAAATGTTTGACAGCCCCGAACGGAATCATTAAAGTACGCGCCATCGGTTGAGGGGAACACCTCACCGGGCTGGCAGAAACGCTAAGTTTTCAACAAACTAACAGCGAATCTGCAAATCACCTGCCGAGGTGGTGAAATTGGTAGACACGCTAGCTTCAGGTGCTAGTGGGGGCAACCCCGTGGAGGTTCAAGTCCTCTCCTCGGCACCATTTCCTCCCCCAGGAAATGGCAAGATTGTCATCTGAACCGTAACCTTTCCTTATTTGAAGCTTTATTGTTCTCAAACAACTTCATCCGTCTGACTACGAACTACTATCTCATCGCTCGCAGCGCATCGAATGCCTATCAGATTCATCGACTTACAGAACTTATTCCGTTACGGAAAGGTTATGGGCTCGACACCTGCAACCCTCAATTATCAACAACTGAGGAAATTTTATAGTTCACGGACTGAACCCAAAAGTTCATCACACCCCACCTTATAAGCTCAAGCTTTTATCTGCAGAGAAATCCGTAGAAACGCGCCTCCAAAATCCTCACTGCACCAACCCCTTCTTCCTCTTTACCTTCTGGACACTCTCTTGGTATCTGCCAGAGAACACATCTGGAATCGCCTCCGTTCGAACTCGTGCCATTTCCGCCATCGAAAACCGTTTGTGCAAATCCTCCGAGAGGTAGGCACCGACGTTACTCCAGCTAGGCGCCTCTCCGTCCTCATAGACCATTTGGAGTGACACATAAATTTCAGCCTTCAGGAGTTCAACTCTTGATACGCTCAAGTCATCTAAGTACTTCTTGTAGATCTCCGAGATCACCTTTACCTTCCCGCCAAACATGGACTCAAGGTAACCAGAAGAAACGCCCAGCGTAGCAGCGATTTTTGCGCGAGAATAAGGCTTTACTTTGCCAGAGATGATTTGATCGAGATAGCGATCAATCCGTTCAATCGCAGCGGCGCTCCTGACTTTCCTTACGCAGGGCTGATCGTCATAGAGTATTTCTCCGTCAACGACTCGCAATCCTCTTTCTGAGTCCGGCTCTCTCCTAGCCCACTGAACCTTCGACCGACTCCGTTTGTTTGATTCGATTATTTCAGATGCGCTGACCCGCTTCATCAGAACATCTGCCCAGGGCACTTTCAGCTTCCCGAAAACGCGCTGAACACTTTTTAAAGCTGGCTTTGTTTCTCCCGTCATCCAGCGTTCGACACAATGCCTGTCCATTTTCAGGAACTCAGCGAATCGCGGGATTCCTTCAGCCGAGAACATATAGGCGATTTTCCGCAATATGGACTCGAGACTTTCCGTTTCAACTTGAGTCTGATCGACAACTCCCCGTACAAGGGAAGAATAAATTTCACTTTCTTTGCAGTCGGCGTCATCTCGCTTCGATAGAACGCTCTCCGATAGTGATTGCTCACAGTGATGACAGAACCCCACCTCACATTTGGTAGAGAGGTAGGGCTGAGCTTTAAGGCAATGCTGGCAATAATCTCTGAGTTTGCATCGATGCTTCACACAATGCGAGACGCCTTGTAGGCTCCAAGCGAGCCGATCATACTGCGCTCCATTCGAACAATCGTCATGATAGCAAACGGGGCACCACTGCTTGTTCTTCCTGATGAATCCGCGAGCGCTATGATCAATCTGATCATGAAGGTGCACAAAAGTCATAGCCGCGACCCAATGGTGGGCAAGGCCTGCCTGTGTCGAAATAGTCTCTATGATAGTGGTCGTTTTGGGAGTCAGAGAATTAAAGCTCGTGGCTATCTCATGATTCAGAAACCCAGGAGACTTTCCTGGATCAATCAGACTCCCCACCAGCAAAGATGGCTTAACAGAGTGGTGCCACGCGAGACGCCCAATGTATGACGTAAGGGACTCGATACTTTCTCCATCCCCTCTGATAGCAATCGGCCGGAGCGAGCTACGCGCTGCTGACCTAATATAGCTCTCATGATGCATGGATCGGGTCCCTCCCTGGCTTCCTAGTACCGGGACGGGAAGAAGAAGTTCCAGCTTTTTTCACCTTAACT
Source organism: Marinobacter sp. ES-1 (assembly GCF_000475255.1). Taxonomy (NCBI): domain Bacteria; kingdom Pseudomonadati; phylum Pseudomonadota; class Gammaproteobacteria; order Pseudomonadales; family Marinobacteraceae; genus Marinobacter; species Marinobacter sp. ES-1. The sequence continues at coordinate 57,561 of NZ_AXBV01000023.1, forward strand.
TGGCCAGATGGTGTTGGACCGCGGCTGCCAATGAACTCACTCTTGAGCGAATCGATATCGGGCTGATAAAAGCTCGCCTCACCCTCTTTGATTTCCTCGATGATCCTTTGGAGGGCCTTAGGAGGATGCATTGTAGCCTCAAGATGTTTGACTTCCAGAGTGTCCGCACCATCATTTACAGCACGATTCATCGCCCGGTAGATCCAGTCCTTGAGAATACCGACGCAACCACAGCAGCGAATGTAAACATACTCAAGGTCTGGCCTTAAAAGCTCTTCATCTAGATCCATAGGGACGTGGGCAAGCAGGCCGCTATATGCGTTGAAGAAAGACTGCAGGTCACTTTGAACGCCAAAGTTATACCGCGAAAACTGCAGATAATCTGTTACCCGGTTCATCTGCCCACTCCAATCCATCATGAAGCACAACTCATAAGTTCCAATCCCCACGATTGCACAGTCTGTTCTTGAGGAGATGGATTTGAGGACATCGTAGTACTGCTCAACCTTCCCACCGCCATGTTTGAAAAGATGTTGCAACTCATCAAGGATCAAAACTCGTGTCCTTCGTTCTTTAAGAGCCTGCTCCATTTCGGTTCTCAGTCGACTAACCGTGATATGACCACCCGTCATTACCTGGCTCTTCTGATAATCAGTCGTCGTCCTTATATTGCATTTGTGGTCCACTAGCGGTTCATTGAGTGCGACGAGAACCTGCCTGTATAGCTCCTTCCAATCAAAACCACTTTGGGAGTCCATTCTTAGCTCCACGCAGACACAGGGAATACAGGCAGGATCTTCATGCCAGTCTGGAACAAGGTCTTGATACACATAGTCGGTAACTCTCTTGGCGAGAGTTGTCTTGCCTACCCCCGTAGGCCCAGCGACAACGACCATGTGTTTTCCCGTTCGCTCTTTGAGCGCAGTTACTGCCTCTTGAAACACTCCGTTCAACCTGTCATGCCGCAGGACAAAACCTGATGCGAAATACGCGCTTCGCTCCTCTGCACTCGCTTCAAAAACAGTTGCCGGAACCTTCGTTTGAGGGTGTCGCATTTAAAAATCCTCAGGGATAGGGGCTGAAAAATCGACCTCAAACTTCGGCCGCGCCGGGCATGTTGATTGATCCTCACAGGGTGTTACTGAAATAGATTCATGTACTGGTTGCGGGATGTCGACGATCGTCATTTTCTGCTCTTGGTCCTTTGCGAACTGTCCAGATTCAAGCCTGTCCTCGGTTTCATGAATATCATGGAACCAGCTAGCAATTCGGTGCATCGTTACGCTTCTTGAAGCGTTTACATTAGCTGATGTCTTGCGGCGCTCCTCAAGCAGACAATGAAGTTCTCGCTCTGTTCTTCCGTGAAACGTCTCGTAATGACTAATAACCTGACATTTCAGCCAGCTGCCCTTAACGAAGGCATACACATAGCCAATATCAAAAGGGTCATAGCGAACCGGCACTTTCTCCTTCCGGCTACCCAACGACCTACTAAGGAGTTCAAAAGTA
>NZ_AXBV01000024.1:0-46344 GCF_000475255.1 Marinobacter sp. ES-1
ACGACATCCTGATCCTGTGCGCTTCACGGGCTGGGGCGAGCAATGCGTTACGGGTGGCCCAAAGCTACCTGGAAGGGGAGCTGAAGCTGACGGTGAACGCCACCAAGACCCACATCGCCCACAGCGATGAGGGGGTGAAGTTCCTGGGCGTGGTGATTCACACGAACCACACCCGCATCCAGGCCAAGAAGGTGGTGAAACTCAAGCAGAAGCTGAAAGCGCTGACAAGGCGAAACCGGGGCATTGGGCTTGCGGCGATCATCCGCGAGCTGAACCCTGTGCTGCGGGGCTTTGTCAGCTACTTCCGGGTAGCCAACTGCGCGCGGGTGCTGAAGCAGGTAATGAGTTGGTTAAGACGGCGACTGCGCTGCATCCAACTCAAGCAGTGGAAGAAGCCGGGCCGGCTGCATCGGAGGCTGAAACAACTGGGCTACAAACCCCCGTTCCGGCACATCCGGATGCAAAGCTGGCGCAATGCGGCATCTCCACTGGCCAGTCTGGCTCTACCCAACACCTACCTGCAAAATGACCTGAAGTTGATGGATCTTGCGAAGGTCAAAACCGGCATCACTGTCCCCGAGTTCGGGGTAAGTTAATGGCATGAGCCGTATACGTGGCCCGTATGTACGGTTCTGTGAGAGGGATGAGGCGGTAACGCCTCACCCTACTCGCTATGCCCGCCTGCCGGCTTTCGTACTGGCAGCCTTTAACCGTGAATAAGTGGCGGGCACCACACCGAGCCATGACGCCAGCTGATTGTCCGGCACCCGCTTGACCAGCTCCGGGTACTCATCCAGTAGCAGTTGGTAGCGCTCGTTCGCCGGCATGGTGTGTTTGCGGTATTCCCGCATGCTGGTCAGCTCCGCAATCTCCTCGGTCAGCACCAGTGCGAACTTATGCCAAAGCCCGTCGCCATGGTTCTGGATGGCCGAACGGAACGCGCTGAAATCCGCCACCCAGACTGTGGCCGGCAATACGCTGGTCAGGCACAGGGTATTACGCACCGTTCTGCTGCGCCCGAATACCGGCCAGATCAGGTCGCCTTCGGTAAAGAAATGATGAATCGCGACCTTGCCAGCCGGCGATTCCCGAAATAACCGCAGTACGCCGTACTGGATCAGGTACACATTAGCCCAGGGCCGGTCGTGCTTTTCCAGCGGGGTTTCGGCGTCAATGCGACACTGATGAAACAGGCGGGCGATATCGCCGAGGAAAAGGGCCTCAGGGCTGTTCTGCTGTTCATTCAGGCAAATGCCGAAGGCACGGCTCAGGCCATTCAGCAGGGCGACCTCGGTGGGTGTCGTGTCGTGATGAATAATGTCCGGGTGGTCGTCACCCAGCAGGCAGGGCGCGGATGCCATTGGTGGTCGGAAACTGCTGTTCATAACATAACCTTCGCTGCATTGGCGTAGGTCAATTATGCTACCAAAAAACATACATCCGAAATGACTTATATGATTAAAGATATTTGACGTAATCGATAACGATTACTCGGTGCCGGAAAGCGGCTTGTGGGGGGATGCCTCCTGAAACTGTGCGGAGCCATGGATGGCGGAGCCCAAGCGCCATAGGGATGTGCCGCAAGGAGCGTGTTTCAGGAGGCATCCCCCCACAAGCTGCGTCTGCTCCAATGATGCAGGCTGCGTCTTGTTGGGTTAGCGTAAAGTGCCACAGTCGGCTCAGTGACTGCTCCCTTCCTCGTAATTGATCTTGTTCCAGACATAATGCCGCGATGAAGCTGCCTCTGGGTGGTGCGGTATACACGGCGCTCACCCGGGAGCTTTCGCCGGCATCGTTCTCAACCGGAATGAAATCCAGCATTTCCAGGTTGGCAGCGTCGAACAGCACCATGGAATGGGGCAGGTAGTTGGCGGCCAGCACGTAGTTGCCATCGGCAGACACGGCAATGTTACGCATGTTGATGCCGGCGCGAACCTCAGCCACGACTTTCAGGTTGTAGATGTCGTACTTGGTAATCCAGCCATCCCGGGAGCCGAAGTACACGTAGCGGCCGTCTGGGCTGTACTTATTGGTCTCTCTCCTTGGTTGTTTTAAATACCTGACTGCCCCACTAGGATATCAAGATGCATTCCTAATGCTGTTGATGATTATTAAAGAACGCCCGGTGTTTCACTATTGCGCCGGGGAGTTACCTCCAGATGGGTAGGTGATAGACTGCGCCGCCATCCTGTCTGTAAACAATCTGCCCATCTGGAGTGTCGATGGCCGCTGCACTTGCCCTTTTCTTCAAGCTGATCCCGCTTTACGTCACGGTTGGGCTAGGCTGGATTGCCGGCCGTTACCTGGAGGCCAGCGGCCGGCACATTGCCGGCATCATGCTCTACATCGTCACGCCGTCTGTGGTGTTTTCCGGTGTCATGGCGGCGCCGCTGTCGCCGGAAGTCATCCTGTTGCCGTTCCTGGTGTTTGGAATTTCCTCGTTACTGGGCATTGTTCAGCTGAAGCTGGCGAGGAAAGTCCTTACCGATGGCAGTGCCAACATCATCCCCCTGTGCGTGGGTTCCGGTAATACCGGGTACTTCGGGGTGCCGGTGGCGCTGCTGCTGTTCGGAGAAGAAGGGCTGGGGCTCTATATCGTGTGCATGTTGGGCACCACGCTGTTCGAGAACTCGGTGGGCTTCTACCTGGCGGCCCGGGGCCGATACAGTATCCAGGATGCGCTCTGGCGGGTGCTCAAACTGCCTTCGGTGTACGCTTTCCTGGCGGCCGTGGCCCTGAACCTGGCGGGGGTGGGCATTCCGGACATCTTCGTGCCGCTGTTCGACAACCTGCGCGGCGCCTACAGCATTCTGGGCATGATGATTATCGGCATGAGCATTACCAGCTTCTGGGGGCTGGCGGGTAACGTCCGGTTCACGGCGCTGGCGTTTTTCGGCAAGTTTGTGGTCTGGCCGCTGGTGGCGATCCTGTTCTGGTGGGTCGATTCCACGATTCTGGGCGTCTACGAGCCGGCTGTGCACCAGGCCATGTTCCTGATTTCCATCACGCCGATCGCGGCCAATACGGTGGTAATTGCAACCTTACTGGATACTTCGCCCAAGCAGGCCGCGGGCACGGTTCTGCTGACGACGCTGTTCGGCCTGGCGTTTATCCCGGTGATGATCTCTCTGGCGCTCTAGGGCATCCGTTCAGTGGGTTGTCCCGTTCGGGCAAGGGGCGCCTCCCCGTTCCCACTGAATGGTGGTGTGATGGATGTTGAAGTCGGCCGCCAGCATGGATGACGCCTGGTGGATGGCCTCGTCATCGCCTTCCGGGTCCGGCTTGACCAGATGAACGGTCAGCGCATTTTCGGTCGTGCTCAGGGCCCAGATGTGGAGGTGGTGGGCCGACTGCACGCCTGGCAAGCGTTCGAGGTGCTTGCGGACCGTGGCGGGGTCGATACCCTTGGGTACGGCGTCGACCGCCAGGTTGACGGATTCTTTCAGCAGCTGCCAGGTGCCCAGGAAGATAACCACGGCAATAACCAGACTGATGACCGGATCGATCCAGTGGAGATTGGTGAACATCAGCACTGTGCCAGAGATCACCACGCCCACCGACACTGCCGTGTCGGCGGCCATGTGCAGGAACGCCCCGCGAATGTTGAGATCCCCTTTCTGCCCTTTGAGAAACAGCAGCATGGTGATGCCGTTGATCAGGACGCCGATCCCGGCAACGATAACCACAATCAGGCCTGCGACCTCAGCAGGATTGCTCAGGCGTTGCAGCGCCTCCCAGGTAATTCCACCGACCGCCGCAATGAGTATCAGGGCGTTGAACAGGGCTGCCAGAATGGTGGTTTTCTTCAAACCGTAAGTTTTGCTGTATGACGCAGCCTTGCTGGCCAGCCAGCTGGCAACCCAGGCCAGGATCAATCCCATGACATCACTGAGGTTGTGGCCAGCATCGGCGATGAGCGCCAGAGAACCGGACAGCACGCCATAGGTCGCTTCAATAACTACGAACAGGGTGTTGAGGATGATCGCGATTGCAAAGGCGCGATTATGGGTGTCGAAGTGATGGCTGTGATCGTGGCCGTGGTCGTGACTGTGCATTCTTACCTCTATGGCAACATTTGTTTGGGCTGGTAATTCAGCCTTTCAGGGCCAGAATACGCCGGGCGCCGTTGAGAACAATCAGGCCGACGATGGTACCGATAACCAGATCCGGATAGTTGGAACCGGTCCAGGCAACCAGTGCCCCGGCAACGATAATGCCCAGATTGATCACCACATCGTTGGCTGAAAATATGTAGCTGGCCTTCATGTGGGCGCCGCCTTCCCGGTGTCTGGAAATTAACAACAAGCAGGCGGTATTGGCGATCAGAGCCAGAAAGGCAATGGCCATCATCAGCATGGACTCTGGTTCACTGCCAAACACAAATCGCCGGCCGACTTCGATCAGCACGCCGAGTGCCAGAACAAGCTGCAGAACACCCGCTATGTGAGCGGCGCGAACCTGCATTTTTACCCCATGCCCCACCGCATAAAGTGCCAGTCCATACACGGCCGCATCGGCAAACATGTCCAGAGAATCGGCAACCAGGCCGGCTGATTGGGCCATCAGGCCCATGACCATCTCAAACACGAACATCAGGCCGTTAATGGCCAGCAGTATCCACAGTGTGCCGGCCTCCTGTTGCGGGTTTGCTCCAGAGGTGGAGGCCCCCTGAAGGGCCTCTGCACTTGCCTTGCGGGTACCCTGGAGTTCCGCACCCAGCCCCAAAGTGGCCAGCTTTTCGGTAATTGGCTCGGCTTGTCCGTTATGCAAAACTTCAAGCTTACGGCCTGGCAAATCGAATGACAGCCCCTGAACAGCGCCTAATCCCCCAAGTGCCATGCGGATCATTCGTTCTTCAGATGGACAGTCCATTTTTGGAATGCGGTAGCGGCTCAACCATTCACCCGTGGCGGTGGGGATATCGGACTGGGGTATTTCTTCTGCAGCAGATTTTTTGCCGCTACAGTCGTTTTTGCAGGACTCCGTCATTCACAGCTCCGGTTCATCAATGTGATGGTGCTATTAGAAAACCTGTTAGTTACTGTAAGGTCAAGACTCTTTATTGCGAAGGGGAAAACGAATGGCATGGCTGATCACCAAATACGCCATCACCGCCGCACTGGTGGTGCTGATTTCTGAAGTGGCAAAACGCAGCGATAAGCTCGGTGCGTTGATTGCGGCGCTGCCGACCGTCACAGTGTTGGCGATGGTCTGGATGTACCTGGAACATCAGTCAGGCGAAAAGATTGCCAACCACGCCTGGTACACCTTCTGGTACGTACTGCCCACCTTGCCCATGTTTCTGGTGTTCCCCTTCCTGCTGACGCGGTTAGGATTTTGGCCATCATTGGCGGGCAGTGCGGTACTCACCGTGGTGTGTTTCGGGGGGCTTGCACTGGTCATGAAGCGTTTCGGTGTCGGTCTGATGTAAGGCTCGGCGTCTGATCAGTGTGCGCCAGGATGACTTGCATCAAATCACGCGCGTTCGGATGTCTTTGGTTAACGAGGTTTCAGGTTTAATTCAGTTTTATGGTGTTTACTGTAAGGGATGTCGATCATCATCGATGCAAAGGAGGATCTTATGAACCGCTTTACACGTTTAATCGCCTGCTCTGTTCTCGTTTCGGCTCCACTGCTGGTTTTTGCCCAGGGGAATGCCGGTCAGATGCCCCGTGGTGGCATGATGAACCAGGAGCAGATGCAGCAAATGAATCAAAACATGGCACAAATGCAGGCCATGAGGCAGGAAATGCGCAATGCGAAGTCGGATGAAGAGCGCCAGCGTATTCGCGAAAAGCATATGGAATACATGCAGCAGCATATGCAGATGATGCGTGGCGGCATGAGAGGCCAAGGCCCGGGTCAGGGAATGATGGGGCAGCGTCAGGGGCAGGGTCAGATGGGAAGTGGCCAGGGTGGAATGGGTAATCAGTCCCGGAAGCAGTCTGCCAATGCCGGCGGTGCCCAGGCAGGTAGTTCCGGCATGGACGCTGATCAGCGCCTGGAGATGATGGAGCAGCGCATGGATCAGATGCAGCTGATGATGGAACAGATGCTGGAGAACCAGGCGCAGAGCCAGAGAGGGCGGTAAACAAACTTGGAGTTTGTTGTTTTTCCGTTGAGTGATTTAATCAAATAAAGACAGCTGGTTGTCCTGTGTCTGCTTGGCTGCCGCTTTCGGCCGTGTTTGGTGCGGCCCCTTGCGGCTGCCGTGGCGGTCCAGCACCCGGCCAGTCTCTTCCCGGCTTATGTGTTGTTTTCGGAAGTCGCCCACCGCCTTGCGCGCTGCCCGGGCCGCCTGTTCATGGTCGCACACCGGGGCAATGTAGGTGTTGCCGCCGAACTTCGCTTTCTGGGTAGGCGTCATCAACCAGGGAGTATGGATCATTTCCCGGGGTACCCCGGCCAGCTCGGGAATCCAGCGCCGGATAAATTCGCCGTTCGGGTCCAGCTTCTGGCTTTGCAGCACCGGATTATAGATGCGCAGGGCATTGATGCCGGTCAGGCCGGATTGCATCTGGGCCTGGGAATAGTGAATGCCCGGCTCGAAATCGGTGAACAGTCGCGCCAGTTGCAGGGCCGGATCACGCCAGTGCAGCCAGAGTTGATAGCTGGCTACGGCCATCAGCATCGCCCGCATCCGGAAGTTGAGCCAGCCGGTGTGCTGCAGGCTGCGCATGCAGGCATCCACCAAAGGCCAACCGGTTTGCCCTTGCTGCCAGCGCTGTAGCCGTTCGGAATTGTTCGGCCCGGTTTTCATGCCCTCCAGTTCCCGGTGCATGGCGCGGAACTCCAGCTCCGGCTCGTCTTCAAGTTTCTGGAATATAAACACTGGAGGCGGGAGCGGAAGCTGCTCAGGCTTTTCTGTTTCCGGGGCAGGGTATTCCGATGATTGCCGGCCGCTGGTGTCTGGCTGCTGCCAGTATTCGTCTTCAATGACGTACAACGGAATCACCGGTTCAGCCAGAGTCGCGGCAGCCACCAGCGGGGCGTGATCGCGGGTGCGTAGATCCCGCTTGAACCAGACCACTGTGGTCATGGCTGCGTGCTCCGGGCGCGGCGGCAGCGTTCGCTGCAATAGCGAACATTGTCCCAGTCTTTTGCCCACTTCTTGCGCCAGGTGAAGGGGCGCTGGCAGACCGGGCAGGTTTTTTCGGGCAGGTGTGGTTTTTTGTGCATCCGGGGTTTTTGGTTTTTACTGAGGGTATGGGTTTTGATGGATATACGTGACTGAAACGGCAAAGGTTTTCTTATGACCAAACTGAACGAAGGACTGCAGCCCCCATCGGTCCTGATCTTCGACTGGCACGGTACGCTGGTGGACACCCACGATGCCATGTTCAGTGCCATGGAGGAGATGCTGCCCCAGCTTGAAGAGCTGGGTTTGGTAGAGCAGCTCTTGCCGGAAGACCAGTGCCGCACCGAAGACGACGCCCGGCTGGTACGCTACATCCGCATTTTCCGTCGCCTGCACCCGCGCATTCTGGCGGAACGCCGGGTGTCCCGCACGGATATCTTCAACGCCATCTTCGGCGACAACAAGGCGGCCAAGTTGCAGGCGCACAAAGCCTACAACAACGCCTATCGAAAGTATTTTGGCCAGGTTAAGCCGTTCCAGCCCGGCGCCTACGAGTACCTGTCGGCCCTCAAGGCCATGGGCATCAAGCTGGCGGTGTCCACTAACCGTAACCGGGAGTTCCTGGACAAAGAACTGGATATGGTGGACGAAGGCCGCTGGCATAACCTGTTTGACGCCACCGTGTGTGCCGATGATGTCACCGAATACAAACCGGACCCGCAAGTGATCCTGAAGGTGCTGGAGCAACTGGGGCTGCCGGCAGACCAGAAGGCCTGGTACATCGGCGACAGCTATGTGGATATGCTCACCGCCCACCATGCGGGCGTGTCTGGCGTGTTTTACAACGGCGCTTGCTGGGAGCCGGAACGTATCGACAGCTGGTTCACCAGGCGGGATACACCGGCCGCCGTTCTGGACAGCTTTGAAGACCTGATGGACTTGATGGCGCTGCTGGAGCGGGAGCAACCGGATGCGTTCAGCGCCAGCCCGGCAGAAGTGCGCCCGAAGCCTTTCCCGGCACCGGAGCGGCCGGAGCCCCGGATCGAGCCGGACTGGCACCCGGCGGTAGTGAAGCTGATTCGCCCGGCGGTGATCCTGTTCGACTGGCACGCCACGCTGGTGGATACCCTCGATGCCATGTACCACGCCGTGGACGACATGTTGCCGGACTTCCACAAGCTGGGACTGATGGACCGGATGGTAGCGCCGGAAGACAGCAAGACCCCGGAAGATGCCCGGCTGGTGGCGTACGTGCGCGAATTTGCCAAGCTACACCCGAAAGTGAAGGCAGACCGGAAAATCTCTCGCACGGATATTTTTGAAGTGCTGTTCGGCGACGACCAGGACGCCAAGCAGATTGCCCACAAGGCCTTCAACCATCATTACCGCAACCACTACGGCACGGTGAAAGCGTTCGAGCCCCGGGTGCGGGATGTGCTGGAGGGCCTGCACCGGCTGGGGATACAGGTGGGGGTGATTACCAACCGGGACCGGGAGTTCTTCGAACACGAACTGGCTGCGGTGGAAGACACCGGCTGGACCCACCTGTTTGAGGTGGATGTGTGCGGAGACGACACCCCCTTGCGCAAGCCGCACCCGGACCAGCTGTTACTGGCAGTACAGAAGCTGGATTACCCGCCGGACCCCAGCGTCTGGTACGTGGGAGACTCCACCACGGATGTGATTGCGGCCAAGCGGGCAGGGATGACGGCGGTATTCTTTAACGGCGCCCAATGGGACTTGCCCTGGCTGAACCGGATTTTTCCGGGCACCCACAAACACCCGGATAAACCGGATGTGGTGGTGAATGATTTCTCGGAGTTCTGGGCTCTGGTGCTGGCCTGTGAGGTAGGTCCGCCTTAATCGCTGGCGCCTTTCAGGGCTTCTTCGATAGCAAGCCCGATCGACAGTACGCCTTCCACGCCGTTGTTCGGCTCGTCCAGCGGCAGGGGAAAGCTGACGATCACCTGGAACCGGCTGGTGGATGCATCGTAGCGAATCGGGGATGCCCAGAAGTCTTGCTTGCGGGTTAAGCCCTGGCTGGTTTCTTCTACCAGGTCCTGGAACTTTGCTTCATCCCCCTGCCAGTAATCGGAGGACAGTTGGCTCATGGCTGACAGGGCACCCTGGCTGTCGATCAACAGAATCTCGGTAACCAGAGGACTGTGCTCCGATTGCCAGTGTGCCAGGGCCCGGGAGGCTGGCAGTTCCAGAATCTGGCGGGCCAGGGGTGTCATGCTGGCCGGGGCCAGTGCCTGCCAGACGGTGTCCTGGGTGAGGATGTCGGTAACGGTGTTGTAGTGGCTGCCCTGGTGCAGGGCTCTTTGCAGGTCTACCTCGCCTGCCAGGCTGCGGGCCAGTTCTCCGGCTATCCTGGTTACCTGCTGGTGCTCCTCGCCGGATAATTGTGTCTGGGAACCCATGCAGGCGGGCAGGCTGAGGTTAAACCGGTTCATGAAATCCGGGTGCCGGGTGACAAATTGCGGGTTCAGGTACAGGTGTAACGGGGCGTAGCGCAGAAAGGTGTGCTGAATACCCTGATGCAGCTCCGGCTGCTTTTCCCGCAGCCCGGACATCACTCGCTCGTCCAGCAGGGCCAGGTCGATGCGTTTTCGTTTCAGCAATGCCGGCAACTGGCTGGCGCTGCCCACAGCAACAAAGGCTTCGAGCCCTTGCTGCCTCAGCCAGAGTTCTTCATTGCTGCCACCCACCACGCCAATGCGGGCGTTTTCGGGTACCGGTTGCTCGCCGGTATAAAACCAGTGCCATTTCTCCAGGGCAACCGGGTGGCTTGCCCAGGCGCTCTGGTCCAGCTCCGGTGAGCGGTCGACTGCAAAGTAGCCGTCCACCAGGTTGCGCTTCAGCGAATACAGGGCGCGGTTCTGGGGGACCAGTCTGATCTGGGTATGGGCTCCGGCCTGTTCCATGGCGCAGCGTATGGTGTCTGCGGTTTCCCCGGCAACCTCCGGGCCATTGGGTGTCTCATTGGCGTATTGGTAGGGCGGGGAATGAAAGGTGTAGAGGGTGTAAACCCGATGGTCCGCTGCCGCCTGGGCGGCAGCCACAGCCAGAAACAATCCGATTGTCAGAGACCGAATCTGCATAGTTTGGCGAGCATCCCTGTGACCAATTTGTTAAAAGTGCCAGAAGCATAGCAGTGATAGCGCAATATTTCTGCTGGCAGCCGGGCCCGGTTCACAGGTTTTCGATGTCCTTTAACAGCTCTTCGGCCCAGGCCAGAATCGCTTGCCGGCGTTCCGGGGCTTGTTTGTCCCAGTTCCGGTACATCATGGTCATGCGTGGATTGTTGGCAAAATCCTGTCGGTGCCGGTCAATGAAGTGCCAGTACAGGCTGTTGAACGGGCAGGCCTTATCGCCGGTGGTGTCCTGCACCCGCCAGCCTTCGCGTTCCAGTTCCTGGGCAAAGTGCCGCATGGCGCTGAATATGAAGACCAGCTTCTTCGTGTGGTGGTTGGTGTAGCTGGCTTCGCTGTGAACTTCGGCCATCACGATCAGGTCGTTTTCCTTGTCTGCGCCATCCAGGGCAGAGAGTCGGGGGCTGAGCTGATCGCCCAGAATCAGGATGAGATTGGCCATGTCGGGCTCCGGCTGAGTTTATCCTTTAGAGGTAGGCAGAATACGCCATGGGCGCAAGGGTGGTTCATTGGTTAAGCTGATACACTCAGCTGATTCGCATCAAATCGTGACAGCCGCCGGTCAGGCATAATGCGCGCTTTCCGGCATGCCAATCCTATTCGACGTTAGAGTTTTACTATGGCTTCTGATACTGCTGCAGCAAACAACCTGCCCGCTTTTATCTGGGACGAGGCGCTCATCCGCCGATATGATCTGAGTGGCCCCCGCTACACGTCTTACCCCACGGCGGTGGAGTTCACCCCGAGCTATTCCATTGAAGACATGGTTAAAGCGGCAGGCCGCAGCAAGGCCTCCGGCGGGCCAATCTCGCTCTACACCCACCTGCCGTTCTGTGCGCACCTGTGCTACTACTGTGCCTGCAACAAGGTAATCACCAAGAAGCGCGACAAGGCCATGCCTTACGTGGAGCGGGTACTGAAAGAAGCGGCCATCCAGTCGAAACTGTTCGGTGCCGACCGGCCCGTCCAACAGCTGCACTGGGGCGGTGGCACACCCACCTTCCTGCCCCGGGATGTGATGCAGCACCTGATGGCTGGTTACGGTGAGTTGTTTAACCTGCAGTCCGGCGATGAGCGGGACTACAGCGTGGAAATCGACCCCCGCGAAGTGGACGAAGATACCCTGTCGACCCTGTGGGAGCTGGGCTTCAACCGCATCAGCCTGGGCGTGCAGGATGTGAACCCGGAAGTGCAGAAAGCGGTAAACCGCATCCAGCCCCGGGAGATGACCGAAGCAGTGCTGAACGAAGCCCGCCGTATCGGTTTCCGCTCCATCAACCTGGACCTGATCTACGGCCTGCCGCACCAGACTCCGGAAAGCTTTGCCGAAACCCTGGAGTCGGTGATCGAGATGTCTCCGGACCGCCTCTCGGTGTTCAGCTACGCGCACCTGCCGGATCGCTTCTACCCGCAAACCCGGATCCAGGCGGATACCCTGCCGAGCCCACAGCAGAAGCTGACCATTCTGCACAACACCATCAACCGTTTACTGGAAGCCGGCTACGAATACATCGGTATGGACCACTTCGCCAAGCCGGACGACAGCCTGGCGGTGGCCCAGCGCGAAGGCCGCCTGCACCGGAACTTCCAGGGTTACACCACCCACTCCGATTGCGACCTGGTGTCTCTGGGTGTGTCTGCTATCGGCCAGACCGACGATGCCTACTTCCAGAACAACCACGACCTGCCGTCGTGGGAAGCGTCCGTCGATGCCGGCCAGCTGGCCATCATCCGTGGCGTAGGCCTGACCCGCGACGACCGCATCCGCCGCTGGGTGATCGGTCAGCTGATCTGCCAGTTCCGGCTCGATCGCAAGCAGTTCGCCGATAAGTGGAACGAAGATTTCGACCGCTACTTCGCGGATGAAATGAGTCGCCTGAAGCCGATGATCCAGGACGAGCTGATTGCGGATTCCGGTTCCGTGCTGCAGGTTCAGCCGGCCGGGCGGCTGCTGATCCGGGCCATTTGCCAGATTTTCGACCTGTACCGTAAAGAGGGCGCCAGCCAGCGGTTCTCACGGATTATCTGATCGTACACTAATATTCTGTCCTCTAAAGACTGGACTAGGGGGTGCCAAATGCGTATGGTTTGGCGCTCCCTCCTCCGGGCTGTTTCTATTTGTGGTGAAGAGGACAGAAAATACCATGACATCTAAAGACTTTCGTGGCCTGCTGGCCCATCTGAGCTTCCCTTAGCAAGTCTGACCTCCGGGCGCCCCTGCCCACCTTTCGTTGCCCCGCTGCAACACCTCCGCGTGTGCGGACTTTCCAGACGAATGGCTCCACCCTGGCGAGCAACCAGTGCGTTGCAGACGGCCGGTGGGTTTCTGTCGTTTTGAACAGAGGTTGAGATTTGAACGAGAACGGATTTACCCAATTTTCGGCAATCACCGTATTGTTACTGCTTGCCGCCTTCTACGGCGGTACCTACCTACTGACCTTGCTGATTCGCAAGGAAAAAGAAGATACCTCCGGCTTTATGGTAGCCGGCCACCATGTCGGTTTCGGTATGGGCGCGGCCAGTATGACCGCCACCTGGATCTGGGCTGCGTCTTTCTACGCGGCAGCTACCTCCGGGTACACCTACGGGGTGTCCGGGCCGGTCCATTATGGCCTCTGGGGCGCGCTGATGATCCTGTTCATCTACCCCTTCGGCCGCCGGTTCCGCAAGCTGGCCCCCAACGGCCATACCCTGGGTGAGCTTATCCACGCCCGTCATGGTTCTTCCAGCCAGCTGATCCTGGCCGGGTCCAACGTGCTGGGCAGCATTATCAGCCTGATGGTCAACTTCACGGCCGCCGGTGCGCTGGTGTCGGTGCTGTCGCCGTTGTCGTTCGAAACCGGTGTGATTGTGGCCGGTGTGGGCGTGTTGGCCTACACGCTGACGTCCGGTTTCCGGGCCTCGGTGTTTACCGACTTTGCCCAGCTGGTGGCGCTGATGGCGATTGCCATCATTATCATTCCGGCCGTGCTGTTTTCTGCCGGCGGCCCCAGTGTGATGGTAGAGGGCTTGAGTAAGATGACCGACGAACAGGCCAGCCTGTTCTCGGTGGAAGCCATTATGAACCAGGGTGCACCCTTCTTTGTGGCGGTTCTGGCCTATGCCATCGGTAACCAAACCATTTCCCAGCGGCTTTTTGCAGTACGCGAGAACAACATCAAATCCACCTTCGTAACCGCCACCGTAGGCTACGGCGCCATTGTGATCGGCCTAGGCATGATTGGCCTGATGGCGCTGTCGGTAGGCGTCGAACCCATCGACGGCAAGATGAACAACCTGATTCCGCAGATGGTGTCTACCTACCTGTCGCCCTTCTTTGTGGCGCTGTTCTTTATCCTGGTGATCGGCTCGCTGTCATCCACGGCGGATTCTGACCTGTCTGCACTGTCCACCATCATGATGGCGGATGTGTACGGCAAGAACATCGCCAAGGACAACCCAAACCCGAAAGTGATGATGCTGGTTGGCCGAATCACCATGATTGTGGCTACCGTGGCGGGGCTGATCTTTGCCAGCTTCTCGCTGGATATCCTGGTGATGCTGGTGTTCGTCGGCGCACTCTGGGGTGCCATCGTGTTCCCGGTGATCGTCAGTTGCTACTGGGACAGGGTCACCAATTCCGCCTTCACCTGGTCGGTGGTGGTGGCCATGGCACTGTTCTGCATTGCCCGGTTTGAGCTGCTGGAAATGACCGGTATGACTGTGCTGGCCTTTGAAGTATTGGCTTCTGTCGGCGGGGCCGTGGTAATCGGCATGATGGTGTTCGGTTTCTTTGGCCGCGCGGCAGGACTGGTTGCCGGTGCCATAACACTGGTGGCCATGCTGATGTTCGCCACCGGGTTCCTGAGGGACTACATGGTGTTGGTAGCCTCACTGACGGCCTACGGTGCCAGTGCCGTGGTGTGTACCGCCATGACCCTGCTCAGCAAGGAAGAACGCTTTGACTTCGACCTGATCAAGAAACGGGTTGGTGACTATGACGACGCCGACAGTGAAGACACTGCCGGCCTGATTCCGGAGGGTGCGAAATGACAAACGAACTGGTTTACGGTGCTTATATCCTGGTGTGGCCGGCCATCACCCTGGTGGTGCTGGGCGTGATCTGCGGCGCGGTAGCCCGGGATGTCCGCCGGGCCCGCAACAACGATGATGACCTGATCTGACCCCGGTCTGACAATGGTCAATGCGCCGGCAGGCCCGGGGCAGTAGGTTAGCTCCTTCACCACGTGGAGGAGTGTAATGGAACTTGTCTGCCCTGCCGGTAGCCTGCCGGCCCTGAAAACCGCTGTGGACAATGGTGCCGATGCGGTTTACTTCGGTTTCCGCGACAGCACCAACGCCCGCCAGTTTGCCGGCCTGAATTTCAACGAGAAACGCGCCGGGGAGGGCATCGAATACGCCCACTCCAAAGGCAGCCGGGTGTTCTGCGCCATCAACACCTATCCGCAGCCAGACGGCTGGGAGCACTGGAAAGGTGCGGTAGACCGGGCTGCATCCATCGGCGTGGATGCCATCATCCTGGCCGATATGGGCCTGCTGGACTACGCCGCCAACAAATACCCGCACATCCCCCGCCACCTGTCGGTACAGGGCTCGGCCACCAGCCACGAGGCCCTCTCGTTCTACAAAGACAACTTCGATATCCGCCGCGCCGTATTACCCCGCGTATTGTCGCTGGACCAGGTACGGGGTGTCGCTAAACACAGCCCTGTTGAACTGGAAGTGTTTGCCTTTGGCAGCCTGTGCATCATGGCGGAAGGCCGTTGTTATCTGTCGTCCTATCTCACTGATGAATCCCCCAACACCCGTGGTGCCTGCTCTCCGGCCAAGGCCGTGCGCTGGCAGGAAACCCCGCAGGGGCTGGAGTCGCGCCTGAACGATGTGCTGATCGACCGCTACGGCCCCGGTGAAAACGCAGGTTATCCCACCCTTTGCAAAGGCCGCTTTGAAGTGGAAGGCAGTGTGTACCACGCCATTGAAGAACCGGTCAGCCTGAACACCATGGATATCCTGCCGGAGCTGCAGGAACTGGGCATCAGCGCGGTGAAAATCGAAGGCCGGCAACGCAGCCCCGCCTACATTGCCGACGTGGCACGCACCTGGCGCCAGGCGCTGGAAGGGCTGGCGGCGCACCCGGGCATGTTCACGGTAGAGGATGCCTGGCGTAACACCCTCTCCGGCCTTTCCGAAGGTGGCCTGACCACCATCGGCGCCTACCATCGCAAGTGGAAATAAGGTTGTATCCATCATGATGAAGCTATCCCTGGGCCCGATTCTCTGGTTCTGGTCCAAGCAAAGCGTGTTTGATTTCTACGCCAAGGCGGCCGAGTGGCCGGTGGATACCATCTACCTTGGCGAAGTAGTGTGCTCCCGCCGCCGGGAACTGAAACCTGATGACTGGCTGGACCTGGCCCGGGATTTGAAAGCCTGTGGCAAGAATGTTGTGCTCTCCACCCTTACACTGATCGAATCGGAAGCGGACCTGCGCCGTCTGCGCCGGTTTTGTGAACAGGATGAATTCCTGGTGGAAGCGAACGACCAGAGTGCCCTGCAGGTGGCTGTCCGCAACAAGATTCCGTTCATCACCGGCCCGTCCATGAACATCTACAACGTGGCTACCCTGAAAATCCTGGCCAGGCAGGGCTTGCAGGGCTGGAACTTGCCGGTGGAATTGGGAAAGGAAACCCTGGAGCAGTTAATCAGCGAGCTGAAGGCTGAAGGGCTGGACTTGCCTGCCGAAGTGTTCTCCTGGGGCTTCCTGCCGCTGGCCTGGTCGTCCCGCTGCTTTACCGCCCGCCATTACAACCTGCCCAAGGACAACTGCGAGTTCCGTTGCCTGGAGCATCCGGATGGCATGGAACTGCGCTCCCGGGAAAGCCAGGAGTTGTTTCGCATTAACGGCATCTCCACGCTATCCGGTTCCCGCTATGACCTGATGCGGGAGCTACCGGATATGGAGCGCATGGGGGTGAGCACCGTGCGCCTGAGTCCGGAACATCAGGGCATGGACGAGGTGGTCAAACGTTTTGATCAGGTCCGCCGGGGGCAAGTGCCGGCCGCCGACCCGCTGCAGCTGGTAGAGGCACCACCCTGCAACGGGTATTGGTATGGCAAGCCGGGGATGGACCTGGTGGGTGCCTGAGGGGCTGGCGGCAATTTGTCGCAGTCTTCACGGGCCCGGTCTGGTTAGACTAGGCTGAATATTCAGCTTCTGGAGGTTTGCCATGACAATCAACGAAGGACTCCGCCTGATGGCAGGCGTGTTCACCCTGATTTCCATCCTGCTTGCCCACTACGTAAGCCCTTACTGGCTGCTGTTCACCGGCTTTATTGCCTTGAACCTGATTCAGTCATCGTTCACCAAGTGGTGCCCGGCTATGATGATCCTCAAGAAAATGGGGTTGAAGGAGGAAAAGCCGGTTAACTGACTGGTTGTTTCGGCAGGCTTGCGCTCGCGAACGCGGTTATAGAGAATTCCGTAGCAAACACAATAAAAACAGGAGTTTTCCATGCTGGCTCCGGCCTCCGTTGATGATTACCGGCTGCTTGCAAGGCGCCGTTTACCCCGCATGCTGTTCGATTACCTGGATGGCGGCGCCTTTTCTGAATCCACCCAGCGCGCAAACCGTGAGGCCTTTGGCCAATGGCATTTCCGGCAGCGGGTCATGCAGGATGTTTCGGTGGTGGATACCTCCTCCACATTACTGGGACAGCCGGTGTCATTGCCGCTGGGCCTGGCGCCCATGGGGCTGGCCGGTATGCTGGCGACCCGGGGCGAAACCCAGGCTGCCCGGGCCGCGGGCCAGTCAGGAATACCTTTCTGCCTGAGTACGGTGTCTATCTGTTCTGTTGAGGAAGTGGCCGAGGCTGCGCCGGAGACAGACCGCTGGTTCCAGCTTTATGTCCTGAAGGACCGAAACTTCTCCGCAGACCTGCTGCGCCGGGCCTGGCAGGCCGGTTATCGGGTGCTGGTGTTTACCGTCGACCTGGCCCGCTTGGGGCTGAGATACCGGGATGTCCGTAACGGTATGAACGGAGGCCTGTCTGCCGTTGGCAAGCTGCGCAAGGCAGCGGACCTGTTTGGCCATCCGCGCTGGCTGTCCCGTGTTGCTCTTGGCGGCAAGCCGCTGACCTTCGGAAACCTGGCCAGTGTGGTGCCTTCCGGGCGGAAGCCTGAGGACTTCAAGGCCTGGGTTGAAAGCCAGTTTGATCCTTCCGTTACCTGGAAAGACCTGGACTGGGTGCGGGAAAACTGGCCGGGCAAGCTGGTGATCAAAGGCGTGATGGAGCCGGAGGACGCCCGCTCGGCGGTGGCAGTCGGGGCCGACGCCATTGTGGTATCAAATCATGGTGGTCGTCAGCTGGACGGCGCGCCGGCTTCGCTGAGCGCGTTACCGGCCATGGTGGGTGCAGTGGCCGGGGAATGTCGGGTGCTGGTGGATGGTGGTGTCCAGACCGGGCAGGACCTGGTTCGGGCTCTGTGCCTGGGGGCTAATGGATGCCTGATGGGGCGCCCCTGGGGCTATGCCCTGGCCGCCGGTGGTCAGGCGGCTGTTGAAAGCTTGCTGGCCAATATCCGTTATGAAACCGAGCTGACACTTTCGCTGATGGGCAAAACGGCGCTTGATCAGTTGTCCCGGTCAGACCTTTTGTCGCTGGACGAGCTGCGGGCGCTTAGCCACGCCTGAGCTTTGTTCAGGACTTGGTGAAGAGCAGTTTCCGTGGGCTGAAATCCCATTCCAGGCTGTCCAGCAGGTTTTTCAGGGCCAGCCCCAGTTCGGTGTCGCCTTCAATCACCAGGCGGCGCTGGAAAAACAGCTGGTCCGGGTCCTGCTTGCGCTCGGCGAGGGTTTTGAACGCGGCCAGGGAGCCACGAATGGTGGCTTCGCCCGGGCCGTCGACAATGCGCAAACGCCCGGCCCAGAAACCGAAGGTTATCCCGGGGTGGCCGCCGTTTACTTCCAGCCGGATTCGCCGGCCCTCGAAGTCATCAAATTCCCCCTCGGCCATGGCCTCGGCAAATAGCCGGTTAAGCGGAGCTTCCGCGACCAGCTGTTTGAAAGGCATGGGGATTGACCGTTCAATGGTGCCCAGAGCCGGTGCCGGCGAGGGCAGGAACTCTTTCAGCACTGCCAGGGATTGATCCATCAAGGGGCTGTGCAGGGCAGTAATGGGGGGTAGTGAAAAGGCCATGGTTTACTCCGGGCGGTCAGAAACCCGCCCAGAGTAAAGCAAAAAAACCGGGGGTGATTTGATATAACTCAGCCCTTGTGCAGGCCTTCTTCCACAGCCCACACGGCAACCTCTACCCGGGAGCGCAGGCTCAGTTTCTTGAGCAGGTGTTTTACGTGGACTTTCACTGTGCCGTCGCTGATGTCGAGTTTGCGGCCGATCATCTTGTTGGACAGGCCTTCGGCGATCAGTTTCAGGATGTCCTTTTCGCGTGGGGTCAGGCTGTCGAAATCCGGGCGCGAGGCCTGTTGCGGCTTGTTGGAGCGCAGGGCTTCGGCCAGCAGGGTGGTCAGCCGGTCGCTGATCACCATTTTGCCAACGGCTGCCTGGTGCAGCTGGGCGATCATGTCGTCCGGTTCCATGTCCTTGAGCAGATAGCCATCAGCGCCGGCGCGCAGGGCGGCAACCACGTCGTCTTCCTGGTCTGAAACGGTGAACATGATAATGCGGGAGCTGATGTTCTGGGCCCTGAGCCTTTTCAGGGCTTCAATGCCGTCCATCTCCGGCATGTTCAGGTCCATCAGGATCAGGTCGGGCTCTGTCTCGGTCGCCATCCGGATGCCGTCGGCGGCGTTGCTGGCTTCGCCGACAACTTCCATATCCTGTTCCATGCTGATCAATTGCTTGATGCCCTGGCGCAGCAAGGGATGATCGTCTATCAGCAGGATACTTGCGGGTGTTTCAGACATATTCTTTCTCGTTTAAGGCATTTGTCGGTTCAGGCGGTTGATGACTGCACGGCAATCAGGTTCCGGCTTTTGGGAACGAATGTTAACTCAACTTCCACGCCGCCTTCCTCCCGGTTTTTCACTTCTACGGTTCCGCCCAGAGTCCTGGCCCGGTCCTGCATGATCACCATGCCGTAGTGGTTCACGGGTTGTCCGCCTCCGGGCAGGCCTTTGCCGTTATCCCTGATACGGGCACAGACTCTGGGAGATTCAAATGCGACCTCTACAGCAATGTCGGTGGCATCGGCATGCTTGACGGCATTGGCCAGGCCTTCCCGGATAATCTGCAGGGTGTGGATCTCTTCGTTGGGCGACAGGGTCTGGGGCGGCAGGTTGTACTCCAGTGCCACCGGCCGGCCCAGCCGTTCAGAGAACTCATCGATGGTTATGCTCAGGGCACTGGCCAGATCCGGTGTATCCAGTTTCAGGCGGAAGGTGGCCAGCAGTTCCCGCAACTGGCGGTAGGCACTGTTCAGGCCGGTGCTGAGTTCGTCCAGGATCTCGCTGTGCAGTTTTTCCTGGTCACCACTGATATTGAGCCGGCGCAGCCGTGTTACCTGCATTTTCAGGTAGGACAGGGACTGGGCCAGGGAGTCGTGCAGTTCCCGGGCGATGACGGTGCGCTCCTCAGCCAGGGTTTGTTGCTGCTCTTCGGTAATCTGGCGTTCCAGGAATATGGCCGTGGCCAGCTGGTCGGTCATGGTTTCCAGCAGTCGGCGGGACATGTCCGGCAGGCCCTTGTCTGCGGGGTACCAGACTTCCAGTGTACCCAGCAATTGGCCCGGAGTGCGGATAGGCAGCAACAGGCGACGGCCGTCGTTGCCTTCCAGTGGCAGGCCGTCGTACACCTAGGGTGTGACCAGGCACGCGTTGCAGTGGTGGTCCCGGCAGTAGAACGGGCGCTTGCTGGTGGCGGTGGTTACCGCCTCGATGGGTTCTGGTGAGCCTTTTTCATGCAGGTACAGGCGGATAGGGCCGATGCCCAGAAGCCGCTCCAGCTCCTGCAGGATTGGAATGGCACCGCTGCACAGGTCGTGGTTGGCGAACAGGCCGCGGCTGGCAACGTGCATGGCCTGGAGGGCGGAGTGGCTGATTTCCAGTTCTTCGGTTTTCCGCTGTACCCGGCTTTCAAGTTCGTAGTAGGTCAGGGCCAGTTCGCTGGTCATCTGGTCAAAGGCCTGGCCCAGCCGGGCCAGTTCGTCGTCGCCTTTCAGGTTGGCCTTGTGGGAGAAGTCCTGCACACCTACGGCAGTGGCAATGTGGATCAGTTTGCGCAGCGGGCGGAGTACCCGGTTTTTCAGGTCCAGGAACAGTGCCATCACAATCAGGATGGAAAAAATCATGCTGATGATCTGGATCAGCAGCAGCAGGTCGATACGGGCTTCCGTGCGTTGCTCCAGCATGGAAACCAGCAGGTCGACTTCGCTGGTGTACTGCTCGATGGACGCCACGATAGCGGGGGTCAGCGGTGTGCCGGCCTCATGCTGCTCGATTTCCGGCTTCAGCCGGGTCAGCCACAACTGCTTGACCTTCTGGTACTGCAGAGCCAGCGGGTGGTCGGTGCTGCGTGGTATGGAGCGCACAATGGCGGAGGTTTCCAGCCGGTTCTGGTAACTGGCTGTCTGGGCTTCGATACTGGCATCGCCGTTGGTCAGGTCTGTAGTGGCGGAGCGGGCTGCAAGCTGGAATGCTGCCATACGCAGGGCGCCGGCCTGGTTGATGGCGGTCGCATTGCCCTCGATGCTGCTGGAAATGCCGAGGGTAGTGGCCATGCTGACAATAGCGGTCAGGACAATAGCGCCGATCGCAACGGCCAGTCGGTTTACCAGCGGGCTTCTGGAAGTCATTCGTAGCAGGTGTTCCGGATAATGGTCATATAAAAGGCAGCTTCGGGCGGATTATGGCTGAAAGCCGCTACTCGGGATACCTCTTTGAGGATAGTCAATTACCCCGATAGTTGGTAACCCATCATAGCTTTTGACCTTGCGCTACGTAAAAGCCGAGACTGAGGATTGGTTTTTTTGCAGGGTGAATAAATGCACGCGCTTCCGGAACAGGACGACGAAGAACTGGCCTCGCTGGCGGTGGTATTGCCGTTGGCACTGGCAGGCTTCGTAGTGGCTGCCGGCTGCTGGACGCTGTTTGCGGTGGCGGGCGTGCATGTGAAGGCCCAGCTGGCGCTGTCCAGTGTCCAGTTCGGAGTGCTGCTGGCGGCGCCGATGGCGGTCAGCGCCCTGCTGGCCATTCCGGCGGGCCTGTGTGCCAGGCGTTTCGGTGCCCGGGCGGTCATGCTGTTTTGCCTTACCGGCCTGGCATTGTGTATGGCGCTTCTGCTGGTGGCCAACAGTTACCCCGCACACCTGATTGTGGCCGCGGGCCTTGGGTTGGCGGGCGGTTTTTACAGTGCCGGCCTGCATTATGTGACCAGCCATTGCCGGCAAAGGCTGGGGCTGGTTCTCGGAATTTTTGGCGCCGGGGTTACCGGTGCGGCCTTCAACTATTACCTGGTTCCGCTGTTCCACGAAGCATACTCCTGGCAGGGGGTGCCCCTTGCCTACCTGACCGTGCTGCTGCTGGTGATTGCGTTGGTGCTACTACTCACGGACGCACGCCAGTACGGCGCCGGGGAGGGTGCTCGTTCCACGGGCCGGCCAGTATCCGAGCTGTTGCGTAACGGGCGCTCGCTCCCGCTGTGCCTGTATTTCGGCGTGGTGGCCGGCAGCTTTTTTGCCCTTGCCCTCTGGTTGCCGGATTTTCTCTCTGCCCAGTTCGGCTTGCAGCTGGGGGCAGGTGCCCGCATGGCCCAGTGGTTCGTTATTCCCGGCGCGCTGGCCCAGATTGCCGGCGGTGCACTGTCAGACCGGCTGGGCAGCACCCCGGTGACCGCCCTGGCGCTGATTGCCAGCCTGGTCGCCCTGTTTGTGTTGTCCTACCCGCCCATGACCCTGCACATCCGCGGCGTGGAAGGGGATATTGTGGTCAACTTCGCGTTGCCGGTCATCCTGGAGCGGGGGCTGGTAATCCTGCTGGGGGTGGCCCTGGGCTGCGCCATGGGCAGTTTGCAGCGGGAGGTCATACTGGCCAACCGGGCCGAAGCGTCGCTGTTTGCCGGCCTGTTACTGGTGAGCGCTTGCTCCGTGGCCTTCCTGCTGCCTGTGGCCTTTGGTGCCATCAACCAGTGGCTGGGCATCCGCACGGCGGTTTTCATGCTGTTGTTCGGTCTTTTAGGGCTTTGCCTGCTGATGTTTGCGGTAGGCGCCCGCCATCGTGTTTATCAATATTTGAGTTAGATCAAATGTCAGGCGGTAATTGCCCGGATACCCCCATCGGGGGAGGGAATTCGGCGTGTCTACCCTCTACTATTAAAACAATGATTTTGTATGCATGAAAATGCACAGGGGATACACCGATGGCCATGATGCAAGTTGCAGACAACCGATACTCCAAGCCCGTACTGGTAGCCGTAAACCAGACCCTGAGCGAACAGGACGGCCTTGATGCGCTCCGTAACCACACCTTGTTCCGCACTCTGCGAGACGAAGATCTCGACGGGCTGATCCAGCAGTCCCGCCGGCTTCGCCTGGGCCATCACCAGCTGCTGTATCGCCAGGATATGCCGGCTCACCATTTTTTCTTTGTCATCTCCGGCCGGCTGCGGCTGTACCGCCTGGACTCCTCCGGCATCGATCGCACCCTGGACAGCCTTGCGCCCGGTGACTGCTTTGCCGAGGTGATGATCTATGCAGACCCGCCCAAGTACGCTTGCTATGCCGAAGCGCTGAAATCCAGCGAAGTGCTGATGATCCCGGTGAAGGCCTACCAGGATTTGCTCACTCAGCACCCGGAATACGCACAGGCTGCGCTGCGCCACTATGCCCAGCGTGCGGTAACCCGGTTCCATGACCTGGAAATCATGACGGTACAGAGCGCCCGTGACCGCCTGGTGCGCTATCTCATCGATCTGCTGCCGGAGGGAGCTCGCAGTGGTGGAGAAGTGGAATTGCCGTTGCCCAAGTGCCTGGTAGCCTCCCGCCTTGCCATGCAGCCGGAAACCTTCTCGCGGATTCTGGCCGACCTGAAATCCAGCGGGCTGGTGAGGGTTAATCGCAGCCACCTGTTCATCGCCGACCCCCAGCGGTTGATGGATCTCAGTCTCTGATTCCGGTTGAGGCCTTCGGGCCTCTATACCCATAGAGGTATTTGATTTACCAGGAATCTCGTCCACCCTTGTAGTCATTCAAACATGTTTGGGGAATTCTTTGTGATTGCTGTCACCCGGATTGCTTTGTCTTTTTTGCTGTTGTTTCTGGCCAGCGCCGTTTCTGCTCAACCCCTCTCTGAATACGACCCCCTGGCCGGGCGCCAGGTGATCGAGAGAGCCATTCCCGAGGTGACTGATTTCAGCCCGGTTGAGGGTAACCGGGCCGTCCAGGAACTTTATGCCGGGGAAGAGCTGGTGGGCTATGCCTATCAGACCATCGATTTTGTCCAGACTCCGGCCTATTCCGGCAAGCCCCTGAACGCCATGGTGGTGCTGGATACCGAAGGGGTGATCAAAGGCTCCAAGGTTATCCACCACGACGAACCGATCCTGCTGATCGGTATTCCCGAGCAAAAAATGCATGACTTCACCGACCAGTACGCCGGGCTGAAAGCAGACCAGAGGGTAACGGTAGGTGGCAAGTCATCCGAGCGCCGTGTGGCGGTAGATGGCCTGTCCGGTGCCACGGTGACCGTGATGGTGATCAATGAAGTGATCATGCGCACCGCCCACCGCGTAGGTGGCGAACTGGGCCTGATCGAAGTGAATGCAGGCAGCAAGCGCCCGCCGGTGGCGGAAGTAGACACCGAATCGTTCCAGGACAAGACCTGGGACGAATTGACCGGTGACGGCTCCGTTCGCCGCCTGCTGCTGACCCGCGGTACCGTGGACGACGCCTTTATCGGCGGCCCCGCTGAAGGCGTGGAAGCTGCCGCTCCGGATGAGCGGGACGACGCGCTGATCGACCTGTACGTCACCTACCTGAATGCCCCCACCATCGGCCGCAACCTGCTGGGCGAGAGCGAGTACCAGTGGCTGATGTCCGAGCTGGAAGAGGGTGAGCATGCCATCGCGGTGATGGCCAACGGTGAGTACTCCTTCAAAGGTTCCGGCTACGTTCGTGGCGGTATCTTTGACCGGGTGCAGATTCGCCAGTTTGGTGACACCTTCAACTTCCGGGATCTCGACTTTTACCGTCTCAGCGATGTCTATGCCGAGGGCATGCCTGACTTTTCCGAGATGGCCATTTTTATTGCCCGGCAGCAGTACAAGTTTGACCCGGGTACTCCCTGGTCCCTGGAGCTGACGGTCAAGCGCCAGACCGGCCCGCTGGACAGCGAATTCGCGGTATTCCCGCTGGAATACCAGCTGCCGGACCAGTATTACACCCGTGCCGAGCCGCTTCTGACCGAAGAGGAATGGCTGGAAGAACAACCTCTGTGGGTGCAGGTGTGGTACCAAAAAGAGTTCCAGCTGATGGTGCTGGGTGCCGGTATTCTGGTGCTGCTGTTCATCCTGTTCTTCCAGGACTGGCTGGTACAGAAGCCGAAGATGATGCGCTGGATCCGTCACGGCTTCCTGGTTTACACCCTGTTCTTCATCGGTTGGTACGCGCTGGGGCAGTTGTCTATCGTGAACGTGCTGACCTTCGTGAACAGTTTGATCAGCGGCTTTACCTGGGAAACCTTCCTGATCGACCCGATGCTGTTCATCCTCTGGTCTGTGGTTGCCGGCATCGTGCTGCTCTGGGGCCGTGCGGTGTACTGCGGCTGGCTGTGCCCGTTCGGCGCCCTGCAGGAGCTGATCAACGAAATTGCCCGCAAACTGAAAGTGCCCCAGTACACCGTGCCTTTTGTCTGGCATGAGCGGCTGTGGGCGATCAAGTACATCATCCTGCTGGTGCTGTTCGGTGTGTCCCTGGAGTCCATGGCCACCGCTGAGCAGATGGCCGAGGTGGAGCCGTTCAAAACCGCTATCACCCTGCATTTCGACCGCAGCTGGCCGTTTGTGACCTACGCCGTGCTGCTGCTGGTGGTGAATATCTTCACCCGCAAGGTGTACTGCCGCTATCTGTGCCCGCTGGGTGCCGCGCTGGCGCTGCCCACCAAGCTGCGTGTGTTCGACTGGCTCAAGCGCCGCAAGGAGTGCGGTAACCCTTGCCGGCTGTGTGACCACGAGTGTGAAGTACAGGCGATCCACCCGGATGGCACCATCAACTACATGGAATGCCACTACTGCCTGGATTGCCAGATGACCTATTTCGATGACCACAAGTGCCCGCCACTGATTGTTAAGCGCCGTGGCAAGCGCCGTGGTCAGAACGCACCCGGCCGCCCGGAAGAAATCCCGGTGGTACAGGTGAGCTGAGTAGTCCCGAGGAGCCAAACATAAGGCCCCGGAAAGCCATGAGAAGCAATAACCGCCATAACCAATAACGGAGTTGGATGCTATGAAAAAAAGAGATGATCTGACCAAGGACACGCCGGAGGCACCGGAAGGTGGCCTGAGCCGTCGTCGCTTCATGGGTGCAGCCGCAATCGCAGGCGTAGCCGGCGCAACCGGTCTTGGTTCATCCATCATGACCCGTGAATCGTTCGCGGCTGCCGCCAAGGAAGCCAAGAACAAGATTCACGTCGAGCCTGGCGAACTGGACGAATACTACGGTTTCTGGAGTGGTGGCCACCAGGGTGAAGTACGTGTTCTGGGCGTGCCGTCCATGCGCGAACTGATGCGGATTCCGGTATTCAACGTGGACCCGGCGACTGGCTGGGGTATCACCAACGAGAGTAAAGAAATTCTCGGCGGCGACCAGCAGTACCTGAACGGCGACTGCCACCACCCGCACATCTCCATGGAAGATGGCCGTTATGATGGCAAGTACCTGTTCATCAACGACAAGGCCAACACCCGTGTAGCCCGTATCCGTCTGGACATCATGAAGACGGACAAGATTACCCACATTCCGAACGTCCAGGCCATTCACGGCCTGCGTCTGCAGAAAGTGCCGCGCACCAAGTATGTCTTCTGCAACGCCGAGTTTGTCATTCCGCAGCCGAACGACGGCAGCGAATACAGCCTGGAAAACAGCTACACCATGTTCAACGCGATCGACGCGGACACCATGGAAGTAGCCTGGCAGGTAATCGTAGACGGCAACCTGGATAATACCGATGCCGACTACACCGGTAAGTACGCAGCCTCTACCTGCTACAACTCCGAGAAAGCCAACGACCTGGCCGGCACCATGCGTAACGACCGCGACTGGGTGGTTGTGTTCAACGTCGAGCGCATTGAAGCCGCCATCAAGGCCGGTAACTTCAAGACCATCGGTAACTCCAAGGTTCCGGTTGTAGACGGCCGCGGCAAGTCCGACGTTACCCGTTACATCCCGGTACCGAAGAACCCGCACGGTCTGAACACCTCTCCGGATGGCAAGTACTTCATCGCCAACGGCAAGTTGTCTCCGACCGCCTCGGTCATCCAGATCGACAAGCTGGACGACCTGTTCGATGACAAGATCGAGCTGCGGGATACTATTGTGGCAGAACCCGAGCTCGGCCTCGGGCCCCTGCACACCACCTTTGACGGTCGTGGCAACGCCTATACCACGCTGTTTATCGACAGCCAGGTATGTAAGTGGAACATTGCCGATGCCATCAAGCACTACAATGGCGAAGAGGTGAACTACATCCGCCAGAAGCTGGATGTTCACTACCAGCCGGGCCACAACCACGCGTCTCTGACCGAGTCCCGCGATGCCGACGGCAAGTGGCTGGTGGTACTGTCCAAGTTCTCCAAGGACCGCTTCCTGCCGGTTGGCCCGCTGCACCCGGAGAACGACCAGCTGATCGACATTTCCGGTGAGGAAATGAAGCTGGTACACGACGGCCCGACCTTTGCCGAGCCGCACGACTGCATCCTGGTGCGTCGTGACCAGATCAAGACCAAGAAGATCTGGGAACGTGACGATGCCTTCTTCGCCCCGACTGTGGAGCGTGCCAAGAAAGACGGCATCACCCTGGAAGCCGACAACAAGGTTATCCGCGACGGCAACAAGGTTCGTGTTTACATGACCTCTGTAGCGCCGCAGTTCGGTATGACCGAGTTCAAGGTGAAAGAAGGTGACGAAGTGACGGTTACCGTAACCAACCTGGATACCATCGAAGACGTAACCCACGGCTTCTGTATGGTAAACCACGGTGTTAGCATGGAAATCAGCCCGCAGCAGACGTCGTCTGTTACCTTTACGGCCGGCAAGCCCGGTGTGTACTGGTACTACTGCAACTGGTTCTGCCATGCGCTGCACATGGAAATGGGCGGTCGTATGCTGGTCGAAAAGGCCTGATCACTGCTCCTGGCAAGGAGTCCCGGTTTCGGGGCTCCTGCCTTCACCTTTTTCCGAGAACATTTGATGTACCAGATTCTGCGTTATGGGGTGGCCCTGTCAGTCGCTCTCTTATCGCTTGCCGCTCATGCGAACCTGCAACAGCAGCTTGATAACCTGGAACCGGGTTCGGCCATCGAACTTCCTCCCGAAACACTTTCGCCACTGGCTGTCAGGGTGCCGGGTGTTACTGTGTCCTGCGCGCCAGACACTGTGATTGATGGCGGGGGCAAGGGCAACGCTGTGCATATCCTGGCCGAGGAAGTCACTTTATCCGGCTGCACGGTGCGCAACTGGGGCATGGACCTGAACGAACTGGACGCGGGCATTTTTGTCGCCCGGGAAGCCAGGGGATCCACCATCGAGAACAACCAGCTGCAGGGGCCGGCCTTCGGCATCTGGCTGGATGCGACACCGGATGTGACGGTGCGCAACAACCGTATTCGGGGTGATATCAGCCTGCGGTCCCAGGACCGGGGCAACGGTATCCACCTGTTCAATACCACCGGGGCGCTGATTGAAGACAACGACATCAGCCAGACCCGTGATGCCATCTACATCGAAACCGCCAATAACAACAAGATCCTCAACAATGTGATGACGGATCTGCGGTATGGCATCCACTACATGTATTCCATGAACAACCTGCTGGAAGGCAACCTTACCCGAGGCACCCGCACCGGCTATGCCCTGATGCAGAGCAAGCGCCTGACCGTTATCAACAACCGCTCGGAAGACGACCAGAACTACGGAATCCTGATGAACTTCATCACCAACTCCACCTTGCGGGGCAACGTGGTGAAGGGCGTGTCTGAAGGGCAGACCGGTGACGTGATGATTACCGGGGGCGAAGGCAAGGCCGTGTTTATCTATAACTCCCTGTATAACACCTTCGAAGGCAACCTGTTTGCCGACAGCAACATCGGCATTCACCTGACCGCCGGCTCGGAAGACAACGAAGTTTTCGACAACGCCTTCGTGAACAACGAGCGCCAGGTCAAGTATGTGGCCACCCGCACCCAGTCCTGGGCCAAAGAAGGCAAAGGCAATTTCTGGAGTGACTACCTGGGCTGGGACCGCAACCAGGACGGCCTGGGCGATGTCCCCTATGAGCCCAACGACAACGTGGACCGGCTGCTGTGGAAATACCCGGAAGCCAAGGTGCTGATGTTCAGCCCTGCGGTCGACACCCTGCGCTGGGTGCAGGATGCCTTCCCGGTAGTGAAATCTGCCGGTGTGAGTGACCCCCATCCGCTGATGCGAATTCCCGAGTACCTGGAATCGGAGATCCGATGAACTGTTTTCGACTTGAGAACGTCAGCCACTGTTACGACAAGGCGACGGTGCTGCACGGTGTTGACCTGCGGCTGGAACCGGGAGAAATCCTCGGCCTGTTCGGCCACAACGGGGCTGGCAAGACCACCTCGATCAAACTGATCCTGGGATTGATGAAGCCTACCGAAGGCAAGGTGTCAGTCCTCGATGGCGAGGCTGGCGACCCGAACGTGACCCAGCATATCGGCTACCTGCCGGAGAACGTGATGTTCTACCCGCAGCTGACCGGCCGGGAAATTCTCAGCCACTTCGCCCGCCTGAAAGGCGCACCCCTGCGCCAGGTGCCGGAACTGCTGAAACAGGTGGGCCTTGGTGACGCCATGGACGCCCGCACCAAAACCTATTCCAAAGGCATGCGCCAGCGCCTGGGCCTGGCCCAGGCCCTGCTCGGCAAGCCCAAACTGCTGATGCTGGACGAACCCACAGTCGGCCTCGACCCGGTGGCCACCGCAGACCTGTACCGGTTGTTGCGTGATCTGCGCGACGAAGGCACAGGCATCGTACTGTGCTCCCACGTACTGCCGGGTGTTGAACCCTACATCGACCGCGCCGCCATTCTGACCGAAGGCGCCCTGAAAGCCGCCGGCGACCTGCCATCCCTGAGACAGCAAGCCAACATGCCGGTTACCCTGAGCCTGTTGCCCAGCAACAGCCTGGCGGCGCTTGAAAAAGTAATCGAACAGGCAGGGGAGAGCACCGGCCTGATGATGAAAACCGATAACGGACGACTGCAGGTAGACGTGAGACCCCTGGAAAAAATGCCCCTGATCCAGACCCTGATGAACTCCGGCGAAGTAGCCGACCTGGGCATTCACCAGCCCAGCCTTGAAGACATCTACGTGCACTTCATCGGCTCCGGCGGCCTGGCACATCGTGGAGGCAGCCAATGAACGCAATCTGGACCATCGCCCGAAAAGAACTGAGCGACAGCCTGCGTAACCGCTGGCTGGTAGCAATCTCTGTGGTCTTCGCCACCCTGGCACTGGGTATTGCCTGGTTCGGCGCGGCCGCTTCCGGGCAGGTAGGCTATGCCTCCACCCCCGCCACCATCGCCAGCCTGGCCAGCCTGGGTATCTTCCTGATTCCCCTGATCGCCCTGCTGCTGGCCTACGATGCCATCGTCGGTGAAGAAGAAGGCGGCACCCTGTTGCTGCTGATGACCTACCCGCTGAGCAAAAGCCAGCTGCTGCTGGGCAAATTCATGGGCCATGGCCTGACCCTGGCCCTCGCCACCCTGATCGGCTTTGGCGTTGCGGGCATTGCCATTGCCGTCCTGGTAGAAGACGTCGGCATCGGCGCCCTGGCCGTGGCCATGGGGCGCTTCATCGGCTCTACCATCCTGCTGGGCTGGGGCTTTATCGCCCTGGCGTACCTGGTCAGCGTGCGGGTCAGCGAAAAGCCCGTCGCCGCCGGCATGGCCCTGGCGATCTGGTTCTTCTTTGTCCTGATCTTTGACCTGATGCTGCTGGGCGTCCTGGTGGCCAGCGAAGGTAAACTCAACCCCGAGTTACTGCCCTGGCTGCTGATGCTCAACCCCACCGACATCTACCGGTTGCTCAACATCGTCGCCTTCGGCGACAGCAGCCAGTTGAGTGGTGTCCTCAGCCTGGGCTCCGACCTGCCCATCGGCGCCGGCGGCCTATGGCTCGGCCTGCTGGTGTGGTGTGCCGTTCCCCTGGGCGGCGCCTTGTTACTGTTCAAAAACCGAAGAATCTGACCCTTACCGGAGAGCATTGACCCATGACAACCCACTTCAGCAAATGGCTCCTCGCCGCACTGGCTGCCGTCATCCTCGCTGGCTGCTCCGGCGGTGAACAGGAAGTCGTCGCCAAGCCCGACCCCGTCCACTTCGAATCCGGCGACGAATGCCACGTATGCGGCATGGTCATCACCAACTTCCCGGGCCCCAAAGGCCAGGCCTTCACCGATCGCGAACAGCACACCCGCAAGTTCTGCTCCACCAAAGACATGTTCGCCTGGTTCCTGCAGCCGGAAAACGAAAACCGCGATCACACCCTGTACGTCCACAACATGGCCCAGACCGACTGGGAACACCCGGACGACACCCAACTGATCGACGCCCGTGAAGCCTTCTACGTCGTCGGCTCCGAACGCACCGGCGCCATGGGCCCGACCCTGGCCTCCTTCGCCACCGAGACCGAAGCGGCTGACTTTGCCTCAGAGCACGGCGGAGAAGTCTTTGCCTTCGCAGATATCACTATGGACCACCTCAACGCCGGCATGACCATGCACGACATGGGTGGCATGGAAGGTATGCATGATGGACACGATATGGACATGGCTGAAGAAGCCGGAATGGCTGGCGACGACAACATGGAAGAAGACCACAGCGGTCACAATATGGAGCACTAAGCGAAGGCGCTGATTAACTACGCGGATAAATGCTTTTGGAATCTGGCAGGGAAGCCGGCAGAGCAGGTAAGAAACCTTCTCACAAAAATTTGCGGAGCCATGGATGGCGGAGCAGAAGCGCCACAGGGAAGTGCCGCAAGGAGCGGTTTTTGGGAGAAGGTTTCTTACCTGCTCCCACTCCGAACTAGCCGCCGGTCATATTCATAAACCGAAGAATCTGCACCTCCCCCTCCGAAGAAAAGTGATGCCGCTCCGGCTTCAAATCCATCGCCGAAATAATCGCCTGCCGAAGCTTCTCATCATCCCCGGGGAACTCCCGCAGAACCTCCCGCAAATCCATCGAATGCTCATTCCCCAGGCACAGCAAAAGCCGCCCCTCCACCGTAACCCGAACCCGGTTACAGGTGTCGCAGAAATTATGGGAATGCGGAGAAATAAAACCCACCCGAACCGGACTGTCCGGCATCCGGTAATAGCGCGCAGGCCCGCCGGAATCCTCGGTAGCGGGAATCAGCTCATGGCGCTGGCGGATAATGTCCCGCACCTCGGCACTGGTACACAGGGCCAGCCCACGGTCGTGCTCGGAAATTTCCCCCAGCGGCATCTCCTCGATAAACGTGATATCCAGCTGCTTCTTCCGGGCGAACTCGATCAGTTCCGGCACTTCCACGTCGTTCCGGCCCTTCATCACCACCGTATTCAGCTTGATACCCCGAAAGCCCGCCTCCCGGGCGGCTTCAATGCCATCAAGCACCTGGCTCAATTTGCCGGTGCGGGTTATACGGTGAAACTTGTCAGCATCCAGTGAATCCAGGCTGATATTAAGGCGGTGCAGCCCACCCCGGCGCAGCTCATCCGCCATCTGCGGTAACTGGCTGCCGTTGGTGGTCATGGCGAAGTCCCGCAGGCCGTAACTGCCGATCTCCCTGACCAGGTCCAGGACACCCTTGCGAACCAGGGGCTCACCCCCGGTCAGGCGTATCTTCTCGGTGCCAAGATCCACAAAGTTACGGGCCACCCGGGCGATCTCTTCCAGCGAGAGAATCTGGCTACGGGGCAGAAACACCATCTCTTCAGCCATGCAGTAAACACAACGGAAGTCACAGCGATCCGTCACCGACAGGCGAACATAGTTCACCGTGCGGCCGAAGCGGTCTGTCAGTTGGTTTGCGGGCATCTGGGCGATTCCTGTTGCAACACAAGGTTATGAGTATAGATGCAGTATGGCAAAGCCTGAGACAGATTCCGAGACCTGAGTAAGGATAAACACCGCTACCACCGTACAACCATTAATGGGTATTTTTTATGCAGGTTATAGGCGCTAAACTGAAAGCAAGACCCTATTCCTTAATCACGGTAGAATGGATACAGGTATGAACGGTCACGAGGCCCGCATGATGGCCGCACAGCCAAACAAAACCGGTTTCCGGATTCTTGCGTATATCTCGGCATTGCTCGGGTTAGCTGGCGTAGTGCTGCCTCTGCTTCCGACCACGCCCTTTGTGTTGCTGGCCGCCTTTTTTGCCAGCAAAGGGTCGCCGGCATTTGCCCTGTGGCTGGAGCAGCACCCGGCTTTTGGCCCTGCCATTGAACAGTGGCGGGAACGGCGAGCCATCCCCCTGAAAGCGAAACTGCTGGCCCTGGGAATGATGGTTCTGAGCTGGACTATGCTGCTGGCGCTCGGCTCGCCCATGCTGGTACTGACAATTTCCGGCCTGTGCCTTTCGGCAATCGCCGCTTACTTGATAAGCCGGCCGTCCTGCTGAACCGCACGGCCCCTTGGAGCATTAAATGCATATCACCCGTTACACAGACTATTCACTCCGGGTTCTGATCTATCTGGCCGAACAGGGTGACCGGCTGGCGACTATCCAGGAAATCGCCGACAGCTACGAGATTTCCAAGAATCACCTGATGAAGGTGGTGCACCAGCTGAACAAGAAAGGCTACATAGAGACTGTACGTGGCAAGAAAGGCGGCATGCGCCTGCACATGTCCCCGGACGAAATCAATGTGGGAATCCTGGTTCGGGAAACCGAGCAGGATCTGAGTATTGTGGAATGCCTGTCCTCCAACAATGCCTGCAAGATTACCCCGGTGTGCGGCCTCAAGCACATGTTCAGCGAAGCCTTGAATGCGTTCCTGGATGTGCTCGATAAATACACCCTGGCCGATGTGATCCGCGATCAGCACCGGCCACAGTTGGTTCGCCTGCTTCAGATTGCCTGAAGCTGGCCACTTCCCCGCTGTTCCAGACGGGTTCTGACCGCATCCGGCAGGGAGAAACGGGCTATCCGGCTCAGCACGGTGCCGTACTGTTTGGCGAAGCTGCCGGTGTTATAGGGAATGTCATACTTCTTGCACACTTCCTGTACCTTCGCGGAAATCTCCGGGTAACGGTGGGCCGGCAGGTCCGGGAATACGTGGTGTTCCACCTGGTAACTCAGATGACCGCTCAGCACATGCAGCCACTTGCCGCCGGTAAAGTTGGATGAGCCGCTTAGCTGACGCAGGTACCAGTGGCCCTTGCTCTCGCCCTCGCACTCTTCCTCGGTAAAGGTTTCCGCATCCTGGGTGAAGTGCCCGCAGAAAATCACCGTGGAGGCCCAGATGTTCCGGATCAGGTTGGCGCCCACGTTACCGGCCAGCACAACCGGCGCAACCGGCAGGGTCAGCAGCGGGAAGAAAACGTAATCCTTGAAGGCCTGGCGGCCACCCTTGCGGGCGAAGTCTTTCAGGAAGGGTAACTTGTCGCGCCAGCGTAACTCACCCCGGCGAATTTTCTCGCTCTCCAGCTCATGCACGCCCACACCCCACTGGAACAGTACCGTCAGCAGGATGTAGTTCACGAACTGCAGCAGGTGCCCCGGGTGCCATTTAACATCATCGCTCAGTCGCAGCACGGCATAGCCGTAATCCCGGTCCTTGCCGATGATGTTGGTGTAGGTGTGGTGCTCGTAGTTGTGGGTCTGGCGCCAGGATTCGCTGGTGCACACGGTGTCCCATTCGTAGGTCTGGGAGTTCAGGGCCGGGTCGTTCATCCAGTCGTACTGGCCGTGCATCACGTTATGGCCGATTTCCATGTTTTCCAGGATCTTGGCGATACCCAGGCTGGCAGTGGCCGCTACAAAAACCGGCGGGATGAAGCCAAAAGGCATCATCACCCGGCCACCCACTTCCAGGGTGCGGTGCAGGCGGATGATCTTGCGGATGTAGGTGGCATCCCGCTCGCCCAGGTCAGCCAGCACTTCATCGCGGATGGCATCCAGGTCTTGCTGGAGGCCGTTCAGTTGTTCTTCGCTAAGCTTTTTCATGGTGCTTTCTCCTTGCGGCACTCCGGCCGCAACGCAAAAATTTGGGGTTATACGTCTATCTGAACCGGCCCGCGGGGCACGGAAACACAAAGCTGGACGCTTTCTTCGCCGGGGCCGGATACCTTGCCGGTCAAACGGTTAACCACGGTGCCGCTGGTCTTGCGGCAGCTGCACTGGTGGCAGATGCCCATGCGGCAGCCGTAACGGGGCTTGAGGCCTGCAGCTTCGGCAATTTCCAGCAGGTTGGCATCGCCTTCGGAGCCCACATTCACGCTGCTGCGGGTAAAGCTGACTTCGCCACCCAGCTGGTCGTTATCCAGGGCGGCCGGGGCAGGGGGCGCAAAAAACGTGCTGTGCATCTGCGATTCTGCCAGGCCACGCTGCTGCAGCAATTCCGCAGCAAGGTCCATCAGGCCTTTCGGGCCGCACAGGTAGACTTCGCGTTCCTTCAGCCCGTCAATCGCTTCCAGGTCTGTATCGCAGAGGAAGCGGGGTTCCTTGCCTTCATGGGTGGCAATGATGTTCAGGGTCAGCCCGGGATAACGGGCGGCGATGGCCTCCAGCTTTTCCCTGCCAATAATGTCGTTACCGGTGCGCACGAAATACAGCAGGGTAACCGGCGCCGGGTAGTGGCTGGCGGCCATGGTTTCCAGCTGGCTGAGAACCGGGGTAATGCCGCTGCCGCCGGCGATAAACAGCACGGGTTTGGCGGGCTGCGGAACCAGGAACTCCCCGAAGGCATCGGCCAGGCCGAGGATATCGCCTTCGCTCAGGGAGTCGTGCAGCCAGTTGGTCACCAGGCCGCCCGGCAGGCGTTTAATGGTCAGGGTAATCAGGCCCTGTTTGTGCCACAGCTCCGGTGAGCTGGACAGGCTGAAGGTGCGGGTGCGCCGAATGCCGTCGATCTCGGTACAGATGTTCACATGCTGCCCGGCGTCGAAGCCGGTCCACCGGCTGGCGGGCTTGAGTACGAAGGTTTTGGTGTCGGCGGTTTCGGCCATAATGCGTTCTACCCGGGCAGGTGTGTGCTCCTGTACCCACATCGGGTTGATGGCGCCCGCGAGGGGGTCCAGCCAGGCAGCGGGGTCGTCCCGGTTCAGTAATTGCCGGCCAAGCCAGTGCAATGCCTTGGTTTGTGTCAGTCGTGCCAGCATGTTCGTTCTCCGTGTTTGTCGGGTGCCTTGTACGGGTCTATGTGTACAAGTGTTCACTAATGTGTACGACTGTACACACAAGTTTGACTTTCAACAATTACCTGCCCGGAGTGTTGGCTCGAAATGACAAGCTGGAAGGGTTTTTCTACGGTCTAATGTGTACACTTGTGAACCTGATAAACGCGGTACGGGTAAAAGATGGCAGACAAACAACGGCGCAGGCCGGGAGAAACCCGGGAAAAACTGATGAGTGCAGCCCTGGAGCTGGTGGGTAAGGGGCGGCATTTTGCCAGTCTGGGTATCCGGGAGGTGACTCGTCAGGCGGGGGTGGTGCCTACATCATTTTATCGCCATTTCCGGAGCATGGACGACCTGGGCCTGCAGCTGGTGGACGAGCTGGGGCTGGTGTTACGCCGGATGATGCGTGAGGCCAGGGGGAATGTATTGCAGGCAGACAAGCTGATCGAGGAGTCCGTGGGTATATTCGTAGCCCATGCCCAGGCCAATCGCAGTTTTTTCATGTTTATGGCCCAGGGGCTGGCGGGTGAAAGCCGGGCGGTTCAGGAAGGGATTCGCAGTGAAATGCGGTTCTTTGCCAGTGAGCTTGCCAACGATCTGCGCCGGCTTCGGCTGATGCAGCATCTGAGCGATGCCGACCTGGATATGACCTGTGACCTGGTGGTTCGTACCGTTGCCTTCAGCCTGACGGACCTGCTCAGTATCGCGGCGGATGATGATTACCAGATTGGCCAGGTACGCAAGCGCACTTCCCGCTTCCTGCAGATGATCTTCGTGGGTGCCGGACACTGGCAGAGCGAATCCGGCACCGCACTTTAATCGGGCCTCAGGTTTTAATCAGGCCTCAGGCTTTTTCTTCTTTGCCGTAGATCGCGGCTTCTTCGGCCTGGGCGGCAGCACCAGGCTTTCCAGTTCATCCAGTGCCTCACCGGTGTACACCGCCAGCTTCTGCATGCTCGGCAGGGTGTCCCGGCAACCGGTGTACCCGAAGTTCAGCGAGCCGGCATAGCTCAGGCAGGTGATGTTGAGGGCGCCGCCGTGGGCAATCAACGAGACCGGGAACATGGCTTCGAGCTTTGCACCCTCGTAGTACAGGGTTTTTTCCGGCCCCGGCACGTTCGAGATGGTTACGTTGAACACCGGCCGCATGCGGCCGCCCAGCCCCGACATCAGCTGCAGAATATAGGGTGACATCAGCAGCATGGTGTACTGGGTCAATGCGCTCTTGGGCAGCTTTTGCAAGTGTTCCTTGGCCCGGCGGGTAGAAGCCTTGATCTGCTGCAAGCGGTTCAGCGGGTCGGCCTCGTTGGTGG
Source organism: Marinobacter sp. ES-1 (assembly GCF_000475255.1). Classification (NCBI taxonomy): domain Bacteria; kingdom Pseudomonadati; phylum Pseudomonadota; class Gammaproteobacteria; order Pseudomonadales; family Marinobacteraceae; genus Marinobacter; species Marinobacter sp. ES-1. The sequence continues at coordinate 37,127 of NZ_AXBV01000024.1, forward strand.
ACAGGGAGGCAATCATGAAGCTGATCTGGGTACCGGTACCTTCGTCATCCGCCGGGCGGATATTGACGGGAATGCCCGCGGTCAGGGGGATGGCGGGCACACTGTCCTGCTCCAGCAGGAACCGTCGCAGTGCGGTGCCGCACAGGTACAGCACAATATCGTTCAGGGAGCCGCCGGACGCCTGGGCCAGGGCTTTCAGGCGGTCCAGCTGGTAATGCTGGGTGGCAAAACGGCGCTGGCCGGTAACCCGGTGGTTCAGGATAGAGACCGGGCCGGTAAACGGTGCGGTCAGGCCATCTTCCGGGTGGCGAACCGAATGCACCAGGCGGTTGCCGGCCTGCCACAGGCGTGGTGCCATGTCGGCCTGCAGTTTCAGGGCATCCATGGCCTGGGAAACAGCTGCAGGCACGCTCGCCTCCGGGTCGGTTTTGCTGCCACGGCGCCGCTCCGGGCGCACGGTCCAGGGCGGCGGCATATTGACCCGGTCCGGATCGGTGGTCAGCACCCGTTGCATCAGGCGCACGCCGCTGATGCCATCAATCATGGAATGGTGCATCTTGGTGTACAGGGCAAAGCGGTTGTTCTCCAGCCCTTCAATTACGTGGCATTCCCACAGGGGGCGGGAGAAATCCAGCGGATTGGAATGCAGGCGCGACACCAGGATACCCAGTTCCCGTTCGCCGCCCGGACGGGGCAGGGCAGAGTGGCGTACGTGGTAGTCGAGATCGATATCCTTGTCGACCTTCCAGGCCGGGGCAAGCAGTCGTCCGAGAAAGCCCGACCAGGCCAGCTTGTAACCCCAGGGTGGTGCTACATCACCGGCATCTTTCATGCGGGCAACCATGTCCCGCAGGAAGGTTTCCGGTGCGCCTTCCGGCAATGAAAAAATCTGCAGGGTGCCCACGTGCATCGGGGTGTCTTCAGATTCCACAGCCAGCCAGGAGGCGTCCAGTGTTGCGAGCCGTTTCATTCCGTTGTGTTCTCCGCCAGTCGTTCAATTTATGGTTGTTGCCTGCAAGTATACTGGCTAAGCGGCCCGCAAACGATCAAAAACCGAGGTGGTAAGACGATTGTCCAGCCACCCTGCTATCTGGCCGGTGAGCAGGGTGGCTAGAGGCGCTTTCAAGGTTCGGTTTAGTTGTCCCGCTCGACTTTCACGGGTTCCAGACTGCCGGTACGGAAGTCCACTTCCAGCTCCCGGCCGTTGTCATCGTTGCCTTCTACCTCGATGTCGCCGTTACGCTTGATTTTCAGCTCTTCGATGGTTTCCATGCCCTGCCCACGGGCGGCATCCAGAAAGACCTGGACTTCCTGCGCGGTCAGGCCATACGACTCGCCTCTGGGCTTGCGGCGCTGTTCCCGCTCGATGTCGCCGTTGCCGTTCAGGTCCAGTTCCACAAACCAGTCCTGGCCCATCCAGCCCTCGATCTCGATGTCATCGGCCCGGTCGTCGTCAAACTCGATGCTCTGGAAGTTGGTGATGCCGTAGTCACTGCCAACCTGCAGCATGCGTTCGGCGTCTTCAAAGCTGCCCTTGGCAAAGGCTGCGGGGGCTGCGACAAGGCCGCTGATCAATGCGATGGTAAGGGTCTTTTTCATGGTGTTCTCCTTGTTTCTCTGTGTTTTGAAACCTGCCGGTTCTGCCCTGTTGGCTACCAGCCTGGGGCCAGATTAACGGGGCAGGGCTTTCAGCATCGTGATAGGCTCATTCATGATTCGTTCATCTGACTTTTGTCACCATAATGAGCATGGACAAAGACCGTTTTTCTCCGCCCTTATTGCCCGCAGACCGGTTTTCCCGCCGGGTGGTTCGGGCGCTCCTGCTGGCGCTGCTTGTCGCGGGCACCGTGCCCTTTGCGCAGGTCGCCTGCGCCGACGATGACGATGACTGGCGTCGCCTGCACCATGAGGTGGAAGCCGGCCGCATCAAACCTCTGAGCGAGATTCTCGACAGCCTGGCCCGGGACTGGGTCGGGGATGTGATTGATGTGGATATCGAGAAAGACGACGGTGAGATTATTTATGAGATCGAACTGCTGGGCCCCCAGGGTCAGGTGGTGGAGTTTGAGGTGAACGCCCGGACTGGCGAGGTTCTGGAGATTGAGGGCCGGAATATCCGGGGCATGGAGCGACGATGAAGATTCTCCTTGTTGAAGACGACACCGCACTGGCACAAGGCCTGGCCGGCGCCCTGCGGGAAGCCGGGTTGCTGGTGGAAGTGGCCGTGGACGGCCGCAGCGCAGATTTCCTGGTGAGTACCGAGCGCTACGATGCGGTGGTGCTTGATCTCGGCTTGCCCGATGGTAACGGTAGCCAGTGGTTGGCCGGCTGGCGGGGAAGGGGCATTGATTTGCCGGTGTTGATTCTGACTGCCCGGGAACGGTGGTCTGACAAAGCGGCCGGTTTTTCCGCCGGAGCCGATGACTATGTCACCAAACCGTTTGAAACCGCCGAAATCCTGTTCCGCCTGCGGGCCCTTGTGCGCCGGGCCCATGGCCATGCCCACCCGGTGATTACCGTGGGCGACATTGCGCTTGATACCCACGCAGGGCAGGTTACCCGTTCCGGCATGCCGGTGTCTTTGACAGCCCAGGAGTTCAGGCTGTTATCACACCTGATCCATGCGGCTCCCAGAATTGTTTCCCGCACCGAATTATCCGAGCACGTCTATGACGGCGACCAGGAGCCGGATTCCAATGTGATTGATGTTCAGGTGAGCCGGTTACGGCGCAAACTCGGTGCCGATGCCATCGAAACCGTACGCGGGCAAGGTTACCGGATGCACAGTGGCGGGGAATCGGCTTGATGCTGACACGTCTGCGCCGCTGGCCGGTCGCGGTTCGAATGCTGGTGTCCGCGCTGGTTCTGGTGCTGGTTATCCTGCCCCTGGCCGGCACCCTGCTGGCCTGGAATGTCCGGCAGGCTGTGAGCCAGTCCTTCGACGAGCGCCTGCTGTCCTTCCTGAACGTAGTGATTGCCGGCATCGAATTCGACCCACAAACCGGTGAACTGACCCCGGGCTCGCAGCTGGGTGATCCCCGCTTTGAGCGGGCGTACTCCGGATGGTACTGGCAGGTAAACGATAACAGCGGCCAGGTTATCACCTCCCGTTCGTTGTGGGATCAGCGCTTGCCCCAGGTCAGTGGCCGGGGGCCGGACTGGGTGGACGTTCCGGGGCCGCGGGAGCAGAGGCTCCGCCTGGTGGAGCGGGATGTACAGTTACCGGCCTTTGATGGCTGGTTGTCGGTGTCTGTTGCGGCCGACCTGTCAGATGTGGATACCCAGGTGTCGCGGTTTAACCGGTTGCTGGGGATATCGCTGACTACCCTGGGGGTCTTGCTGTTATTGATGATAGGCCTTCAGATTCGCTGGGGGCTGGCTCCATTACGGCGGCTTGAGCAGGATCTGCGCGCCATGGAAGCGGGCCGGGCCCGTTCCCTGACTACGGACCTGCCGGATGAACTGGCAAAGCTGGCGGATGCCATGAACCAGGTGCTTCAGCGCGACCAGGTGCTGATTGACCGGGGCCGCACTGCCGCCGGTAACCTGGCCCATGCGCTGAAAACGCCAGTCTCGGTGCTGACCACCCTGAGTGACAAATTGCCGGATGAGCAAAGAACCGCGTTCCGTACCGAGCTGGCTCGCATTGACGACGCCGTGCGCCATCATCTGGCACGGGCTTCTGCCGCCGGGCCGGCGGCATTGGGTGGTGTAGACCTGGCTGACGCGCTGGAGCCGGTATTGTCCGCCCTGGGTACACTCGCCGGGCGTCGGGGGCTGGTTCTTGATCTGCATATCAACGGTTCCGGCATGGTCCGCTTTGAACAGCAGGATCTCCAGGAAATTGCCGGTAACCTTCTGGAAAATGCCATCAACTGGGCCGAAAACCGGGTAAGTTTCTCTGCCCGGCTTGGTGTGGAAAGATTGGAGCTGGTGATCGAGGACGATGGTTCGGGCCTTTCAGCGGGCGACATTGAACAGGCCCTCACCCGGGGCGCCCGGCTGGACGAAAGCCGCTCCGGCTCCGGCCTTGGCCTGGCGATTGTGAAAGAGCTGGTGGAGCTCTACGGCGGCAGCCTGGACCTTGGCCCCTCGCCACTGGGCGGGTTGCGGGCCAAGGCCAGGTTCCCGGTTTAGTCGTCGGCGGCGTCGTCGTTACGGGGCGGGCAGTGGTGCGCCGCTACGATTCTGCCCTCATCCACGCTTTCCAGGTGTACATCAAACCCCCACAACCGGTGCACGTGCCGGAGCACTTCGTCGGTTTCCTGCCCCAGCGGCACCCGGTCCACCGGGATGTGATGCAGGGTCAGTGAGCGGTCGCCGCGCACATCCACATTCCACACCTGTATGTTCGGCTCCCGGTAACTGAGGTTGTACTGGTGGGCCAGCTTTTCCCGGAGAACCCGGTAGCCCGGATCGTCGTGAATGGCGGTGACGGTGTAGTGGTCTTCCTGGTCGTCGTTCTCGATGGCAAACAGTTTCAGATCGCGCATCACCTTGGGCGACAGGAACTGCTGGATAAAACTCTCGTCCTTGAAGTTGCGCATGGCGAAATGCACGGTTTCCAGCCAGTCTTTGCCGGCGATGTCCGGAAACCATTCCCGGTCTTCATCGGTGGGGTTCTCGCAGATCCGCCGCAGGTCGGTGAAAATGGAAAAGCCCAGGGTGTAAGGATTGATGCCGGAATACCAGGGGCTGTTGAACGGTGGCTGGTACACCACCGCCGTGTGGCTTTGCAGGAATTCCAGCATGAAGCCGTCGGTGACCAGGCCCTTTTCATACATCCGGTGCAGCAGGGTGTAGTGCCAGAAGGTGGCCCAGCCTTCGTTCATCACCTGGGTCTGGCGCTGTGGATAGAAATACTGGGCCAGCTTGCGCACGATGCGTACCAGTTCCCGCTGCCAGGTTTCCAGCAACGGCGCGTTTTTCTCGATGAAGTACAACAGGTTTTCCTGAGGCTCCTCCGGGTATCGGGGCCTGCGGCGAACCGGGTCCCCGTCGTCCTCTGCTTTGGGGATGGTTCGCCACAGATCGTTGATGCGGCGTTGTTCGTATTCTTCCCGCTCCTTTTGCCGGCGGGCCTCCTCGGCGGCCGAAATCGGGGCAGGGCGCTTGTAGCGGTCTACACCGTAGTTCATCAGTGCGTGGCAGGAGTCGAGAATCTCTTCCACGGCATCCACGCCGTGTCGCTCCTCGCACTCCGACACATAATGCCGGGCAAACACCAGGTAATCGATGATGGCACTGGCGTCTGTCCAGGTACGGAACAGATAATTGCCCTTGAAGAACGAGTTGTGGCCATAGCTGGCGTGGGCAATCACCAGGGCCTGCATGGGCAGGGTGTTCTCTTCCATCAGGTAGGCGATACAGGGATTGGAATTGATCACAATCTCATAGGCCAGCCCCATCTGGCCCCGCTGATAGCCCTTGGAGGTTTGCAGAAACTGCTTGCCGAAGGACCAGTGATGATAGCCCACCGGCATGCCGACGGAGCTGTAGGCATCCATCATCTGCTCGGCGGTAATCACTTCAACCTGGTTCGGGTAAGTGTCCAGTCCGAACTCGGCGGCGCATTTGGCAATTTCCTCGTCGTATTTCTGGATCAGTTCGAAGGTCCATTCCGAACTGGTGGAAATGGGCTTACCTGCCTTGGGTTGTTCGCTCTCCGGTGCGTTCGGGCGATCAATCAGGCTGCTCATGCCGCTTTCCTCTCGAACAACTGTCGGAAGACCGGGTAAATGTCGCCAGGATCGGCAATCTGCTGCATGGCGAAGCTCTGGGGAAACTGCTCCATGATTTTCTCGTATTCGTACCAGAGCATCTGGTGATCCTGGGGCGTGATTTCGATGTAGGAGTAGTACTGAACCAGTGGCAGGATTCGCTCAGACAGCAATTTGCCGCAGATGGGGGAGTCGTCGTTCCAGTTGTCGCCGTCGGACGCCTGGGCGGCATAAATGTTCCATTCCGCTGGCGAGTATCGGGCTTCGACAATCCGGTGCATCAGTTTAAGGGCGCTGGAGACAATGGTGCCCCCGGTTTCCCGGCTGTAGAAGAACTCTTCTTCGTCCACTTCCTTGGCGCTGGTGTGGTGGCGGATAAACACCACTTCGATTTTCTTGTAGTTTTTCTTCAGGAACAGATACAGCAGGATAAAGAAGCGTTTGGCGATGTCCTTGTGCATCTGGGTCATGGAACCGGATACATCCATCAGGCAGAACATCACCGCACTGGTGGCGGGTTTGGGCTGCTTCAGGTGTTGCCTGTAGCGCAGGTCGATCTCGTCAATGAAAGGAATGCGTTTGACGTTGGCTTTCAGCCGCGCGATTTCCTCTTCCAGCACCTTGATCTGGTCTTCATGGCTGAAGGCCGGGTCCAGGTCATCCGGAGCGCTTTTCAGGGCTTCCAGCTGCTTTTCCAGGTCCTTGATCTTCTTCTTGCGGGCGCCGCCCAGGCCCAGCCGCCGGGCATGGGCGCCCCGCAGGGAGCGCACCACGTCCAGCTTGGCGGGAACGCCCTGGCTGGTAAAGCCGGCCCTGACATAGCTGAAGGCTTCGGTGTCTTTAAGCTGCTTGCGGGCCAAGTTGGGCAGTTCCAGGTCATCAAAGAGGAATTCCAGGAATTCTTCCTGGGTAATCTGGAACGCGAACTCATCCATGCCCTCGCCATCCGGGCTGGCCTGGCCTTGACCCTGGCCCTGACCACCACCGCCCTGGGGTTTGGCAATGGTATCGCCGGCCACCCATTCCTGGTTGCCGGGGTGAACGACCTCGCGCCGGCCACCGGGGCCGTGGTGAAAAATGGGTTCGTCGATATCCCGGGCGGGGATGCTGACTTTTTCACCCCGCTCGATATCGGTGATGGAGCGCTTCTGAACGGCATCCGACACCGCTTTCTTGATGTGATGGCGATACCGGCGCAGGAACCGTTCCCGGTTCACTGCGCTCTTGTTCTTGCCGTTCAGGCGCCGGTCGACAATGTGGGTCATACCCATGGGTCTGCTCCCGCTGGCCGTTAATGGGACTTACGTACACGCAGATACCACTCGGCGAGCAAGCGGACCTGTTTCTCGGTGTACCCACGTTCGACCATGCGTTCCACAAACTGTTTGTGCTTCTTCTGGTCTTCCTGGCTGGCTTTCGGATTGAAGGAAATCACCGGCAGCAGGTCTTCGGTGTTCGAGAACATCTTCTTCTCGATCACGCTGCGCAGCTTCTCGTAGCTGAGCCAGCTCGGGTTCTGGCCCTGGTTGTTGGCCCGGGCCCGCAGGACAAAGTTGACCACTTCGTTGCGGAAATCCTTCGGGTTGGAAATACCGGCCGGTTTCTCGATCTTCTCCAGTTCATCGTTGATGGAGGCCCGGTCCAGGATTTCCCCGGTTTCCGGATCCCGGAATTCCTGGTCCTGAATCCACAGGTCGGCATAGGTCACGTAACGGTCGAACAGGTTCTGGCCGTATTCGCTGTAGCTTTCCAGGTAGGCGGTCTGGATTTCCTTGCCGATAAACTGCACGTAGTGGGGCGCCAGGTATTCCTTGATGAAGCGCAGGTACTTTTCCTGGATTTCCGGCGGGTATTGCTCCTGCTCGATCTGCTTTTCCAGTACGTACAGCAGGTGCACCGGGTTGGCTGCCACTTCGGTGGTGTCGAAGTTGAATACCTTGGACAGGATCTTGAACGCGAAACGGGTAGACAAGCCGTCCATGCCTTCCATCACTCCGGCCGCATCCCGGTACTCCTGGATGGACTTGGCTTTGGGGTCGGTGTCTTTGATGCTCTGGCCGTCGTACACCTTCATCTTGGAGAAGATGCTGGAGTTTTCCGGCTCCTTGATGCGGGACAGCACAGAGAACTGGGCCAGCATGTCCAGCGTGTCCGGGGCGCAGGGCGCACCTGCCAGGGAGCTGTTCTTCAGCAGCTTGCGGTAGATCTCGATCTCTTCGCTTACCCGCACACAGTAGGGCACCTTGACGATGTACACCCGGTCCAGGAAGGCTTCGTTGTGCTTGTTGTTGCGGAAGGTCTGCCACTCGGATTCGTTGGAGTGGGCCAGGATAACGCCGTCGAAGGGCACCGAGCCCATGCCTTCGGTGGTGTTGTAGTTGCCTTCCTGGGTGGCGGTCAGCAACGGGTGCAGCACCTTGATCGGTGCCTTGAACATCTCCACAAACTCCATCAGCCCCTGGTTGGCTTTGCACAGGCCACCGCTGAAGCTGTAGGCATCCGGGTCATCCTGGGAGAAGTCTTCCAGCATGCGGATGTTGACCTTGCCCACCAGCGCCGAGATGTCCTGGTTGTTGTCGTCACCGGGTTCGGTTTTGGAAACGGCAATCTGGTCGAGCACCGAGGGGTAGCGTTTGACTACCCGGAACTGGCTGATGTCGCCGCCGAATTCGTGCAGGCGTTTGACCGCCCAGGGCGACATGATGTTCTTCAGGTAGCGGCCGGGGATGCCATACTCTTCTTCCAGGATCGGGCCATCCTCGGCCGGGTCAAACAGGCCCAGCGGGCTTTCGTTCACCGGTGAGCCCTTGATGGCGTAGAAGGGTACTTTCTGCATCAGGGCTTTGAGTTTCTCGGCCAGGGAGGATTTGCCGCCGCCAACGGGGCCGAGCAGGTACAGGATCTGTTTCTTTTCTTCCAGGCCCTGGGCGGCGTGGCGGAAGAAGGACACGATGTTTTCCACGGCTTCTTCCATGCCGTAAAACTCATCGAATTCCGGGTATCGCTTGATGACTTTGTTGGAGAAGATGCGTGACAGGCGAGAGTCACGGGAGGTATCGATGAGTTCGGGTTCGCCGATGGCGATCAGCATCCGCTCGGCTGCGGTGGCGTATGCTGTCGGGTCCTGTTTGCAGATTGCCAGGTATTCCTCAAGGGAATACTCTTCCTCCTGAGTCTGGGCATACCGGTCTTTGAAGTGCTGCAGAATGGTCATAGATGGCCCCTCGCTTTTCTCTTGTCTGTTATAGCGTCACGCAATGTCCCCGTTTTTGTTTCGCCGCCGTTCCGGGCGGTGTGTCTGGCGCTGAATTAAATGGGTTGGTTCTGGCAGGTATACGTTGTCCGGTGCGTTCCGGCCTGCTTGTTTTGAGCTTAGTTCACAGTTGCGGGGTTGGACAGGTGGGGGTCATGTTCGGTTCATTAAATTGTGGTATAGGGGATTTGCGGCGGCTTCCGGGTTTTGGGGGCTGACGTACACCGGGGCAGGATTTTTCAGGG
>NZ_AXBV01000025.1:0-80599 GCF_000475255.1 Marinobacter sp. ES-1
CTTTATTTCGAATTAGTAAGCAAAAGCCGCCACCACCTCCGCCACCGCCTCCGGTGCGGTTCGTCAAAGATAGTAATGGAGGCAAAAGTAGAAGTAAGTAGTTCTAACAATCGGCTGCACGGCGACCGGTTTTCCGCCGCTTCGAGGCTCCAAGCCGGCGCGTGAGCCGGGCGTTAAGTGCCCACTATGAACCAGTTTGAATATAGAGTTAGCAAAGGCGGCGAATGTGCTTGGCAGATCAGTGATAGAAGAAACCATTGATGTGGTTCGTCCCGCGTATCCAAGGATCGCGAATAAGCTGAAGGCGATCATTGACAAGGCCCGATTGAAAAGCCTGAGAAGCACGAAGGTGGAGAAGAGACTGATTTGTTTCGCGTAGCACTTCAGGAAAGGGAAGTCGAGGCTATAGTAGAGGTGTTTGGTGATCTTGAGGTGGCCAATGTATCGAGCGAAGGTAAAACTATGTCATTGGCAGCCCATTACGCCGATTTGCTCGATCTATGGAGTGAGGTCACTTTATTGGGGGGAAGTCCATTCCGGCCCTCCACCGGACCGTCGCGGTGCTCCGGCAAGGCGGCTGCTTAATATTGGCGTTATGACTTCCTATCATGTAGGACAATGAAAAGGAGAAATGAATAGTGGCTAACCTGCCTTATGTGACTGCCCCAGGAAACGTGACAAAAGCACTAAATGGAATTGCTAAGGCCGCAACACCTGATCGAATTAGCCAGGACTTCGTCAAGGAGATCTTGAAGATTCCTAGTGGTTCCGGGAATCAAATGGCGGCATATCTGAAGAAAGTAGGTATGGCTGGCGCCGACGGGACACCAACGGCAATCTACCGAAAATTCAGAAACCCAGCCACACGCGGTGAAGCGGCTGCAGCAATGCTTAAGCACGGTTACGCAGAGCTCTATCGACGAAACGAGTATGTTCATGAGTTGAGCGAAGCAAAACTCAAAGGATTGATTATTGAAGTGACGGGTCAAGAACATGACTCCTCAACTGTCACTTATACAGCGAGCTGCATAAAAAACATAAAATCCTTTGCTGACTTCTCAGCTTCAGAGACGAGTGAAGAAGCTGTACAGATGAACGACTTAGAATCGCAGAATGGTCAGCCAGCGGCAAGCTACCAAGTTCAGCTGCCTCCCTCCAATAACCAAGGCATTGGTTTGAACCTTGGTTATACGATAAATCTAAACCTTCCTGCGACCTCAGATATTGCTGTTTTCAATGCAATTTTCAAGAGTCTCAAAGAGAATCTGCTGAGTGATAGTAATGAATAAGAAGGCCGTCAATCATATCAGGGCGTTCGGAATGACTGGTTGTCTGATTTCAGATGAGATACGGAGTATCGAGAACGAATATAATATCGAACTCGGACACCACGCCCGTGAGTCAACTGTCGACGAAGCTCGTTTTTACCCTCAATTTGAGCAGGCAGTTCGTGCTGAAGCAGCAAATATGTCGCAGCACTATGAGCTGTTTTACTGTCTAGAAACATCTATCAGAAAATTACTTGTCGATGTTCTATTTGACGCGGAAGGCTCAAACTGGTGGAGCTCTGAGAGAATTGCACAAAGAATTAGAGACGATGTCAAAAGTCGCGCTCAGAAAGAAGTAGATAGTGGGATTAGCCGGCGATCAGACAACGAAATTGACTATACAACGTTCGGCGAGCTGTCCGTAATTATCACTGGGAACTGGGATATATTTGGAACAATATTTAACAGCCGCAGAGCTGTCGAGCGGGTAATGGGAAGTCTGAATTTGCTGCGTGGTCCTATAGCTCATTGTTGCCCCGTCACGGAAGATGAAGTGGACCGTCTCCATCTGACCGTTAAAGATTGGTTTCGAACGATGTCTTAAAATTTATATAAAATGGGTTAATTGGAGCGCTTGCAAACTCGCGCCTATTACAGGGTCGTTAATGCCCTCGGCGCTGTCAATGATATCTTTGAGTTTAGATTTTGATTGATTTATAAAGGGCTGGCAAGCGTATCTATGAAGAAAGCAAATTATTCGGCCTCATTGATATATGGACGTCGGTAATTATTGTTAAAAATATTAGGGTAATATTGGAATTTTCTGAATGGAAGACGGTCGAATAGAAAGAAGTGTTGGGGCTGATTTTAATATCTACTTTTGCGGGAATGCTATAAAGTTTCCAGATGTTAAGTGTCCGGCGATAATTTTTTCGCCAGTGAATGATAGCTGGAATGATTTTAGATATAGGTGTAGCTACCGATATATTATTTATTTTGGAGACGGACGAAGGGAAATAGAAGGCCGCGTATTTCTCGGGTTCACGTCAGGTAATGAAAATGTCGATGATAGTGGTCAGGTATCAAATCAAGTCGAATTGCTCGAGGCGAGCGAATTACCTGATTTTTTTACACTACAGGGAGGAATGAAGAATTATAGATACTTTGTAAATGAACATGGAGCTGAAGAGGCAAACAGTCTTCTCCTAGCTTTAAACGATTTGGTTGCCTGTCGGCGCTTTCCAAAACGAACTAAACTCGTCGATGCTGCAGTAAAAACGGAAGTATTTAGTTTAGCTTTCATGAGAGACTCTGATCGTTTTTTCGCGTTCCATAATGCAGATACACTTCTTGATGGTTTGGAGGGAGAAAGCTTTTCTAGAATTTCTACTGAGCTTAAGCTTTCATATGATCTTGCAGGGTTCCCAGAAAATCACAATCTAAATTTGAGGTTTGATACTAAGAGTATCCTGCCGAAAAGAATCAGTGTGCTAATTGGACGAAATGGTCTAGGTAAAAGCCAAGCTCTCCACACAATAGCGAAGTCTTTGGTTAAAGGAGATCAGCGTTTTTCTGATCCTAACTACGGTAGGCCCATGGTGAGCCGCTTGCTTGCCATTGCTACGCCGGGGGAAACAGTCAATACTTTCCCGCCTGAGCGCAAGAACAAAAGAATTAAGTATCGACGATTAATGCTCAATAGGAGTGCGAGTGCAAAGGCCTCAAGGGGGTTCTGTGATCTCTGCGTTCAGCTTGCTCGGTCTGAGGAACTTATTGGCAATAACGACCGCTGGAAATTGTTTGAAGATAGTATACAATTTTTTTCTAATGTTAGGAATGTCGTCATACCTTTGAGAAAGGATATTTCAGTTGCGGCTGATCATGTTTTAAGAGTCAACGGTAAACTTTACGTGCCGCTTTTGAAGCTAAACCGTGGAGGAGAGCAGGCTAAATTAGAAGTACAAGGTGCTGTCGTAAGCAATGCTAACCCATCGATTTACATAGAAGGTGACATTTTTCCTCTCAGCAGTGGACAATTGTCATTTATTCAGTTTGTTGTTCAAGCATGTTTGTTCGTTGAAAATGGAACCCTCGTTCTACTAGATGAACCGGAAACACACCTTCACCCAAATTTTATATCAGAGTTTGTCCGAATCCTTGATCGATTACTAAAATCCACTGGCTCTGTTGCTGTTATTGCCACACACTCTGCGTATTTCGTTCGAGAGGTCCCTAGAACCCAAGTTCTGGTATTTAAAGGCGACGGCGATGGTCGCGTAAGTATCCAAAACCCTAGGCTTAAAACATTTGGTGCAGATGTTGGAACCATCTCTTATTTTGTTTTTGAGGATGAAATTACTAATGGGTTAGTTGAAGATATACTAGATCGATTTCCACAAAATCCTGAAGCTAGGAATTCATTGTTAAGAGAGCTAGAATCGGAGCTGTCCGCTGATGTCTTGATGTACTTGCGAAGGAAGCTGAACGTGGAGGAAGATAATGAAGAGAATTGATCCTCCTGCTGTTGATGATATTAAAGAGCTACAGCTTCTAGCTAATAATGAAGGTCTGGGGAGCTATCCAAGCTTGATGGATGAATATGTTCAGTTTCGTAGTCAATACAATTTATATAATAAAAGCGGAGGAAACCCTTGGAATATAGTTCCATTGCCGATTAGTGGCGATCTTAAGAAGGCATTAAGAACTCACTATGGCTCTCCTCCGAAAGGTCGCTTGCAATTTATAAAACAGTATCGTCGAAGTTTATCACCGACCCTTTGCCCAATGTGTGGGGGTTTCGGTAATGGTACTTTAGATCACTATCTTCCCAAAGATGACTACCCAGAGTACTCATTTTTTTCAAAAAATCTTGTTCCAGCTTGTAATTGTAATTCGTTAAGGGGGACTGCTGTTAAAGGCACAGCATCTCCTGCAAGAGTAATTCATCCATATTATGATGATTTTCTGACAGACCGATTGTATCAATCTGTGTTTGAAGGAGAGTTTTATGCACCTAGAATTTCTATAGAAGTTATAGATAAAAAGCATCCTAATATTGATATTTTAAAGTTCCATCTTGAAGAAGTAATTCAAAACGAAGCAACTCAAGGTTGGTTTGAAAAATATTGGAGTGATTTAAGTCAGCGTCCTCATGATAAGCTGGGTTTGCTTCTCCCGTTGTCCGTGCAAGATTTCAAAGGTGCTGATTTGAAAGTTGTTCTTGAGAAATACAGAAATTATATGGATAAGGACCATGATACGCCAAATAATTGGCTTTCTATATTCTATACTGGATTAATGAAAGACCATAATCGTTTAGATCAGTTGGCGGCGGTTATAAACCGCAATAGAGGATGAGCTTGTGACAGACTTGAAAATATCGAATTTCATGGCAACCTTGCCATGAGTAAGGAGCATAATGCGGATTGCTTTCAGCCGCCGCTTTGAGAACTAGTACAGATCTATTATTTAGGTTGTTTGATTTGCAGAAGGCAATCCCTTTGCCCACCAAGCTTCATCGCCCGATGCTGACAAAAGCCGCCCAAACTCGACCATCTGGGTGGCCTGAATGTCCTGCAGATAAATCCAGACATCTTCAGCTGTGACGTCCACTATTTGGGCGATTTGTTCAAGCGTCTGGCTCATCAGGGCCTGTTTGATCTAAGTGCTTCTGCCCTCCCGCACTAGGCCGTGCACATACACCTGAGGTGCGGTATTCGCTCTGCCACCCACAAAGTGATCGCCCTCGGTGGCCGCCGAAAACACAACCTGGGCAAAGAAAGAACCGGGGAGCGGCGGTTTGAGCGCTGTGGGCCGCTGTGATGGCCTCCGCGATCTGTGATTTCTGCTGCGGCGTCAGAGACAGATTCGCAACCGTGACGGTGTATGTGGGCACGGGAAACTCCTGCCATGGGTTGTACGTTTGCACTGGATATCGCCACTATGGGAGTGGGACGGGCTTGTTTTACTATAGCAACGCTTATCTGCCTGGCCACGTGCACGGGCCAGGCAGGTCGACTGAGAGACGGAACGAGGCGTAAACATACAAATCGGGGTAATCGCAGACACCCACAGCAAAATGCGCCCCGAAGCCCTGGAGGCTCTGGAAGTACTGGAGGCCATCGCTCCTCTGATTGCCATTCGTGGCAATATCGATACAGCAGGCCGTGCAGCGACGCTTCCTGATGTTCAGGATCTGGAATTTCTCGGGCACGCCTTTTACATACTTCACGATGTCAAAACCCTAGAATTCGATCCGCAAGGTCGTTACCGCGTGGTGATCGCCGGCCATTCCCATAAACCCCGTAATGAATGGGTTGGCGATGTGCTGTATTTCAATCCCGGCGGTGCCGGGCCTCGGCGTTTCAAGCTGCCGATCACGGTAGGGCGGTTGGAGGTTAGTGAACACGGCGTGGTTGGTGAGATTATCGAACTGCCGGTTTAATCCGATACCGTAACCGGGACAGACTTATTAATTCTTCTGGCTAGCAGCAATCAGATAGTTCGGTGGTCAGAGGTACCCTTCCGGATCCATCCTTTGATGCAAAACCCGAAGAATGATAACGGACTGATTGTGCGTATCTTCTTCCATCCTAAGATAAAAATTATGGGGTGAGGGTTTGCCCTTCCTTGCAAGCGGATAGATAGCGACCCCGGTCCGAATGTCTGACCTGTGTTTCAGGAGTGGTGCTAGGTTTCCGGCTTCTTCAAGTTCCCTGATCGCCCTCTCGATTTGCTCGGTATATCGTTTCAACTGCAGTGTGCCGAATTCTTCAAGGGTGGTCTCGAGAATATCGTCGAGATCCGCTAGAGCAGCGTCCGTGAGAATAACCTTCCATGGTTTCATCGTAATCAGGTATCCCGTTTTTTCCTGATGGCTCGCTCTGCACGTTCAGAAAGGTACGTAGCGAACTCGTCACCCGTGAAGGTTCTGGTTCTGCCAGTCTCCAGGTCTTCCTGGCCCGCATCGATGGCGCCTTTGAGGTCATTCATTTTCGTGACGTATCGGGACTCGGCTTCTTCGACCATTCTCAGGCCGGCTCTAAGTACCTCACTCGCATTTTGATAACGGCCCGAGGCAACCAGGTGATCGACTACCTGGGATTGATGGTCCGTGAGCACTATGTTTCTCGTCGCCATGAGAGTCATCCTGTCAGCGTTGCATTGGCATAATATGCCAATGCATGGGTTTGCTGTCTAGGGATGGGATAACGGTGGTACCGGTGGGAAACCCCAGCCAAGGGTTGTACGGTGGCACTGGATCTCGCCACTATGGGCGCGAAGCGGGCTTGTTTCACTAAAGCAGCGCTTATCTACCCGGCCACGCGCACGGTCCGCTGACGCGCGTTTCGCGTTGGTTGCGCGGTAGGCTTCAGAGGCAACAGGAGGATGACAGTGCCGATCATGGATCTGGACAGCTGGACGCTGTCACAGAGCATCGTGGTTTTCAGCGTCTGTGCGCTGGTCATTGCGATTGCGGGCACACGCATCACACGGGTGGTCGACCAGCTCGCCGACCGGACCGGGCTGGGTGAGGCAACCGCTGGAGCCGTGCTTCTGGGAGCAGCGACGTCCCTCAGTGGTTCGGTGCTCTCGGTAACAGCAGCCTATCGTGGGCACCCGGAGTTGGCTGTCAGTAATGCTCTCGGGGGCATCGCGGTACAGACCTTTTTCCTGGCTATTGCCGATATGGTCTACCGTCGTGCAAATCTGGAACACGCGGCGGCCTCGGTGCCGAACATGATGCAGAACGGGCTGCTGATCGGGCTCCTGGCACTTCTGCTTCTGGCGCCGACCTTGCCATCATTGAGCCGTCTCTGGACCGAATTCCTGGTGCTCTACGGGCTTGGTGTGGTGCTGATGTTTGCTGGCTGAATAGAGGCGTCATCCATTAGCAATGAGCTATCTGAGACTCACGAACAAAAAGCATGTGAGCCAGACAATGATCGAAACGGGCCTGGAATTTCAGGGCGATGGTACAGCCTCTGGCGGGTTATGCCTGAGATCCGAAGGGTTAACGGGAGCCACGCAGTGCTTTATCGTGTAGTTAGATGAATGCGAGGCAAACAGGGGGGATAGCGATGACGGCACCAGGCGATCAGCTTCGCGTGTTCTACGATGGCGCCTGCCCGAGCTGTGTAAAGGATCGCAGGCTCTATGAACGACTCGCGGGCAGGACCGGCGAATCGGTGGAGTGGGTGGATATCACCGGCCGTGATGAGGAGTTGAAGGAACGCGGTATAGACCCGCAAGCCGCGCTTCAGGAGCTCCATGTGGAAGATGGCCAGGGCAACATCCACCGGGAACTGGATGCCTATATCCTGTTGATGTCGCGAGTCTGGCTACTGAAACCGCTTGCCTGGCTGATTGGTTTGCCGGTAATTCGGCCAGCGCTGGCAAAGCTGTATCACAAATGGGTGAGCGAGCGGCTGGAGCGAACCGGGCGCATGCCGTTGTAACCACCGGGCCCTTACTGCAACTGGTATTTGACCGGCTGCAGCGGTTCGGGTGCCGGGTCGCCCAGGGCTTCGGCAACACTGATTTCATGAATGCGGCAGATGGCATCCAGCGGCAGGTCGTTGGTGTGTCGGCCAAAGGGAAACTCAAGCTGTTCAGACAGGCGATCCAGCCCGAAAAACGTGTAGGCCACGATGGCGGTGAACACCGGCGTAAACCAGCCTGCGACGCCTACCAGACCGAACGGGAGCAGGTAGCAGAACACATACGCCGTGCGGTGAGCCAGCAGGGTGTAGGCAAAGGGCAACGGGGTGAGGGCAATGCGTTCCGAGGCCGCCTGAATGCCCGCGAGGCCATGAAGGTGCTGGTCTAAGGCCGCGGTTGCTACAGAATCCAAATCGCCCGCCTTGTGGGCTTCGGCGAGTACGTCTCCGGCCCGGTGCAGGATGAAGGCGGCGGGGTTGCGTGTGCTCAGGGCCTGGTCAATGAGTTCGGGTGCCAGTGACCCGGGCAGATCAGACCGTACATCTTCTCCCCGCAACTGGCCGCGCAGCAGGTGAGCGTGAGCGAGGCATCGGGTCAGAAGCTCCCGGCGTCGCTCCGGGCTCAGGTAAATGGTGCCAGTCCGCGCCAGGCTGCGAAATTCGTACACCATATGCCCCCAGTGTTTTCTGGCTTCCCACCAGCGGTCGTAGGTGGCGGTGTTGCGCACGCTTAAAAAGATGGACAGGGCGATGCCCATGATCGTGAACGGCAGAAGTGTGTAGCCGACCATGCCGTCGAGGTAGTGGTGGCGCGAAACCCAGGTAACCGCGGCTGCAAACATTCCCGTAAGCAGAATGTGCGGCAGAATGTGGGGGACAACAGACCCTTTCCAGGCCAGCATCAGCCGGAGTGGCCCGGGGCGTTCGCGAACAATCACGGTTAACACTCCTGGGGTTGATGGTGGCCTTGCCTGAGGGTTGGCCGCTGTGATTCCTATGCCTTTTTACGGAGAACCCACTCGTTACATAAGGGGGTAAGCTTTTTTAAACGAGGGGGGCAGCACTCTGGCCGTTGCCTGGCATTACCCTGTGGTTTCAGGGGCAACCAGATCAGGCGGCGGATTTGTGGCAGCAGTCACTGTCGCAGGGTGATAGCAGGTAAGTGCTCGAAACTTCGAGAAACTGTTCGATAATCTGTGTCATCAAGATTCCCTCTGATGGTTTATTTGAAATGCAACCTAATAGATTGGGGCGCATTCCTATAAATAAACTTCGGAAAACCGAAACACATTGAGACCGCCTGGCGCCGGGGCTGTAAATTCCGACTGTTTTATCGACAGTCCCATGGCGGTTGAGCCTCTGACACCGACTTACTTTGATAGTAGCGGAAAGCGGTTGATGCGTGTTCGTGAGATGCGATTTTTCGTGCCGCTTGATTTCTCTTCTCCTGCCCTGATTATTTCTACCATCAGCCAATCAGAGGCCTGTTCATCATGACTGACATTCGACACCTGGTATGTCCCCATTGCCACAAAGTGAATCGCGTACCGGCCGACAAGTTGTCTTCCGGCGGCAACTGTGGCGCCTGCAAACAACCGCTTTGGCCGGATCAGGTTCTGGAGCTAACGGAGCAGAGCTTTGCTACCCATACCGGGCGCAGCGATCTGCCCGTGTTAGTGGATTTCTGGGCCAGCTGGTGTGGCCCGTGCAAAATGATGGCGCCCCAGTTCGAGCAGGCCGCGAAGGCCTGGCGCGGGAAAGTGCGTTTTGCCAAGCTGAATACGGAACAAGCCCCCGGGCCGGCCGGTCAGTTTGCGATTCGCAGCATACCGACCCTGATTCTGTTCCAGAACGGCCGGGAGGTGGCGCGCCAGAGTGGCGCCATGAATCAGGCCCAGATCAGTCAGTGGCTGCAATCGCAGGGTATTCGCTAGGAAAAACCGGGACAAAGGTGTCGTAGTATGAAGTTTCTGATCATCGGTGTTTTCGCTGCCATCGTGGCTGTCCTGATCTGGCGTAGTAAACAGAACACCGCCCCTGAAGAGCAGGCCTGTGCCATCGACATTGGCAAGCTGCTAAAAACCAATCCGGATGCCCAACCGCAGGCCATTGCCGATGTGTTCCAAAAGTACGGCATTGATCAATCTCGGTGTAAGGCTGTGGGCGCGATGGTGATGCCGCAGTTGCGAAAGCATGGCTTGAAGCCGGAAGATGCCCGGATTGTGATGGGGCAGGTGAGGGCGGCTTACCCTCTGGTTCCCTAGGCTTGATCTACTCATTTGTTGATCGGAGAACGCTATGGCTGGTGGTTGGTCACGGGATGGCGCAGTTCAGGATCAGATAGACGCGAGTGTTGACGACGAAGTGCAGCGGGCACGGAGCCAGCTTGGTGGTGGTGAGAGTGCGCGCTATTGTGAGGAGTGTGACCGGGCGATTCCTGAAGCTCGCCGCAAGGCCATTCCGGGTGTGCGGCTTTGCATTGCCTGCCAGTCCGCGCTTGAGAAGCAGCAATCGACTTCACGCGGTTTTAATCGGCGGGGCAGCAAGGATAGCCAGCTAAGGTGAGTACAATGACGGCCTCGGGCTGGCGCTCTTGGTTTGGGATTGGTTTCACTATTCGTAATTCTCACCTTGGCGTTTTCGCGAGTGTCGATAATCGAGGAGAAAATTTCACGCCCCGGCACCTCTGCACTGGAACACAGAAAAATCTGGGGTAACGATCCCTTGGGCCGATTAATGAGAAGTGGCTATGTGTTTTCGTTTCTCGTGCTTCGGTCTTCCCCCTCAAGCCGGCTCAATCGATCAGCGGCGAAAATTGGTGATATATCAACGCAATTGCCTGTTCGACTGATTTTATGGGCGGTGCTGCCTCCGGTGTTTTTGTACGTTTGCTTTACGGTATTGTTAATAGTGGGCCTGATTTTGTGAGTAGTGTTTGGCGGCGTTGTTGACGGTATTGGGGAATGGTCGGGGAGCGCATGGGCGAAATCTTGAGAGAGGCTATTCATGATTGAGGAGCAGTTGACCGATTTAGCGTTGATCGTAGGTGTTGGCTCTAATCTTTCCGTTTCTCTTTTCAGGTTGGTATCTGGGGGCTTTCGGCTAGCGAGTGCCCTCAATAGTCGATTGAATCCGGAGGGAGCCTACTCATCTCGGTTGGCGGGTTGTGGCGGACGTGACCGCTGTCGAGTTTCCCCGTGTTCTTTGACTAGGGCATCACTGTAACTGGCATCATTCCTGATCCGCCGCTGTGTGTTGGGCAAACCATTCCAGAATATCGGTGCGCTGCTTTTCACTGTGGGGATGCGCGAGTAACCCTTCGATGAGAAAGATCGCCATGGTCGCCAATGTGCCGGCCCGCTGATCGCCGATCCCGTTGGCTTTCAGTGAACGGACCACCAGGGTTTCTACAAAGCTGTGAAACTGCTCATGCCAGTCATGAATTACGGGTGACTGGTTCAGCCTGCTGTGCACTGTGGTCATAAGGGCACGGCTTTGCTCAAACTGCTGTAAAGCCCAGCCCATCTGCTCCTTGAGGGGCTTGCCTGTAACCGATGGGATCTGTTTCAGGGTGTCTGATAACAGCCGGTTGAGCACCCCGACCAGAAGTTCATCCTTGCTTGCGTAGTACCAGTAGAGGGTATTGGGCGCCACTCCCAGTGCGCGGCTTATACGGTTCATGGACGTGGCTTCGAAGCCGTCTTCCATGAACAGCCGTGCCGCTGTCTCTTCCAGTTCTTTCTTTTTTACGTCCAGGTCGATGTTGCGTTTGTTCTTGGCCAATGCGCCAGCTCCTGAGGTCTCTCGAGACATTCTTGAGCGGTATTCAAGATTGGTAGGATTGCATCTTGAACGCCATACAAGATGAGTCTACCCGGAGAGGACGATGATGGAAACACTGAGATACAGCCCCAAAGATCTTACGTGCGAGAGTGAGCGAACCGGCTTTTATTCCAGGGGTGTCTGGTGCGCAGCCACACTCCACTGGCCTGTGGGTGCCAGCCGCAAATCCACGCCAGCTATCCTGATGCTTCATGGCTGGGGTGGTATTCAGGACGCACTGACGGTTTCATTCTACGAAGAGTTCACCCGGGCCGGATATCTGGTCATGACCTTCGACTATCGGGGGTGGGGGGATAGCGCGGGGCTGCCGCGGCAGACCATTTCTGCCCGCCAGCGCATGTGGGACGCCGATGCGGCCCTGGCGTTTCTGAAGTCCCAACCGGGCGTTGATCTTGCTCGAATCGTGGTTTGGGGCTCGTCATTCGGCGGTGGCCACGCCGTAGAGCTGGCCGCTGATCACCCTGAGCTGGCGGGGGTCATCGCTCAGGTTCCTATGCTGGATGGCATGGCGGCGGTACGAGCAGTGCCACTGTTGCGTTTGATGCAGTTCGCTCTCTGCAGTCTGGTCGATATGATCAAACCAGGCCGACCTTTCTACATACCGGTTTTGAGTGAACCCGGAGCCTTTTCTTCAATGGACCGGGATGATGCGAGCAAGGCAATGAAAATTGCCGAAGACAGTATCGGGCGCAAGTACGATAATCGTGTTGCTGCCCGTTCGTTGATGACCATGGGCCCCTACCGCCCGTTCAAGCTACTGAAAAATTTGAGAGTACCGACCTTGTTGCTGGGAGCGACCGAAGATACGGTTGCCCCCTTTGTCGAGTCGTCTGTCCGCAGGGCGAATAACCCCCACATCAGGGTGGCAACGGTGAAAGCCAATCATTTTGAACCCTACTTTGAGCCCGTGTTTAGCGAAGTCATCCGCTGTGAGCTGGATTTCCTGGAGAGTTTGAAGGTAACCTGATTCAAGCTTAACCAGCTCTGTGCCGCAATAGATCGCACGGAAGCTTCTGCTCAGCGCTCATATTTCTCATCCGGGAGTCGCTTTATGGGGCTGTCGTTCAGCCTTGTACTTATTGGCTCTACCGTAAGGTGCTACGCCATGGAGTTTTTGATCATCGGACTGTTCGCCGCCATCGTCGCTTTCCTGATCTGGCGCAGCAAGCAAAACACCGACCCAAAAGAGCAAGCCTGTGCCATCGAAATCGGCAACCTTCTCAAAGCCAATCCGGATGCCCGAGCGCAGGCCGTTGCCGATGTTTTCATAAAGCACGGCATTGATCATCCCCGCATAGCCCATTTTTGAACCAGTTTCCGCGAACCCTTGCTGCTCAAGGCTTAGAGGTGGTTAACCCGAGGTTCCCAACAAAGTTATCCACAGCTTTTGTGTGTAACGTAGTTGGCAATCCCGGTTTACTTGGCAGGATGAGGGGCTGCCCCGGCAGTGCCAGAGCGACAGTCATCCTGGGAAACTTTCGTTCTGCTCAAATGGGCTTTTGTGATGTGCGGGCCAGTGATCATGGATGATCTTTTGACATCAAAGTCATGGCAGAGTTATCCAGGTAACTCACGCCAGGCTCCCCCGTGACTTCGCGCAAAAGCGCGGCAGCGATGGTGTCGGCTCTGACCGGGCGATAGCGCTTCGGGATAACGGGTGCCAGCAGGCGGCTGGCCATCAACCCCAGTTTTTCGGCGGGCCGGCTTTCTTCTCGTTCAGCGTCGATCAGCGACGGCCTTGCCAGTACCACGCGCTCAAAGCCCATCCGGGCCACGGCTGATTCCACCTCGCCCTTAGTTTGGAGATAAAAACTCCGGCTTTTCTCGTTCGCTCCGAGCGACGAATTCAGCACAAACACCCTGGCCCCCGCTGCCCTGGCCTGTTCGGCACAGGCGATCACCAGGTCGTGATCAACACGGTAGAAGGCTTGTTTTGAGCCGGCTTGTTTGAGCGTGGTGCCTAGGCAGCAGATAACGGCATCGACTGCCCACCAGTCGGCTGGCGGCAGCGGCAAATCGAACGGAGTGACCGGGTTATGGACTTGCCCCGGGGTCGCCAGCGGCCGGCGAGTGGGCGCCACGATGGTTTCAAACCAGCTATCTTTACTTGCCTGGTTCAGCACCTGGCTGCCGACGGCGCCGGTTGCGCCAAGGATCATCAGCTTCATCGGGAACTCCTTTCAGTGGGCATTACCGGGTCAACCGGGGAAATGGTATCCTCTCCCCCGAATTTATAGTTCGCAAATCAAGCCAAAGTGCCGGCACCCGGTAGGTTACCTTTAATCCGGAATCTGAGTGTTACCCATGAGAATCATTATTCGTTATTTTTTCCGCGCCCTGCGTCTTGTCCTGACGCCGTTCATGCTGCTCAGCGAAAAGCTCAGCACACCCAAGGGTGTAACTCGCAGTGCTGAACAGCAAGCCAGCGTTGACGAGGCCAGCAAAAGCCTTGCCCTTTACCAGTTCAAAGCTTGCCCATTCTGCATCAAGGTGCGTAAGGAAATCGCCCGGCTGGGGCTGAACATTGAAACCCGCGATGCCCAGCACGACCCGCAGCATCGTGCCGCGCTGGAGGCTGGCGGTGGTCAGGTCAAAGTGCCTTGCCTGAAGATTTGTCAGGAGGATGGCAGTGAGCAGTGGCTTTACGAATCTGATGACATCAAGGCCTGGCTGCAGGAGCGATTCGAGCCGGGCGTTGAAAGCCGGGCCTGAGTTCAGGTCATTTAATGAGTGCCTTTAATCATTGCAGAGAACGCTATGCCAATCGAAAAGAATCAAGTGGTCCTGTTTCACTACATCGTGAGAGATGAGCAGGGCAATGAAGTTGAAAATTCCCGTGGCGGAGAGCCGAACGCCTACCTGCATGGCCACGGCGGTATTATCCGGGGGCTGGAAGAGGCTCTGGAAGGGCGCGAGGCAGGTGATACCTTCAGTGTAACGGTGTCACCGGACCAGGCCTATGGCGCTCGCAGGCCAGACGCCATTCAGCGCGTACCGGTCAAGCATCTGATAGGTGCAAAGCACTGGAAACCGGGCATGGTCGCCCAGGTGCAAACAGAGCATGGCCGGCGCCATGTGGTCGTCGCCAAGGTCGGGCTCAAGTTCGCGGATGTGGATACCAACCACCCGATGGCCGGCAAAACCCTCACCTTTGATATCGAGATTATCGAGGTACGTGCAGCGGATGCTGACGAGATTGCCCATGGCCACGTTCATGGCCCGGGCGGGCATCATCATTAACTAAGGCTGATGGTCACGGAAACGCCGGGTCGGGTTTTACTCGGCTGCGGCGGCTTCGTTCAATAGTTCCGGCTTTTTCAGTGCCCGGCTGAACAGTTCTTTTTCTTCCGCAACGGCCAGTGCGCATTGTTCGGCCAGTTCCTCTGACAGCCCGCTGACCTTGCGTTGCAGGAAGGCGGCGACCTCTTCGGAAAGTTCGAGGATTTTGTCCCGGGCATCGGCTTCAGCTTTGGACGAAAACAGCATTTTGTCCGGGTTTTTCAGTGCCATGTCCAGTCCGTCCCTCTCGGAATAATAAAGTGCTTTTACGCCCATGGTATGCCATCGCCTCCGGGGTAATGATGGTTGGTAAGACCGTTGATAAGTGGGCAGCTTAACATAAATTCTGTATATTCATACAGTATTCTGGGCGGCGATGCCCGTGCGCGGGTGACGGCCATCGTTTTTGTTACTATGTTCGCCTTGCCCATCTCCAAACGATCTGATGCTCGACCATGACCTTGCCTTTCAAACTCCGCCCCTACCAACAGGAAGCCGTCGACGCCACGCTTGACCACTTCCGCAGATCGGATGAGTCTGCGGTCATTGTGTTGCCCACCGGCGCCGGGAAGAGTCTGGTCATTGCCGAGCTGGCCCGGCTTGCCCGGCGAAAGATTCTGGTGCTGACCCACGTAAAGGAACTGGTGGAGCAGAATCACGCCAAGTATGAGAGCTATGGTTTAACGGGCGGCATTTTCTCGGCCGGGCTGAAGCGCAAGGAAAACCGGCATCAGGTGACTTTTGCCAGTGTGCAGTCGGTCGCGGCGAACCTGGAGCAGTTCCGGGATGAATATTCGCTGGTCATTATCGATGAGTGCCATCGGGTCAGCGGTGAGGAAACCAGCCAGTATCAACGTATCATCGAGCTGCTGCGGCAGCAGAACGATTCCCTGAAAGTCCTCGGGCTTACCGCCACGCCTTATCGCCTGGCCATGGGCTGGATTTATCGCTATCACTACCGGGGCTTTGTGCGCGGCTCCGGTGAAGATCAGGACAAGCCCTTCCAGCATTGCATTTACGAGCTGCCGTTAAGCTACATGATTAATAGGGGCTATCTGACAAAGCCCGAGCTGGTTAACGCGGCGGTGGCGCAATACGATTTCTCCGCCCTCACGCAGGACCGCTTTGGCGAGTATGCCGAGAAGGACGTCAACCAGCTGCTGAGCAAGCACAAGCGGGTGACCCGCGCCATCATCGAACAGGTGGTGGACATGGCCGCTGAGCGCAAGGGCGTGATGATCTTTGCGGCGACGGTGGAGCATGCGCGGGAGATTACCGGCTATCTGCCGGAGCGTGAAACCGCCCTGGTGACCGGTGGCACCGATCTGAAAGATCGGGATTTGCTGATTCAGCAATTCAAACAGCGGCAGTTGAAGTACCTGGTAAACGTGTCTGTGCTCACGACCGGCTTTGATGCGCCCCATGTGGATTTGATCGCCATTCTTCGGCCAACCCAGTCGGTCAGCCTGTACCAGCAGATGGTGGGTCGCGGTCTTCGCCTGGACGAAGGCAAGCAGGATTGCCTGGTAATTGATTACGCCGGTAATCATGTAAACCTGCATCATCCGGAAGTGGGCGAGCCAAAACCCAATCCCGACAGTGAGCCAGTGCAGGTGTTCTGCCCCGGCTGTGGCTTTGCCAACATCTTCTGGGGCAAAACCGACCGTGATGGCCGGGTGATCGAGCATTACGGCCGCCGTTGTCAGGGGCTGCTGGAGCCTGCGGACGGGGATGGAGCGTGCGCCCAGCAGTGCGATTACCGTTTCCGCTTCAAGGAGTGCCCCCACTGCGGCGGAGAGAATGATATAGCCGCCCGTAACTGTGGGCACTGCCAGCAGGCCATTATCGACCCGGATGATCAGCTACGGGATGCCCTGAGACTCAAGGATGCCATGGTGATTCGTTGCGCCGGGATTTCATTAAGTGCTGAAGGTTCCAGGCTGCGGCTGACTTACCATGGCGAAGATGGGGAAGAGTTGAAGGAGTCGTTCGACTTCACAAAGCCGGCCCAGCGTACCGTGTTCAACAAACTTTTTGGCAGAAGGGTTGCCAATGGCCAGGCTCCGAAAACGTTCGGCAGTATGGATGAAGTGTTTGAGAGTCAGGTCTTGTTACCATCGCCTGATTTCGTGATTGCCCGCAAGCACAAGCACTACTGGCAGGTACAGGAGCGGGTGTTTGATTATCAGGGGCAGTATCGGAAAGCGAATGAGGCGTGAGGCGGTTATACTGGCCTGCGTTTAAATCTCTCAGAGATCCAAGTCGACCTTTTCAGGCTGTGTCCATGATGAAATCAATCGCCCTGTCGGTGCTGTTAGTTGTCCTTCTGGGGTTTGTCGGTGTTCAGTATTACATCACTTCCGTACCTGGCCTTGAGGCTCCGGTCACCGTTGGTGAGGTTCGGCAAGTGGAGTCGGAAAAGTCGCTGGTCGTTATTCTTGTGGACAGCGAGGGGCAGCGGTTTACCGTAGGCCTTCGGGGCGATACTGCCAAGCCGGAAGAAGCCGCACTTTTCTATATCCGGAATCCGGATGTTGTTCCCTATGTGTTCTGGCCGAGTTTCCGAAGTAATGATGAAAAGCGGGTTCTGGAACTTCTGGAAGATGTAATTGAATCTGGCGCGCCAGAGGATCCCGCTATTCGCAGCATTTACGGGGTCTTGAAGGAACGTAACTGACACTCAAGATAGTCGCCTGAACACCAGCAATTGGTTGTTTGCCGGCATGGCATGGTTCTCCGCCAGAGTGAGACCCACCGATTCCGCAAGGGCCCTCAGATCTTCCAGGTCCCGGATGCCCATGTGGGGCGCGCGGGCTTTCAGGTATTGATCAAACTGTCGGTTGCTTTCACTGGTATACCGGCCCTGATTGTTAAAAGGCCCATACAGGCAAAAGGCGCCGCCCTCGGGCAGGCGCTCGCCAATACCGCGAAACATCTGTCCGACTTCAGTCCACGCCATGATGTGGGCGGTGTTTGCGGAAAACGCCCAGGTGAAGGTTTCGACGGGCCAGGGAGCCGCACCTACGTCCAGTTCAATCACCGGCAGGATGTTGGGCAGCGCGGCTTGCTCAAGGCGGGCGCGACAACTGTCCACAGCGTCCGGATGATCGGTCGGTTGCCACTGCAGGTGAGGCATCGTCGTCGCGAAATGCACCGCGTGCTGTCCGGTGCCTGTGCCCACCTCCAGTACTTTCCCCGCCGTATTAAAGATCTCTCGGAGTTTCTCGAGGATGGGGGCTTTGTTGTTCTCACAAGCCTGGGAGTAGGGCAGGTTAGTGGTCATCGAATCCAGTTTTTCTGCGCAGGGTCTGAAAACTTTATAACACGTTGGTGTATAAGTCAGTATCTCAGCAATTATTTCCTGTTTCAGTTATACTGCGCTTGCGAACCCGGCGAATATGCCAAGACTTAACGTGGATAATATAATGAGCAAGAAAGCCGTAAAATCGACTTTGACTTCCGCCGAGATTGAGGCGCAGACAGCGGCCTTTTTGAAGTCTGGCGGGCGTGTTGAACATGTGGGAAAAGGTAAGAGTGGGCAGCTGACCACTGCTGGCCCTAAGCAGATTAACCTGAAGAGCAATTGATGATCCGGCAATAACCCGAGCAAGCCGTAACGTTACTGTTTTCCGGGTAGGATCAATAAAAAAGGCAGCCGAGGCTGCCTTTTTTCATTACGTATATTATCTGTTAATTACAGACCAATAACGTTCTCTGCCTGCGGGCCTTTCTGGCCGTCGGTCACTGTGAATTCAACTTCCTGGCCTTCGGCCAGAGTCTTGAATCCGCCACCCTGAATAGAGCTGTAGTGAACGAATACGTCTGCACCGCCTTCACGAGTAATAAAGCCAAAACCTTTTGCTTCGTTGAAGAACTTAACGTTGCCTTTAATAGTAGACATAATAATTATCCTGATTTTAATCAATAAGTTGCTGCCGATAGATCGTTGTGACCCTTGGTCAGCGGTATGCGGGAAATAAAAAACTGGCAGGATCAAAAACAGGACAAGAGGTTTTGCAACACAAAAGGTCTGATTCGTGAAATGCTTTGCTAAATCTTTCCAACAAGAGAGACAGTACGCTAATTAATGGGCATTAGATAGGAAATTTTTTAAAAACGAGTAAGTAGTTATATCCGGGGGTGTTCAGAGCACCCCCGGCAGAACTCAGCTTACGGCGCTGGTGCCCATAAGCTTTGCAGCTGTCCCAGCAACGACGAGCCCACTCCCTGGTTACCCAGGAATCCCATCACAATCGGCACAAACTGCTGGATCATGCCTGCGTCCATGCCAAGGGCCGAGAATGCGGTCTGAACACCGTCCATAGAAGTCACGTTGGACAGCAGGCTTTCACCCAGCCCGCCACCGCCGCCCAGCAGGCTGGACAGGCCGGAAGCTTCGCTGGTCAGACTGCTCATGGCGTCTGTACCCAGCTGATTCTGTGCAAGCTGCAACAGGGCTCCGGTGCCGCCAACGGCCTGGGTCTTGGTTACACCAAGGTCATTCTGGAGCTGGCCCACCAATTGCTGGGCTTCGCCAGTGACTTCCGTTGTGGACGAAAGTGCTTGTGTGCCGGTGGCGAGAGCATCGTTCAGGCTGAAGGCACTAGCGGCTGGGGCCAGCAGGTAGATGCTTGAAACAAGAAGAAACTGTTTGAGAATTGCGCTCATAAGGGTGTCCTGATGGTGGGTGGGCAATAGCATGATGCTAACCAATATGGGGGCGACTACAACTTAATAAAAGTTCGGGAAACCGAGACAGCCCCGTTTTTGTCGGCCTGCTGATTTCTGCTTCTGCCTATATCACCAATGCAGCAAGCATGCTAAAACGTCGTCGGCCAGCCGTCGCCAGCACTCCTGGTGGCACCGGGCACTTTTCCATTTCTCAGGATGTCAGCATGTCAGACAAATTTTTCTACAAGGGCCGGCAGGACGCACGTCAGCATCACACTACATATGGCGGCTTCAAAACCAAGGCCAGTCAGAAAAGTGGCAGCAAGAAGTACCCGTTAACACTGGTTGTCACCAGTGAGGCGCGGAAGCAAGAAGTTGAAGCCCTGGTGGCCGAGGCTGGTCTTTTTGCGAATATCACGGTGGATGCCCGTGACGGCGCAGTTGAGTCCATCGCTGAGCTGACCGTACTCTTGAACAAGGTTGAAACCATTACCACAACGAAAGCACCGTCCAGGAATGATCCCTGCAGTTGTGGCAGTGGCAAAAAATTCAAAAAGTGCTGTGGCTGATAGCGGCCACTAATCAAAGCAGCCGGGAAGCGTTCGATACGCCGCTTGTCGCCGGTTCTTTGATATTATGTGCGCCTTCCACAACTGACAGAACAGGAGCTCACCATGGCGGAATCATCTCTAAAAGAACAGCTTGGCAACGCTGTAAAAGATGCCATGCGCAACAAGGAGAAGGACCGGCTTGTTACACTGCGCATGGCCCAGGCGGCGGTGAAGCAGATCGAGATTGACGAGCGCCGTGAGCTTGGCGACGACGACGTTCTGAAAGTGCTGGATAAAATGCTCAAGCAGCGCCGTGATGCGGCCAGCCAGTATGAGGAAGCGGGTCGTGGTGAGCTGGCGGACAAAGAACGGGCAGAAATGGCCATTATTGAAGAGTTCATGCCCGCTGCTCTCAGCGAAGAAGAGCTTGAAAGTTTGATTCGTGCGGCCATCAGCTCCACTGGTGCCAAGGGCATGCAGGACATGGGCAATGTAATGAACGAGTTGCGCCCCCAGGTAACCGGTCGGGTGGATATGGGACAGCTGAGCAAGATGGTGCGGGCTGCGCTGGCCGGTTAAGGCTTGGTTATTGCCGAATTTGTGTTTAGCATTGCAGCTTCACGGGTACTGCAACGGTACCCGTGAGGTCAGAAAATTATGGACACTCTCCGTCACGGATTGAAGGAGCAAAGGAATGAGTAAGAATGTGGTTTTGTTGGGCGACCTGGGCACAGACCATGAAGGGTTTCCGCCCACCCCGGTGATTGCCGGTTCCCCCGATGTTCTGGTTGATGGTAAGCCTGTCGCCCGTGTGGGCGATCCCCTGGCACCGCACTCCAAGCCCAAGCATCCGCCTCATCCCCGCGCCGTAGCGGCGGGTTCTGCTACTGTGCTGATTAATGGTATCCCGGCGGCCGTCACCGGCAGCGCCGTGTCTTGCGGTGGTGTAACCATCGGCAGCGGCAGCGTGGTGATCGGGAGTTAACTCCCGGGTAAGCAGGGCTGCCTCGGCAGAATTCATGATAGGCTTCGGTTTTAGCACCGCCGTTTCAGGCGGTGGCGTTATTTTATGGAGCCTTCATGAGCGATAACCCCTTGGCGCAGATTCTCGAGATGGACGGCGAGGAGCGATACGATTACTTCCTGGATGCCGTTGTTGAAGAGCGGGAAATCTGGATTCTGGTCAATGCTGATAACCAGTTTCTGAAAATTGTTTCCGACGAAGAGGGCGTGGCTTACCTGCCGGTCTGGCCTGGTTCAGAATTTGCTGCTGACTACGCCAAAGACTCCGGCGATCTCTCTCCCAAAGCGGTTTCCTTGCCGGATTTCTTCCGGAAGTGGGTAACCGGCCTGAGTCGCGATGGCCTGGACGTGGGCGTCTTCCCCGGTGGGCAGGGCGAGCTGTGGATTACCTCCCCGGATGAGCTCAAGCGGGACCTGCAAGAACTCATGGCGTTCTGATCACCTCCCTGAATCTCCGGAGATCACTATGGATGATGCCTGGCTCACAGCCTTGCCGAAAGCAGAGCTGCACCTGCACCTTGAGGGTGCCCTTGAACCGGAACTGATGTTTGCACTTGCCCGGCGCAACAATATTGAACTGCCGTGGGCCGATGTAGAGGCACTGCGGCAGGCTTATTCTTTCAACAACCTTCAGGAATTCCTGGACCTGTATTATCAGGGTGCGAACGTTCTGCGCACGGAGCAGGATTTCTATGACCTTACCTGGGCCTATCTGCAGAAATGCCATGCCCAGGGCGTGGTGCACGTTGAGCCTTTCTTTGATCCGCAAACCCATACCGAACGTGGTATTCCCTTCGAAGCCGCCATCACAGGCATCAGCACCGCACTGCGTGACGGCCGTGCACAGCTGGGAATAGCCGGTGGGCTGATTCTGAGCTTTCTTCGCCATCTGTCGGAAGAGGAAGCCTTTCAGACCTTGCAGCAGGCCATGCCTTTTCGGGATCAGTTCTTTGCCGTAGGGCTGGACAGCTCCGAGAAGGGGCATCCGCCCAGCAAGTTCGAGCGGGTGTTTGCCAAGGCCCGGGCCGAGGGCTTTCTGGCGGTTGCCCATGCCGGCGAGGAAGGGCCGCCGGAGTATATCTGGCAGGCTCTGGACCTGCTCAAGGTCAACCGGATTGACCACGGCGTTCGTGCGGCCGAAGATCCCGACTTGCTCGACAGGCTGGCGGACGAGCAGGTTCCGTTAACGGTTTGCCCGCTGTCTAACATAAAGTTGTGCGTGTTTCCGGATATGGCGCAGCACAACATTCTTGAGCTGCTGGAATGCGGTTTGAATGTGACCGTGAACTCGGATGACCCGGCGTATTTCGGTGGCTATGTGCTGGAGAACTTCACCGCGCTGCGGGACAGCCTGGGTATGACAGAAGACCAGGCCCGGCGGCTCGCCCTCAACAGCATGAATGCCCGGCTGGTTTAACAGCGACAGGTTAAGGAAACTAAAATGATTGTATGTGGCGTTGAACTGACCGGCAGCGATGCGGTGGTGTGTTTGCTGAATCTCGACCGCGGGCAATTCAGCCTGCCGGAGTGTAAGGTTCGCAAGCTGTCGCTGCGCAAAAACCATACTCGCGAAGACCTGAAACAGTTTCAGGTTGAATTCGCGGGCCTGATGGCTGAACACGAGGTTGGTTGTGTGGCAATCAAGGAACGGATGCCCAAGGGCAAGTTCGCCGGCGGGGCCATCAGCTTCAAGCTGGAGGCGACCATTCAACTGATGGCCGGAAACGAGCCGGAAGTCCGGTTGCTGCCGTCTTCCCTGATTAAATCCACACTGGCTTCGAACCCGTTACCCATTCCGTTTGCTGAAACCGGCTTGAAGGCCTTTCAGGAAACCGCCTTTGTCGCCGCCTATGTCGGGCATATGACCAAGTAGCCGGCAATCATTCGGAAAGTAGTCTCTGGAGGTGGCATGGCAAAACTACCCACCCAAGCCCGGCAAAGGGCAACGCTAAAGAGGCTCGAGACATTCAGCCGCTTTATGGATAGCAGCATTATGGGTAGCGACTTTCCATTTTGTGAGTATGGCGGCTACACTTCCGGCTTTCCGTGGGCATAAGGACTCCACCGATGGTATCGTTCCGTGCTGCTTTGTATTTCCTGGTTCTATGGATGGTGAGCATTGTCGTGCATGCAATGCCAACGTTGGACATTGCCCAGGCCGAGGTACGTTTGACGGATTTCACCGTAGAGTACTTTACGGATGACTCCCGGTCGCTGGACTTTTCGTCGGTGCGCCAACAACCCTTCCAGCCAACAACCAGTACAACCACATTAGGAACAAAGGCGACGGTAACCTGGTACCGGGTTGCGGTATTCAACGCCGCAGAGCAGGAGCGTGAGCTCTTCCTGCACCTCCCCAAGGCGTATCATGTGCGTGCTATTGATATCTATGAAGAGCGCTCGCATACACTGACTGACCGCGCCTCGATAGACCTCAACAATGCCTCCGATGCTCCCCTGATGTATCAGGGTACCGTTGTTTACCCTTTTCGAGTGCCGTCAGGAGAAACCACGGTGCTCTATGTTCGTAGTCATGTCTATTCACACCAGTGGTTTTCTCTGGAGATATTCGATGACGAGCATTCCCGTCGGGCTCTGGTAGGCGGTCATCTGGATATTGCCCTGTTGGTCGGAATGATGATTGCTCTGGTGTTTTATAACGGCCTTTTGTACTTCGCTACCAGCAAGAAAGAGAACATTCTCTATTCGCTGTACCTTATCTCGGGGTTGGTGTGGATCGCCTTATCGTACGGCTTGATTGCCAAATCCTTCTCCGCATACGGCGATTCAGTCTTCATATTGAATCTGTCGCTGATCACCATGCCGGTTTTTCTGCTGCTATTTATGATGGCCATATTCGAGACCCGGCAGCACTACCCTACGGAGCACCGTTTCCTGCAGGTTATGTTGGCGTTGCTGGCTGTTACCTTTGCCTATGGGATTTTTGATATTTCGGCAGCGTTGAAGCCCGCCAGCAGTCTGGCAGCATTGATGATGGTGGTAACTTTCTCGGTCAGTATTTCACTGTTTCGCAAAGGCCATCCGTTGGTGAAATTCTTTCTCGTTGGCCACACGTTCTTCGTGGTTTTCAACGGCTTTGCGGTGCTTTACTACAAGGGGTTGATTGAACCGGGTTATATCAGCAGTCATGGCGTTGGTATAGGCATTGTGCTGGAGGCGCTCACGCTGGCGTTTATTATTTCGTACCGGATAAAGATTTTGGAGGATGTTCGATCCAGGCAAGATGAACTGAAGAAGCAGGCAGCTACTGACCCGTTGACGCGACTCTATAATCGCCGCTACTTCCTGGCCGAAGCGGGGTATCTGCTAGAGAAAGCAAAGTCGACTGGGGAGCCGTTGTCGGTGATTGCTGTCGATGTCGACTTCTTCAAAGCCGTTAACGATACTCATGGTCACAGTATAGGGGATCAGGTGCTGACGAAGATTTCGGCTATTTTTAAGAAGCACAGTCGGTCCCGTGATCTGGTGGCGCGTTTTGGTGGTGAGGAATTTGTGCTTCTTCTACCTGATGCCGACCTCGCGGAAGCTCGACGTTGCGC
The DNA here is from genome assembly GCF_000475255.1 of Marinobacter sp. ES-1. NCBI lineage: Bacteria > Pseudomonadati > Pseudomonadota > Gammaproteobacteria > Pseudomonadales > Marinobacteraceae > Marinobacter > Marinobacter sp. ES-1. The sequence goes on from NZ_AXBV01000025.1 coordinate 24,636, forward strand.
TGAGAGGATACGTGAAGCGGTTGCGGGCGAGACCGTCGTCGTTGAAGGTGGTGAGGTGATTCAGGTCACCGTAAGTTTGGGAATTGCAGAAGTGAATGCGCTGGTGGAATCGGTCGAATGCGCCGTAGATCGAGCAGATAAAGCACTTTACAAGGCTAAGGAGCAAGGTAGAAATCGGGTCTGTTGCTATCAGTCCGATGCCCTGACAATAACAACATAAAAAATAGGAAAGTGACTATGGACCGGTACGATTTCATTATTGAAGGCGGCCGCTATTTCGACGGCACTGGAGCGCCTTCTGCCATTCGTAACCTGGCAATCAAAGGGGGCCATATCGCCAAGGTTACTGCTGCCCCTATTCCTCATGCCGAAGCCGAGCGCGTAATTGATGCCACCGGCAAGTGGGTAACCCCCGGTTTTCTGGACACCCATACCCATTACGATGCCGAATTGCTGGTCAGCCCGAGCCTGTCGGAATCTGTTCGCCATGGCGTGACCACCGTGCTGGTGGGCAGCTGCTCATTGAGCATGATCTGCAGTGATTACGAGGACGCATCGGACATCTTCACCCGCGTAGAAACCGTTCCCCGGGAGCGGATACTACCCATTCTGAAGGCCCATAAAACCTGGTCTACCCCTAAACAATGGGTGGAGCACATCAAGCAGGTGCCTCTGGGCCCGAATGTGGTCAGCTTTCTGGGCCATAGCGATTTGAGGGTGGGGGTGATGGGGTTGAGCCGGGCGACGGACCTTGCGGTCCAGCCCAGCGAGGAAGAAATGCAAGCCATGGAGCGGTTGCTTCAAGAAGCGCTGGATGAAGGCTTCCTCGGGCTTTCAACCATGTGCCTGAAATGGGACAAGGTGGACGGCGACCGGGAATGGTCGAAAAGCCTGCCCAGTACCTACGCCAAGTGGAAAGAGGTGGCACGGCTGAACAAGCTGGTGCGGCAGTACAATCGGGTGCATCAGGGAGCGCCGAACGCCGCCACCCCCTTGCAGATTCTGCAGTATGTGCGTGAATGCCTGGGTTGGCTGCGCCGGCCCCTGAAAACCACCCTGATCAGCCAGATGGACCTCAAGGGCAGCGCATACCTCACCAATCTCACCCGGCTGACTTCGTTCTTTGCCAACGCCTTACGTGGTGATTTCCGCTGGCAGGTGCTGCCTACGCCATTCACTGTGTATGCAGACGGTATTGATGTGGTGTTCTTTGAAGAGTTTGGCGCCGGCGAGATGGCTTTGGACCTGAAAGACGCGGTTGAGCGCAATCAGCTTTTGAAGGATGAAGCGTACCGGCGTAAGTTCCGTAAGTTCTACGGCGAAAAGCTGAGCCCCCGGGTGTGGCAGCGGGATTTTGGTGACGCCATGATCATCGATTGCCCTGATCAGTCCCTGATCGGCAAAAACTTCGAGGAAGTCGCCAGAGCCCGCGGTGTTCATGTGGTGGATCTGTTCCTCGACCTGGTGGTGGAGTTCGGCAAGAAAATCCGCTGGTACACCACCGTGGGAAATCATCGGAAGCATGTGCTCAAGCGCATCGTCAAAGACCCGCGGTCATTGATTACTTTCAGCGATGCCGGTGCCCACATCCGCAATATGGCGTTCTACAACCTGCCGCTACGCATGCTCAAGCTGGTGCACGAGTCCATTGAAGAAGGCGACCCGGTGATGACCCTGGAGCAGGCCGTGCATCGGCTGACCGGTGATCAGGCTGACTGGTTTGGTATCGACGCGGGCAAAATCCGGGAGGGAGACAGGGCCGATGTGGTGGTGCTCGACCCTTCAGGGTTTGACCAGAACCTGGAACAGGTGCACTGGGGCGAGATGGAGAACTTTGGTTTGCAGCGGCTGGTTAACCGTAACCCGGGCATTGTGAAAACTGTGCTGATCAACGGCAAGCTGGCGCTGGACGACGAGCAACTGGTGCCGGAGTTCGGCCGGGAAATGGGCTACGGCCGGTTTATTCCTGCGCGTTAAGGCTTTCCATATCGTAACCGCCAAGGCCTGTCGTGTCGGCTAACATGTAATGTCTGTTTGAAACATGTTCAACCGAGTACGACAGGTTCCGGCTATGGCCAAAAGGTCTTTCATTCGTAAATCCCTCCGCCTTCTAGCCATGGCATTCGGGGCTGTTGTGGCCCTGGTTTTTCTGACCATCCTTTTGTTCCGGTTTGTGAACCCGCCTACCTCCGCCTTTATGCTGGCTTATCAACTTGGCACTGCGCCAGAGCCGCTTCGGCAGGAATGGGTGCTCATGGCGGAGATGTCACCCTGGATGCCGCTGGCCGTGGTAGCCAGTGAAGACCAGCGCTTCCCCTATCATGCCGGGGTGGATTTCGAGGCCATCCGCAAGGCGGTATCCGAGTACAAGGCCGGAGAGGGCTTGCGGGGCGCCAGCACCATTACCCAGCAAACCGCCAAGAACCTGTTTCTCTGGAATGGTCGCAGCTTTGTTCGCAAGGCGCTTGAAGCCGTGCTGGCACTGGGGATTGATGGCCTGTGGCCAAAGGAACGGGTGCTGGAGGTTTACCTGAATATTGCGGAATTCGGGCCCGGAATCTACGGAGTAGAGGCCGCCAGCGAGATCTACTTCGGCAAACCTGCCCGCAAATTATCCCAGACCCAGGCTGCCCGTTTGGCCGCCGTGCTACCCAATCCAAAAGTGTTGAGCGTAACGGCACCCACAGCTTATGTGCAGGAACGGGTGGTCTGGATTCAGCAGCAGATGAACCAGCTCTCCGGGCTCAAATATCTTGAACAGCTGTAATGCGTCAATCGGTATGGGTCGGCAATACAAACCGCTCAAGTACCGTATACACCGAGCCACTTGCACCGGGTGTGCTTTCGAACAGCACGAAGTCCTTGACCGGCATGGTGCCGAATGAAGTGTTCCTGTGGCCCCCAAGCAGTGACGCCACCGAACCGGTCGGTGGGCGGAATCGACTGATTGTTATGTGAGGTTTGAAGCTTGGGTTTTTTAGCGTAAACCCGTTGTTGGTGAGTCGGTTTGCGAGGTTTTGTTGGAACTCCCGAAGTTGGTCTTCCGGCGATACTCCAGCCCAGAGAATTTTCGGGCTCTCCGGGGAACCGAAGCAACCCAGTCCCTGCACATTGAGTTCAAAGGGGGCACGGGTAACGCCTCTTGCCAGGTCGCAGGCCAGAGCCACCTGCGGCTCTTCGACCTGGCCGAGGAATGCCAGGGTCAGGTGCAGTTGTCCACGGCTTTGCCAGCGAGCCCCGGCTACCTGTGTTTTCATCTGCAGGAGGCTCGCCTTGACGGCCTCGGGTATCTCCAGTCCGAAAAACAGCCTTGGCATAACGCGTTTCCGCCTTCAAAGGCTCAAGTCAGTTTCATATTTCATCATATCCCTCTTGATCAGCAATTTCCCGTCCCGGACAGACGCCAGCACGGGTTGCTGTCCCATCAAAACTTCATAGGGGGTTTGTCCCTGCTGCACGATACACCGGGCCGGTAGTCCTTCTTCAATGCCGTAGTCCTGAAGGTCCAGCGCGGCGGCGCCGTTATCGGTGATGAGCTCCAGCGATTTTTCGATCTGGCTCATGCCCAACATATGGCAGGCGTGCAGGCCGACGTCCAGGGTGCGCAGCATGTTGCCATTGCCGATGGGATACCAAGGGTCGCGAATGGAGTCCTGGCCGAAGGCGACTTTCAGGCCGGCGTCCAGTAGTTCCGGTACGCGGGTCAGGCCGCGGCGCTTAGGGTAGCCATCGAAACGGCCTTGCAGGTGCAGGCTTTCGGTGGGCATGGATAGGAACCGAAGGCCGGATTTTTTCAGCAAGCGGAACAGCCGGCTGCAGTAGGCATCGTTGTAAGAGCCCATGGCACAGGTGTGGCTGGCGGTTACCCGGGATCCATAATCCAGGCGCAGGGCTTCAGCGGCAAGCACTTCCAGGAACCGGGATTCCGGGTCGTCAATTTCATCGCAATGGACATCCACCAGCCGGTCGTTCTTGTGGGCCAGCTCCATCAGCCAGCGCACAGACTCGGCGCCGTAATCCCGGGTGAACTCGAAGTGGGGGATGCCGCCTACCACATCGGCACCCAGGCGCACCGCCTCTTCCATCAGCTCGCGGCCATTCTTGAAGGACAGGATGCCTTCCTGTGGAAAAGCGACAATTTGCAGATCCACCAATCCGGCGGTCTGTTCTCGCACTTCCAGCATGGCCTTGAGGGCCGTCAGGCTTGGGTCGGTTACATCCACATGGGTGCGCACGTACTGGATACCGTGGGTGGCAAACAGCTTAAGGGTTTCGGTGGCCCGTTTGATCACATCTTCATGGGACAGCATGGCTTTGCGCTCGGCCCAGCACTCAATGCCTTCAAACAGAGTGCCGCTCTGGTTCCAGCGGGGTTCACCGGCGGTCATGGCAGCATCCAGGTGGATGTGGGGTTCGACAAAGGCCGGCGTAACCAGGTTGCCGGCGGCATCCAGTTCGTTGTCCCCAGCGGCGGCGGGCCCTGGCATCGGGAGAATGTTGGTGAAACGCCCGCCGGCAATGGTGAGTTTGTACAGTCCATCCTTGCGCGGAAGGCGGGCGTTTATGATTGCGTTCAGTTGTTCGGTCATTTTATCTCCTGGTGTTGGCGCACCTGCGATTCAGGGTTAAACAGCAGGTGGGCCATGAGCAGTGCTTTGAAATTGTCTGAGCTGTCGGCGTCACTGGCCAGGCCATCGGATAGTTGGTTCATCCGGTTGCGAACGGTGTTCCGGTGGCAGCTGAGGGTTTCTGCCATGGCGCTCTGATTGCCGCGACAGCTGACCCAGGCCTCTAACAGGTCTGCTGAACCAGCGAGAAGTTCGGTATCAACGTTTCCACCGTTTGTGTGCTCAGCCCGGACAATCGCCCTGCCGATGATTTCAGTCACTTCGACCATGGGCAGGGAATAGGGCTGTTCAAACAATGGAAGTGCCAGATCGTCGGCCAGTTGGCACAGACTGTTCGGTAACTGGCCAATGTACGCATCTCCTGTGAGAACGACCAGCCCGGCGATGTTGCAAGCTTTGCCTTCGTACAGACATTCGGCCAGGTTCTGGGGGCTGCGATGCCGGCTGATGCCGGTGACAAACACCAGTTCACCACCTTTGACCCAGTCCTTGAAGGAGCGGTTTTCAGCGAGGTAGGGCCAGCGTACCGGATTGCCGGCGGCGGCATCGCCACCCCGGATCCGGATGGTGCTCAGCCCCGGGAGCTTGGGTACATCGATGCACTGTAGGGCCATTTATGCGGTTCCCATCACCATGGCCCGGCGTTCCAGCACCGCCTGGGAAACCACTAGCACCACGCTGTAGCTGAATGCGGCCACCAACACACCGACAATCGGCGCAATCCAGGGCGAGGTGTAGGCTGCTGCGGAGCCAATCGCGTAAGCGGCAAGGCCGGGTACGTTGAACGCGGGCAGTGTTGTTGTGGCCAGGTTCGGGTACTGGCGTTTATAGCCGACAAAGTAGCTGGCCATGATCACGCCGCCGATGGGCGGGATAAAGGTGCCCAGCAGGACAAGAAATGGAATCAGCCACTGGTACATGCCCATGACCGCCAGGACGGTGCCGATGCCGGCCCCGACAATGGTGACCAGTTTGCGGCGGCGGGTACGGACCAGGTTGCAGCCTGCGACAGCAAAGTTATAGACGGTGTTGTCCTGGGTGGTCCAGAGGTTCAGGAACAGCATCAGAATGCCCAGTGTTGCCAGCCCCTGCGCGACCATGATATCGACAATGTCGGCCTGTTGATAAACCAGGGCACCGAAGGCGCCGATCAGGGTCATCAGGCCGTTGCCCAGGAAAAACGCCAGTAGCGTGGCGATGACGGCAGTCTTTCCGGATTTGGCGAAGCGGGTCCAGTTGGTGGCCTGTGTACCGCCACTGACAAAGGTGCCGAACACCAGGGTAATAGCCGCCGCAACCGTCATCTCACTGGATGGAGTGATCGCCAGTAAACCGGCCAGCCCGCCGGCATCCGAGGTGGCCATGGTCATGCTGACGGCTACCAGAATAATCATGGCGGGCACGGCCACCCGGGACAGCCACTCAAGGCCGCGATAGCCGATAAAGGCCGTGACGCAGAAACCGAACCCGAACAGGACCATCAGCGGGGTGGTCAGGCTCTCCGGCATGCCGGTCAGTTTCACTAACAGTATGGCCATGGTGGCGGTGCCCCAGGCGTACCAGCCAATCTGGGTGAAGCCAAGGATGATATCCGACAGCTTGCTGCCCATTTCTCCAAAGGTGAAGCGGCTCATAAGGGCGGTGTTGAGACCACTCCTGGCTGCAATGTAGCCCAGTACAGCGGCATAGATTCCCAGTAGCAGGTTACCTGCTGCGAGTACCATCAGCATGGTGGAAAAATCAAAGGCCACACCAACGGTGCCGCCGGCCCACATGGTAGCGGTGAAAAAGGTGAAGCCCAGCAGTACCAGCCCCATGGACCAGACGCTTTTGCGTTGATCCATGGGCACCGGGCTTAGGGGGTAGTCCTGCTCTTGCGGGGTCGCCTGAGTAGTCATGGTGATTTCTCCGTATCGTTAGTCATCACGACAAGCGGTCGCAACCTTCATGCCATTTCTGGATCCGGGCAGGTAAAAGCGTGCAAGCTCCGGGTACTCATTGTGCACATTGCACAATTTCTTGGGTTGCGGAGCCCCGGGACTGCGGTTTATGCATGGAATTGGTGCGGGATCACCGAGCCCTATCCAAATTGGTGCAGGGTTGAATTCTAGAACAACCCGATCTGCGGCGTAGTTAGCTCTACCGGCAGTGCTTCCAGCTCTGGAAGCTTCTCCCGCAGCAATTCGGTCCACAACGCAGCCAGCTCCACCGCATGGCCGTTGTCGGGCATGTGCATGAATACATAGGGCTGAATGCCAGCCTCCATCCAGGCAGCCACGCGATCTACCCAGGGCGCAAGAAAGGTTCGGTTGGTTTCCAGGTCGGGGTGGCCGATGTAGCGAATCACCGGCGCCGCGTCGCTGGGCAGGATGTGCACCGGAACGCGGGGCTTCTTGCGCTGGGCATCGATGGTTGATTCACAGTCGGGCGTTGCCGAGAACAACGCCCGGCTATCAAGAACCACCCTTGCCAGCTTTCGGGCCCGCAAACCCTGGTTCAATGCCCGTTCTTCGTCACCCTTGGCGAAAAATGCCGGGTGGCGGACTTCTACAGTCCAGTGAAGAAACTCGGGTGCGGTATCCAGGAAATGCCAGAGCTGGTCTAGCCGCTGAGGGCCAAAGCCGGCGGGTAGCTGCAGCAACATGGGGCCCAGCACATCGTTTAGCGGCACAATCAGCGATAGAAAAGTATCCAGCTCATCGCCCACGCCGGTGAGAAAGCGTTCGTGGGTGATGGCTCGGGGCAGTTTGAACAGGAAGCGGAAGCTGTCCGGCACCTGCTGCCGCCATTGCAGACACTGATCCCGGCTGGGGCTGGCGTAGAAGGTGGTGTTGCCCTCAACGGTGTTGAACACCCGGGCATAGCGCGCCAGGGGAGTGCCGCCGGGTGGCAGCTGGTTGTTCCAGTTCGGATCTTGCCACTGGGGACAACCGAGGTAGTAGGGCAGTGCCATCTTTTTTCGCTGCTCTGCTGTGGATAAATTGATCACTCAGGCACCGGGGTGATCAGGTTGATCAAATAACCTACGCATACCGCCAGCCCTTGGGGTTACACGGTTTACACCGCCTATCCTTTCGTTCCTAACAAAGTTATCCACAGAGTTTGTGGGTAACTGGGGATATCAAAGTTGAACTTTTCCCCTGAGCGCCTTGGTTTTGCCTTTTTTGGTTTTGCTGTCCACACGCCGACGTTGAGAGCCCTTGGTTGGCTTGGTGGGGCGGCGGGCTTTCTGTTGCTTTACCGCTTCCTGAATCAGCTCTTTCAGGCGCTGAAGGGCATCATCCTTGTTCAGCTCCAGGGTGCGGAAAGACTGCGCCTTGATCACGATGATGCCGTCTTTGCTGATTCGCTGGTCAGACAACGCCATCAGCCGTTCCTTGTAGAACGGCGGCAGGCTGGAGTTCTGGATATCGAACCGGAGGTGAACGGCAGAGGCAACCTTGTTGACGTTCTGCCCGCCCGCGCCCTGGGCGCGTATCTGGGTGATCTCGATTTCCCAGTCTGCCAGTTCAACGGCGTTGGAGATTTTCAGCATGGGCTTCCTCAGCGTCGAAAAAAGCGGGGGTTACGTTCGATAAAGGCATCAATCCAGCGCTCCAGGAACGAGGCCTGGTTCGGATTTTTCAGGTAACGCCAGCCCAGGGTCGAAATGATCAGGGCACCAATGGCATCCACAATCAGGTCCCACATGGTATCGGTCAGCCCGGATGGATCCCCCAGCATCGGCTTTTGCATGTTCATCCCGAATAATGAATCCATGGTGAATTCGAAGATCTCCCACAGGGCCCCAATGCCCAGAGCAAACATGAAGGCAAAGAGGGCAACAAAGCCCGGCTTCAGGTGCATCTGGAGCTTCTCGGTTTCGTTCATGATATGCACCAGCAAAAAACCGAGGATGCCTAGCAGGAAGCCCGAAGTGGTGTGCAGGGCCATGTCCCACCACCAGAAGCGGGTGTAGTAGTCGCGAATTTCGCCCAGAAACAGGGACGCGAAGACAAACCCGATGGCAGCCAGTTGCAGTTCCGGTGGAATGTGGATGCGGAAACGCCGTTCAAACAACACCGGGAAAAAGGTAATGGCAATGATCATGCTGGTCAGAAAGGCGGTAAACCAACGTTGGCCGAGCACCGCAAACACGGCTTCGGTCAGGAGTATCAGTTGCAGGGCGATGGTAATTCGCTGGTGAGTAATTCGAATGCGCATGCACAAGAGGTTCCTGATTTCGTTACGCTTACCCTATCACATCACGTCAGTTTCCAGGCTACCGGCAGCGGCGCGTGCCGGTAGCCGTGGCCCCGATTGGTGTAGGATAACGGCTATAACCTGAAGCAAGAGACGTTTTACCATGTTGAAGACATTTCTGATGACATTGCTGGCCGCCAGCGCGGCCTTGCTGGCTGGCTGCTCAGGCCCGGAATCTCCGCAGGAAGTTTCTGGAGCCTTCTGGCAGGCGGTTCTTGAAGGCGATGCGGGCGATGCCAGCGACTACTCCACACTGGTCGACGAGGCTGCGTTCGACAGCTTTGGCCAGAACTGGCAGAACGTGCAGGTAGCCTGGGGCCGGGTTGTCATTGATGAGCAGGTTGCCCGGGTAACCACTACCCTGAGCGGGCTAGAGGGGCGTGATGAGGCGGTTGAAACCGTCACCTACCTGGTGCGCAAGGGGGATGAATGGCTGGTGGACTACTACCGCACCGGCGACGCCCTGGAAGACGGCCCGGTGTGGGGCAGCCTGGTTGGCGAGCTGGAAAAGCTGGGCGAGGATCTTAAAGCCCGCTGGGCACAGCAATCCGATGAGCTGGCACAGGAACTTCAGCTGATGGGGCAGGAGCTTCAGCAGCAGGCCACACAGATGAGCAGTGAATTCTCGGGCCTGGCAGCAGAGTATGGTGAGCAGCTGGGACAACAAATGGAAGCCTGGTCCCGGTCATTGCGAGAGGCGCTGAAAGCCAATCCTTCGGCCTCTTCGAAAGACCGGCGCACGCTGAATGAGGCCGTTATCCAGCTTGAAGCGCAGCAGCAAAAACTGGAAGACGCGGACCTTCAGGCATTGGCCGAAAGCACCGTTGTGGCCGCAAAGACCCAGTTGCAGCTGGGTGAGTTAGGTGAGGAATTTGCCGCCTACAAAGCCGAGTGGCAGCAGCGCCTGGCCGAAATAGAATCGGAAATAGAACAGTTTATGCAACAGCTGAAGGAAGGTTAGGAACCTTTTTTGCTGGCATCCGTGATTATTCAGTACACCATCCAGTAACACCGGTCATTTTACAGTCACATTGCCCCGGCCCCCGCCGTTAGCGGTTGTAGCTGGGGTATCCTTAGCCTGTTAACAAAGTTATCCACAGATTATGTGCGTAACATTTGTGGCAAGGCCGCTTGATTTTCCCCCGGGTAACCCAGATTCTCACGGAAGAAGCTGACAAGAGGAATGCGTATGTCCGTCGAAACCAAACTTGTGGTGTGTCCCCACTGCCATAAGGCAAACCGGGTGCCTGTTGATAAACTTGCCGCCGGTGGCAACTGCGGTGCCATGAGTGAAGCCCAGATCAGCCAGTGGCTGCAAGGGCAGGCGGGATGAGGTTTCCTGCCGTAACGGTTGTACTGGTGGCTGGTGCGTTGCTGTATGTGCTGTGGGATCAGATGCAGGACGAGCCAGCCCCTGAGGACCCGGCCAGGTACACCAACCTGGCTGCCAGCCCGGCCAAGCGCAGTGACGTGGTGGACTGGGCTGTTACACAGATTCCGGAAGTCTGCGCCCAGGCAACCGGGGGTAGCGGAGAACGGTTTGATGACTGCGTGGAGCGGGCGGAGTCCCGTACCTCCACCTGCCGAAGGGCGATTTACGATAACTTTCCGGACAACGTGACATCAGAAGCAGTTTTCCGGGATGTTTCGATTACCATGATGAATTGCCTGGTTCCGGAGTCGGGCCGGGTTCAGCCCTGATTTTTTCAGTAGACAAGGAATCGTCGTTTGGAATTCATTTTTATTATCCTTGTGGCCGGCGCGGCCCTGCTGGTGCCTGTCGGTTCGCTGCTGGGCTTTCTGGCGTTTCGCCAGCGTGACCGGCACGCCTCCCGTGTTGAAGCGCTGAGCCGTGAAGTCGCAACTCTTAGGCAGGAGCTTGCCGCCCTCAAGAGCGGGAATGCTTTCGGAGAATTTGCGCAAGCAACGGCAGACCTGGCACCCGAGCAGGCGCCTGCGGCTGCGCCCGTTTATCCTGCACAAGCAGAATCTCAGGTTGTTCCGGAAGAAAATCCTCCCCAGGCTACTCCTACACCGCCGCCGCAACCCCGGCAACTTTCCCTTGAAACCCGGCTGATCAACGCCCTGAAAGCAAACTGGATGGTTTGGCTGGGTGGCCTGAGTGTAAGCCTGGCCGGAATTTTCATGGTCAGCCATTCCATCAGCGCAGGCCTGATTGGCCCGGTTCAGCAATTTGCGCTGGCTCTGTTGAGTGGCCTGGCACTGCATGCCGGTGCGGAATATCTGCGCCGGCGCCATACGGGCACCGACCAGGTGTTCGCAGCTCTGGCCGGTGGTGGCAGTATTACCCTTTATGCAGCCTTGCTGGCGGGTGTCCGCCATTATGAGCTTATCGGCCCCGTTACCGGGTTGATACTGCTGGCAGTCGTCTCTCTGGCGACCATGGCGCTGGCTTTGATACACGGCCCGTTACTGGCCGTGATGGGGCTGTTTGGCGCCTATGTGGTGCCTTTGCTGGTGGGTGGCGAAGGCGGCAGCGTCCTGTTCGTGCTGAGCTACAGCTTTCTGATTACCCTAAGCTCCATGTTGTTGATGCGGCGCGTTTACCGTGACTGGCTCTGGTATGGCACGCTGCTGGGCGCTCTGGGATGGTGGTTATTGGCGGGTATGGGCTCGGCCGCAATGCTGGCGACTGCGGGCTACCTTTCGGCGTTGTTTGTGCTGTTTTCCATGTGGCTCGGTGACGTCAGTCTTTCCGGAGAGCGTCGTCGTGAAGCATTGATTGCCCTGCTGGCAGCCTGGGCTGTGTCCATTTACCAGCAACCGGCTTCAGAGCCGCTGTTTCTGGCCTGGCTGTTTATGCTGCCGGTGGCCATTCTGGCGCCCGCCGGTCGCGGGGTACTCTGGTATCTGCCCTGGGCGACGGTATTGGTAACGGTCGCGGGTTGGCTCGGGTTTGCGGCAAAAGGCTCCGGGGCGATTTTGCTGCTTACCCTCGCCGAAGAGCAGCACGGAATATTCCTCACTTACTTGATGCTGGCCGCCGTCATTACCCTGATGTCCGGGCTCTGGCAGTGGCGACAGCAATTGCAGCTCAGGCGCTGGGCCTCACTGGTGATGCTGGCACCGGTTATCTGGTTGCTGCTGGGTTGGTTGTTGTTGGTGCCGGCAGGCGAAGCGTCTGGCGCCTGGGCCCTGGTTTCCTTGTTCGCTGGTGGTGTTTATGGCGCTCTGGCCTGGCGGCTGGAGCAGCGCAGTGAGTGGCGTGCCGGGTTGGTCTGGGCCCTGCTGGCAGCACACGCCAGTTACTCTCTGGCGGTGGTCATGTGGCTGCAGGAAGCCTCGCTTACCTTGGCGCTGGCAGCGCAGTTTGTCAGCCTGGTGTGGCTGGCCCGCCGATATCAGGCATCGGAGCTGTACTGGCTGTTAAAACTGGTGCTGGCCGTTGTGGTGGCTCGGCTGACCTTTAATCCCTGGCTGGACAACTATCAGGCGGCCAGCCACTGGACGCTGCTGACCTACGTCGGTGCTGCCGGCTTTGCGGTAGCGGCAACCTGGCTGGCCGGGCGCAGCGGTGCTATTCGCCCGTGGCTGGAGGGTGCGTCGTTGCACCTGGTTGTTTTGTTTATGGGGGTGGCCCTGCGTTTTGCGCTGTACGACGGTGACATCTTTGTTCGGGACTACAGCCTGACCGAGGCAGCTATCAATACGCTGCTCTGGGGCTCTGTGAGTGTGGTCTATGTGATTCGCGCCCGAGCCAGCGAGACTCTGGCCTGGCTGTATCGGCTGTTTGCGTGGATTTTGCTGGCCATGGCCGGGTTAAGTTACCTGGTGGCGGTTGTGGCTCATAATCCCTGGTGGACCAGCTGGGTGATTGGCGAAACGCCTGTCTTCAACCTGCTGTTACTGGCCTATGGCGCACCGGTGCTGCTGGCACTGGTGGTTAGCCGTTATCGGGAACTGGTACCCCGGCATTGGGCGCTTGCGGTGGCCGGTGCGGCGTTCCTGTTATTTACCGCCCTGGAAATCCGCCAGCTCTGGCAGGGCAGTGCCATGGCCCTCCAGCACGGCATGGGCGAAGGTGAGCTCTACACTTACTCGGTGGTGGGCATGCTGTATGCGGTGGTGGCCATTCTGTGGTCTGCCCGCAACCATAGTCTGGTATTGCACAAGGTTGGCATGGCACTACTGGGCGTGGTGATTGCCAAAATCTTCCTTGTGGATATGTCTGGCTTGCAGGGGCTCTGGCGGGTTGCTGCCTTTATGGGGCTCGGATTGGCCTTGCTGGGCCTGGCGTGGGTTTACCGCAGAAGCCGTAAGCTATAAAGTTAACAAACACTCACTTAAATAAAACGCAGTACATGAGGATATCCAGGTGACAGAACTCGTAACTTACGAACTGAACAATGGCATTGCCACCATCACCCTGAACAACGGCAAGGCCAATGCCCTGAGCCACGAGGTTTTTGAGGGGCTGAATGCTGCCCTCGACCAGGCCGAACAGGACAAAGCCATTGTGATCCTGACCGGTCAGCCCGGTATGTTCTCCGGCGGTTATGACCTGAAACAAATGCAGCAGGGCCCGAAAGAGGCCATGGCTCTGGTGAAAGTGGGTTCAACCCTGACTCGCCGCTTGTCTGCCTTCCCGCGGCCGGTGATTGCGGCCTGTAGCGGCCACGCGATTGCCAAGGGTGCGTTTATCCTGCTGTCTGTGGATTACCGGATTGGGGTGGAAGGCAGCTTCAAGCTGGGCCTGAATGAAGTGGCCATCGGCATGACCATGCATCACGCCGGTATCGAGATTGCCCGCCATCGCATGCCTGCGCCGTACTTCTACCGTTCTGTGGTGAATGCCGAGATCTTTAACCCGGAAGGCGCCATTGCGGCCGGCTTCCTGGACGAGGCGGTCGCCCCGGAACAGCTGATGGAGCGTGCGCTTGCCGTGGCTACCCAGATGAAACAGCTGAACATGACTGCCCACAAGCAGACCAAGCTGAAAGTGAAAGCCGATTACCTGGCGCTGCTGGATCGCTGCATTGAGCAGGATTTCGCTCACTTTGACCTGATGGGCTGATAGTTAGCTTCCATCCTTGCTGAACTGGCTGACCGGGCGGAACCGGAACAGCCAGGCCAGCAGCAGATCCGGCAGGGTCTGGATTCGAGTGTTGTAGATCATGGCGCTGTCGGTGTAGCTGTTGCGCAGCAGTGCCAGGTAGCTCTCGGTATCCGCCATGATCGCCATAAAGCGCCCAACCACTTCGTGATTTTTCATCTCCGGATAATCTTCAATCCTGGCTTTGAGCACCTGCGTTGCGGCCTGTTCACGGGCAAGCGTTCGCTCCACATTCGCGGCGGACTCCATGCTGGCGGGCGGCTCGGCCCGTAGTGAGACAATGCGGGCCATCAGTTGTTTTTCATGGGCCATGGCGGCCTTTACCGTATTCTCCAGCATCGGCCACAGGTCATGGCGTTGCTGCAAAATGGTGTCGATGTTGGCCCTGGCCCGGTTTACCCGGTTCTTCAGGAACACCATGTCGTTGTAATGCAGCACGCCCAGATAAAGGCACAGCACCAGCGGCACCATGAGGGCGGACAGCAGCAGGTTGTCCGGGCTGAACCGGCCATCGGCGGCGAGCAATGAGGTGGCGGTGAACAGAAACAGGCCCAGGCTGGCTGCGATGCTGACAAAACTGCGGGCGCCGCGGTTAAGAACAATGTCATCTTCATCTTTACTACTGATCAGAAACGGCGTCTCGCTGTCCTGCTGGACACTAAGGCGGTCTGGGCGCTGGTTATCCAGGCCGGCAAAGCCAAGGCAATACACCTTCACATCCGGAGCCAGCAGGCGCACGGTATAGCGGCGATCGCCTCGGTTGTGGGTGTGGGTTTTCGGATAGTCGATGGTGGCGCCCTCCGGGTACACCCGGACGCGGCCGTGGTCATCTTCTAACCAGAAGGGAACCTGTTCCTTGCGGGATTCAATGGTTTTCCATTTTTCGTCTTTGTCGGACCCGGACCTTTCCTCGACTTTGTAGTAAAAGGCGACGCAGTTTTCGTTTTTCAGCGGGTCGGTCAGCAGCGGATACTGTTCGTCGGCCCGGATTTGCCCCTTAAGCTCCGATAACCCAAAGCTCAGACCGGCGGCGCTGCTGGTAGGCACCGCCTCGATCAGTCGCTTGAGTTTCACACCTTTAATGGCCAGGTACATCAGAAACAGCGCAAGCAGCCCCGCGCCGGCGGTCAGCACCATGACCGGTATGGAGTACTCAAGCCGAGCCGGCTGCTTTTTCTCCACAGCGGCAGCGGCGAGCGCTGCGGTTTGATCGCCCAGTTCCGGTGCCGGCAGGCGTTCTTCCACTATCGTGCGGAACATCCAGCGGTCCAGCCAGCCGCTGGTGCTCAGGCGGATCAGTTGTTCCAGGGCGGCAATGTCGGCCTGTACCAGTGGTGAGGCAGAACCCTCCCGAAGCTGCTGGTAGCGGCTCTCATACAAGGTGGCGATGGCAGACCACTCCTGGTTCAGGCGGCTGACACCTAACCAGGCGAGGCTGCCGGATACCCCAATCGTCACCATCAGAATGTAGACCCAAAGCCGGTGGATTTTCAGGGCGGTGAGCGCCAGGGCCAGCCCCAGAGCCAGCAGGCCAGTCGCTATGGATATCCGGACGCCGGCGGAGAACAGCCTTTCGCCACCGTTGGTTTCCAGTTTTCCAGTGGAGATGAGGGCGGGCAGGGAGAAGCCGGACAGCCCGTCAAACCTGACTTCCCGGTGCTCACGGTTGAAATGCCCAACCACATAGGCAGTATCACCGGGGCGCAGGGCCCACTCCGAATAGATCAGGTCGCCGTCCTGTCGGTTAAACGTGCGCCGGAGGTTCCAGTCCACACCTGGCTGGTTGGTTTCCGGGTTAACGGTGGCAGCTCCAGTTGCATCTTTGACCTGGAAGCGCTCACCCCACTGGTCGGATTCCAGGGTTCGCAGCCGGGTATCGCCGTCGGAGTCCCGATAACGTTCCTGCAGCCGATACCGGTAGAACACGGCGGGCGCGCCGGAATAGGGGGCAGGGCGAGCGCCAGGGGCATCGGTTACCGTGGCTTCCATCAGGTAGGGCCCTTCTGCCAGTGCCGCCAGTGGGGTGGCTGGCAGTCTCTGCATCTGGCGGGTTTCGGTCATTTGTTCCAGCCCCTGATTCATCAGGTGCCAGCTTCCGGCCAGGCAGGCAATGGCGATGAGTGTGGTGATAATGCGCCCGGGAGTACTCGCCAGTGCCATGTGGATAAACGTCCTTTTGTTGTTGGCTGGAAAAAAGTGCAGTATACCTGATCAAATTAACCGCATGGCCCGCAAACTCAGGCGCACAGCAGCCTGGCGCGGGGTGTCCTTACCTTGCTAACAAAGTTATCCACAGTTTTTGTGGGTAAACCAGAAGGAACTGAGCCAGATGACTGACAAACCGGCCAAGCCTGTTTCTGCTTCTGCCATCGAGAAGCATGTGTATAAAGTTTTCCCCAACGACATGAATGCCTATAACACGGTGTTCGGTGGCATGATCATGGCCAAGTGTGACCGCCTGGCGCTGGTGGTAGCGGAGCGGCATTCCGCCCATGTGTGTGTAACCGCAGCGGTCGATTCCATTCACTTCCGGGCACCGGCGAAGGGCAACGACACCCTGTTGTTCAGCCTGTCGCTGAATCGCAGCTGGGGGTCTTCCATGGAAATCGGCGCCAAGGTGGAGGCGGAAAACAGTTATACCGGGGAAACACGCCATATCCTGTCGGCGTTTTTCACTTTTGTGGCGCTGGATGAGCAGGGGAAACCGGTGGATGTGCCGGCGGCGATGCCGGAAACCCCTGAGCAACAAAGGCGCTTTGATAACGCTGAAATCCGTCGGGCAGGGCGATTGAAAACCCGGGAGGAGTTATCCCGGGCAAACAGGTAAGATTAACGCGGTAGCAACTATCGCTTCCGGGCGCGAGTCGTGGTATATCAGCGCCCACCAAGATCAACTTTTTCGGAATCAGGTGTTATGCCAAAAGCGAGCGAGATTAAAAAGAACCAGGCCGTTGAATACGAAGGACGGGTGTATTTCGTTAAGGACATTGAACGCTCTGTACCCCAGGGCCGTGCCGGCGGCAGCCTGTACCGCATGCGGATGTACGATGTGGTTACCAACCAGAAGCTGGACGAGACCTTCAAGGACTCCGACATGCTGAACCTTGCGGACCTGGTGCGTCGTCCGGTCACGTTTTCCTACGCCGATGGCGACGAGTACGTGTTCATGGATAACGAAGACTTCACCCAGTACATGCTGAACAAGAGCACCATCGAAGACGAGCTGCTGTTTATCACCGAAGATACTCAGGGTGTGATGGCGATTCTGGTCAGCGATACGCCGGTGGCCATTGACCTGCCGCCCACGGTGGAGCTGACCATCGAAGAAACCGACCCGTCTGTGAAGGGTGGTTCTGCCACCGCGCGTACCAAGCCGGCTCACCTGACCACCGGACTGGTTGTTCAGGTGCCAGAGCACATCTCCACCGGCGACCGCATCAAGGTTAACGTGGAAGAGCGCAAGTTCCTCAGCCGCGCCTGATGTGTCTGATCCGCTCCGTCAGCCGACGGAGCGGATCTCGCTGCCGCTCAGGTGGCGATACCCGCCAACAGGAAGCTCCGGGTCCAGTACCAGGCTTCCCATGCTTTCCCGGTGCAGTGACGTTACCCGATTGCCCATTGCGTGGAACATCCGCTTTACCTGGTGATACCGCCCTTCAAAAATGGTGATCCTCGCCTCGTGATCGTTCAGCGGTTCCAGCTGTGCAGGAGAGGTTGTCAATTGCTCGTACTCGAACCAGATACCCTCGGCAAAGCGTAAGGCTGTCTCCGGGCTGATGGGGTCAGCTGTTGTTACCCGGTACACTTTTGGAATCTTCACGGCAGGTTCTGTCAGCCGGCGAGACCAGGTGCCGTCATTGCTCAGAATCAGCAACCCGGTGCTGGCCCGGTCCAGGCGCCCACCAATGTGCAGGTGCGGGCGTAACTCCGGCTCAATCAATTCCATAACGGTGGGGTGCTGGTCGTCCTGGGTGGCACTCAGGTAGCCGGCGGGTTTGTGCAGCATCAGGTAATAGGCCGGTTCGGCCTGCTGGATAATGTCCTTGTCGATCTTCACTTCCCGGAATCGGGAGATGTCTTCGTTGCCGTCCCGACAGACCGAACCATCCACCCTTACCCGCCCGGCTGCCAGTAACTGACTGGCCATGCGGCGGCTGATACCGTTCTGGTTGCTGACGATACGGGCAAGCTTCATTCGGCGGGTGGGGCAAGTCGGCTGAGATTGTTGACCAGCTTGCGCCAGCCAATCGGCAGGCGCGCTTCCAGCGTATTCAGCCGGGCTTTTTCTGCCGGCAGCGGTTCAATGGCCTGCTTGTGGCCGTAGATCACCCAGTTGTTGGTTTTGCTTTTGAATACCAGTAACAGGGGAAACTGGCGCCGGAGTTCCCGCAGCAGTTTGCCATCCGGTTCTGGCATACGGTGATAGTTCAGCACCAGCCAGCCCCGGGCCGACAGCGCCCGACTGCAGGCCTTGATGAACTGGCGCTGGCTTTGGGCAGGGCTCATGCGGTCTGCGCTGTACAGGTCGGTCAGGATCATATCGGTACTGGCTTCCGGTAAGTTATCCACCGCCACGCGGGCATCGGCAATGTGGATATCAAGCCGGTCAGACTCGGGCAGGGAGAACCACTCCCTGGCAATGTCTGCCACCTTGCGGCGCAATTCATAAACCTCGATGGACGCTTCCGGCAGCAGGGTGAACAGGCCATGGGCCAGCGCGCCACCACCCAGCCCCAGGACGGTCACTTTAGATGGAGTGGTGAAGGCGAGGGGTAAAAGCATGGCGCGGTTGTATTCGTGTACCGGAACCTGGGGCGCCGTGCGCAGAATCTTGCTTTGCTCGAACACCGAATCAAAGCTCAGGATTCGGTGTTTTCGGTCGTCAATCACCAGGATGTTGCCGTAGTTATCCCGAGCCACATGGACAATATCGCCCTTGATTTCCGGGCTTTTAAGAATGGTGCCCATCAGTTTTTGGCGTAGCGCTGGTGCAGTATGCCAACGCGTTCAACATAGGCCTTGGTTTCCGCATAGGGGGGAATGCCGTTGTAGCGCCCGACGGCACCCGGGCCGGCATTGTAGGCGGCCGTAGCCAGGCGGATATCGCCACCAAAACGTTTGAGCATTTGGGCCAGGTAATCGACGCCGCCACGAATGTTGTCCTGTATGGCAAACGGGTCGTTCACGCCCAGCTCATCGGCCGTGCCAGGCATCAACTGCATCAGCCCCTGTGCGCCCACGGGAGAAACCGCTTTGGGATTAAATGCCGACTCGGCATGGATGACCGCCCGAACCAGGGCCGGGTCTACATCGTATTCCCGCGCGGCGGTCAGGATTTCATCCCGGTAGGGTGTCAGGAACAGGGGAGTCTTGTGCCAGTCCACCCTGGAACCGGGGTCGCAGGCATAGCAATGGAACCGGATAACCTCCACCTCGGCGTTACCCGGGCGCTGGCTGCTGTAGGCCACCACGCCATGTTCGTCGGTGTAGCGATAAACCGTTTCGGTTTTGGTAGAGGCCCGGGGCTGTGCCTTGCTCTTCACGTTGGTGTATTCCACCCGGCCATCCGGATGGACAATGCGCTGAATGCTGTCGGCCTTGGCGTTGCTGACCAACGCCATCGCCAGGAACAGGCCAGTGATGAGGGCTCGTGCCGGTGTGTTCAGGAAATAGTTACGCATTGCTCGCCTGGGGATAAACAGCCTACCAACGAATTTACCGGGATTGGCTGTGGGAATGTACCGGTAATTGTAGGATTTTAGTGCCGTGATGATACGGAATGTTGATGGGTTCACAAGAGGCTTTCGGTAACTCGGCGATGCTCTTGTGCAGACAGTAGGCTACACTGCTAGGAATATGACAACACGGGAGTATTCCATGCCGTTCTCGCCAAAGCACCTTGCTGAACTGAACCTTCTGCTGCAGTTCCCTTCAACCTCCACTCAGGAAGGTATCAAGGTTCATGCCCATTCCGCTGCGCCGGAGACCGTCAAGGCAGCTGAAACGCTGTTTGCCAAAGGTCTGATCAGCCAGATGGACGGAGGCTACCTTACCCCCATGGGGTGCGAGGCGGTTGAGCTTACCCAGAAGCTCCAGGCGATGATTGCCGAGCCCTGACACCAACCTGTTTGAAACAGTAGCGCTGCACCCGGCCAAAACGGTCGGGTGGGGTGCTTTGTTATTCGTGTAGCGGCAGCCGAAACCTATGCCACCGATCTACTACTCCCTGTTTGTGCCCGCGCTGTTCGTCTGGTTGTGGAGCACCGGTTTTATTGGCGCCAAGTACGGCTTGCCTTATGCAGAGCCATTTACCCTGCTGCTGATTCGTATGCTGTTGACGCTCATACCGTTAACCGTTCTGGCACTGGTGATGAAATCACGCTGGCCGGGTTGGCGCGGAGCGGGGCACCTGGCGGTGACCGGGTTGCTGGTGCAGGGAACCTATTTGGGCGGCGTGTTCTATGCCATTGACCAGGGCATGCCGTCTGGGCTGGTATCGTTGATCGTTGGCTTGCAGCCCCTGGTCACGGCCCTGGCGGCGGTCTTGTTGCTTCGGGAAACCGTGGCGGGCCGTCAGTGGTCAGGGTTGGTTATGGGATTGGTGGGGGTGGCCCTGGTGCTGGCTGAGAAGCTCGGGGATGGCTCGAACGGAGCGGGTTTCTCACCGGTTACCTTGCTTTGGGCGGGGCTGTCCCTGGTTGGTATTTCGCTGGGAACGGTTTATCAGAAGCGTTTCGGAACCGGGGTAGACCTGATCTCCGGCACCATGATCCAGTACACCGCCGCCGCTGCCTTGTTTGCCCTGGGTGCTTTTACCCTGGAAACCCGCGAAATCCAGTGGTCACTGCAGTTCAGCCTTGCCCTGGGCTGGCTGGTCTTCGGGTTGTCGGTAAGTGCAATCCTGATTCTGATGTGGCTGATTCGCAGAGGGGCTGCTTCCCAGGTGGCGAGTCTGTTCTACCTGGTGCCGCCGGTGACGGCGCTGGAAGCCTTCATTCTGTTTGATGAACGGCTGGGGCCAATGGCGATAGCCGGTGGCGTGGTCGCAGTAGCCGGGGTGGCCCTCGTTGTGACCGGAGGGCCACGACCGGTGAAAACCTAGACCTTGGGGCCTTTACCGCGAAGCATGTTGAATAACAGGGACACGACCAACAGCACAAGGAAGATGAAAAACAGTATCTTCGCAAATCCTGCCGCAGTTCCCGCAATGCCTCCGAACCCGAGAACTCCCGCGATAATCGCAATAACAAGACAAACTATAGCCCAGTAGAGCATCTCCTATCCTCCGTTTCAGGGGTGCCCTTTAAAAGTGGCACAGTCCTTCAGGAAGCGCAATTGAGAAGCAGTTACCGTTGAGTAATGGTTTGGCAGGAGTTCTACTTGCCAGCTACGATACTGGCCACCAGTCGCCCCGCCAGCGCTACCAGAATGGCTCCGAACACCCGCTCGAACCAGACCGCCCGTTTCTTCAGCATATCCAGCCACTTCGGGTTGGAAAACAGCCAGGCCACAATCAGGTACCAGCCGGTATCGATAACCAGTGCGGTAGCTGCATAGCCAAACTTCGCCATCAGGCTGGTATCCACCCCGACCACCTGGCTGAACAGCGCCAGGAAAAACACCGCAATCTTGGGGTTGAAGAAGGCAATCAAGAAGCCGTCCCGGGCGGCGCTGCGGGTGCTGGGCGCTTCGGGCAGGGCCTGATCGCTTTGAGCCTTGGCGGTGAGTCCTTTAAACCCGAGCCATGCCAGGTACAGCGCCCCGGCCCATTGCAGAATGGTGAACGCTGTTGGCGATGCGGTAATCACCGCCGCCAGGCCGAGAATGCTCAGAAACGCGTAGATGCCCACGCCAAGACCATGGGACAGCGCCGCGACAACGCCATTCCGGCGCCCGCCGGTCATGGTCTGTTTCAGCACCAGGGCCAGGGAGGGGCCGGGCGACATGGCGCCAAGCACGCAGATGGTTACAACAGCTAACCAGGTGGTCAGGGTCATGGGGTTTCTCTGTTCAGTCGGTTTTTCGGGTGGGGTAAACAGACCGTGACAGGGTGGGCTCGCAACCGATCACCTGCCGTGCCTGTTTGTGGGCGTGAAGGTACCAGCGCTGGCCGCCATTGGTAAAGGTATTGCTGGCAACCGGGAAATCCCGGGTTTGCACGGTGCTGGGTATCGGGGTGCCATCGGCATGGCGGTACACGCAGGAGGTTCCGATGGTCATGGCCTGCCGCACGGGCAGGGTAATAAAGCCGTCATCACTGACTTGCGGGGGCTCGTCGTTGATGCTGATAACCTTCAGGCAGGGGCCGAAGTGGATGCGGTTCTGGTCGCCCACTTTTTCTTCCAGGCAATGATGGGCCTTCAGCAATACCGCGTCATCGGCAATATCGCCTTTTGGCCCGGGAAGGCTCTGGCAAGCTGCCAGGGCCGCACTTAGCAGCAGTGTGACGGCTGCGCGTTTCATCAATGGCTCCTTGGTGTCAGTTGCAGGTTGCCTTGCCAGTCGGAACGAAGGGCCTGCAGTAACTGGCGGTCGCGCCCGTAGATATCCTCCCGGAACTGGTAGGTTCCGGCGCGATCAACCCAGACGGTCCAGTACTGCAGGTGAACCGGCACCGGGTTCCGGAGGATGGCGTTGATCGGCTCGCTCGATTGCAGGGCTTCCTGAATGGCCCGATGGTCCCAGTCGCTGTTGCCCTCGAGCAACTTATTCGCCAGCTCAAACGGCCGCTCCACCCGGATGCAGCCGGAACTCAGGGTACGATCCATGCGGCTGAACAGGTATTGGCCCGGGGTGTCGTGCAGGTACACATCATACTGGTTCGGGAACATGAATTTCACCTGGCCGACGGCGTTCTGCGGTCCGGGCTGCTGCACCAGTTGATAGGGGAAGTTGTTTTTGGTCAGGCTATCCCAGTCGATGGTAGCGGGATCAATCTCGACACGGTTGGCGCCCCAGCCTTGATATACCTTGAAGCCGAGCCGGTCCAGGTAGCCGGGATCTCGGCGGATCACTGGCAGCTGGTCTTCGATCATCAGCCGGCGCGGAACCGTCCAGGTGGGGTTGAAGACCAGGTAGCGGATACGGTCACTGAACACCGGTGTCTGCCGGTAGGGCTGGCCGACGATCACCCGCTGGCGCATGGTTTCCTGGCCGTTTTCCACCATGATCAGCTCATAACCGGCAATGTTTACCAAGATGTAGGTATCGCCCAGCGAATCCGGCAGCCAGCGCCATCGCTCCAGGTTGGCGTCGATCTGTTGTAGCCGTTCCAGGGGCATCTGATTGATGGCGGCCAGGGTTTTGCGGCCGATGATGCCGTCAGGGTCTAGTCCGTGGCGGGCCTGGAAGGCTGGAATCACGGCGAGCAGGTCATCACTGTACAGCTGGTCGGCAAAGCCGGTATCGAATGCTTCTGAGCTGTCGTTGTCCCGGGCTGGCAGGTCGCCGAGCAGCCTCAGCCGCTCACGGACCTCAATCATTCTGGAGTCTGTATCCCCGGGCCGGATGGCCGGGCCGGAGTCGATCACCGGCCAGGGCTGCCCCAGAAGGTAAGAGACTTCTTTGCGGAGCGCCACCAGTTTGCGGTAGGCCGGCGCTTCCGGTTTCAGGCCTTGCAGGGTTTTGTCGATGCTGTGGTCCAGTATGGCGGCCGCCAGTACTTCATGCATTTTCCTTTGCTGTTCGGAAGGTTGCCAGCGGGCGGAGCGGGTTTCCTGGTCAAGCTTGCCATCATGCAGGTGTGTGGCAAGCAGCAGGAAGGCGTCAGACAATACCAGGTCGAGATCAGCCTGCAGGTCCTCACCATTGTGGTCCAGCGGCTGCGACGCAAAGTCCGCCAGGCTGTCGTAATGGTAGTCGCCAGGGTTCAGGCCTTCATTGGAGACTTCGCGGATGGCTTGCAGCAGTTCCTCCCGTGCCGGGAAAGAGCGCCATGCCGGTTCGTAGTTTCGGGCTTCATAGAACTGCACGAGCGCGTCCCGGGAGTGCAGGTGAGCGCCAAGAACCACCACCGGCTCACCGGCCTGCAAGGCCTCGACCCGGTTGATAATACTATCGTCGCTGTGGGAATTTCCGGCCAGCGCCAGTAACATCAAACCCAACAGACAGCTCTGCCAGAATCTGCGACGGTTGGCATCCTGCATCTGTCTCCCCTCCGTGTCATCATTAGCTTTTAGCCCAACCGTTCTAACCTGCATGCCGGAGCCCGCTTTTACCCATGTCTGACCTGACTGTAGTTCAGTATATCCTGATTGCATTGATCTTTGTCTGGAGCGGGTTTGTCCGGTCAGGGCTGGGTTTCGGTGGTGCCGTGTTGTCCCTGCCGTTCCTTTTACTGGTTCTTGATGAACCTTTGGTGTTTTTGCCGTTGATTTCGATACACCTGCTGGTGTTCTCCTCCCTCACCATCTGGCTCAACAACCGGAAAGGCGCGAAGGACCGGCAGGCCGGTGGCACGGGCACCGTAGACTGGCGTTATCTGGGGCGCCTGCTGGCGATCATGATTGTGCCCAAACTGATCGGGGTATTCGGGCTGATTACCCTGCCGGGCTATGTGATGAGCTCGATCATTTTCGTGATTGTTGCGTTGTATTCACTGTCATACATTGCCAACCGTCCGTTCCGCAGTGGCAGCAAGACGGTCGATACCATTTTCCTGATGCTGGGGGGCTACATCAGTGGCACTTCACTGATTGGTGCTCCGCTGATTATCGCGGTGGCGGCGCAGCACCTACCCAAGGAGAAGCTCAGGGATACCTTGTTTGCCCTGTGGTTTATCCTGGTACTGATCAAGCTGTCGGCATTTATCTGGGCGGGTGTCGACCTGCAACTGATCCATCATCTGTGGCTGCTGCCGGCGGCGGCCGTGGGACATGTGATCGGGCTCTATGTGCACGGCCGCATGCTCCAGGCCGAAGGTTCGTTGTTTTTCCGGGTGCTGGGTGTAGTGCTGCTGGTGGTCAGCACCATCGGGATGGTTTCTGTCTGGCGTTAGGCGTAATCTGTCAGGAAGGCATCTAATTCAGGGAGGATAACGCGATGAACGCGACCGATCCCGACTTTGCAGCCCTGCGTCGCGCCATGGTGAAGTTACAGGTTTCCGGGCGAGGCATTCGTGATGGCCGGGTACTGGAAGCCATGGCCAGGGTACCGAAGGCTGGCCCTGAGGGCGCTTCAGGTACCCAGCATTCCCGCATAGGCTGTGTAGAAAAAGGCGCAGGAGCCCAGCAGGATCAGGCCCCAGGCTGGAGCGGTCATGGCAGAACGTGTCGGCTTGTTCATAGCTACCTCCCTTGGCAATGCTATTTGTACGCTGACGTTTTCACTGTAGACCATGATTGACAAATGTCACAAACTAAATTGTTCAGATAACGACCAGGCAACCACGTCCGGCAGTACCGGCCAACCCGGGCGTTGAACACCGGATTGGCGATGGCGGCGAGGTTCAGGTGAAAAGTCCCGGGCAGATGGTGGGTTACTTCAAGAATGAGTAGAAAACCCGGGAAGATATTACCGAAGACGGCTTCCTGAAAACCGGTTTAATGCGTGGCCGGTGCCAATCAGCCGCAACCCTGCCTGATGGTTCTGCTGTCAGAAGAAGCCCGTGATGAGCTGGGTCGGGGGCGGATCGCAGATTTCTACAACCGCAAGATGGACGAGTGGTTTGCCCGGAATGCCAAGGTGATCCGGGAATTCTGAAGTTCTTCGAGGCAAACAAAAACCCCGGCATGGAATCCATGCCGGGGTTTTTTGATTCAGGCTGCCGGGCTTATACGCCGCCCTGTACCTGGGGCATATCCTGGGCTGCGGCAACTGCTTTGCGGTTGGCAATGCGCAGTTTGCGGCCGATAAACTGCATCACCTGTTTTGTCGCGGCGCGGGTATACTGGCGGCGCATCTCCACTCCATTGTGGAGGATGCTTGATGGCTGCGGGCGAACGCTCGCGGTGTACTTCTGAATCATGGCGCCTTCCTCCTTCATCGGGTGGCTGGAATCGTTAACTTGCAAACAATTCTAGGGGTTCTTATTTGCAGTTTGAATACGGTAAACTCCGTACTCACGTTGCAAATATGCAGTAACTATGGACTGGGATTATCTTCGATATATACGGGCTCTGGCAATAGCCGGAACCTTCGCAAAAGCCGGTGAATTGCTGGGTGTTCACCAAACCACTGTTTTACGGCGACTTGACCAGATGGAAGAGTCCCTGGGGGTTCAGTTTTTCGAGCGCAACCGGGACGGATTGCAGCTGACACCAGTCGGGGAAATGGCCTTTCGGGAAGCGGAAAGGCTGGCAACCGATATGGAAAACCTCGAACGCAAACTGGTGGGCCAGGACGGTGCGCCTGTGGGCAAGGTCCGGATTGCCGCCGAAGACGCCATGATGAACGAGCTGCTGAGCCCGATCCTGGCGGAACTGGTGCGGGAGTATCCGGACATCGAACTGGAAGTGCTTACCGACAACGATGTTGCCAACCTGAGCCACCGGGAAGCCGACCTGACGCTTCGCCCGGAAAACAAACCCCAGGCTACCCTTGAGGGCGAGCGCATTGCCGCGATTGATTCGGCGGTTTATGGCGCTGCGAAATACTGCCGGCGCAATCGAGATATGGACATCGAAAACCAGCCGGAAGCCTGCACCTGGATTCTTCCGGATGAGTCTTTCAGCCACCTGGCAACGGGCCGGTGGTACCGAAAGCATCTCAAGAACGTAAACTCGGTCATTCGCTGCAACAGCCTGCAGGCAATGGCTGCCCTGGCCAGGGCCGGTGCCGGGCTGGCGGTTCTGCCTTGCTACCTTGGCGAGCCGGCAAAGGAATTGCGCCGGCTGTCAGACCCCCTGGACGGTGAAAGTGTCGACCTCTGGTTGCACGTCAACCAGGACACCCAGCAAATGGCCCGGGTGCGGATTGTGATGGAGTTTCTGGCCGAACGCCTGCAGGCACTGGAGTCTGCCGTCGAGTTCAGCGCAACTCTCTGAACTCAGTCTTCAGCGGAACAGAAGGGCCAGAACTGATACCACCGCCAGCACTGGAACTCGGCTTCGCAGGTTTGCAGCTGGTTGTGGTACCGAAAGGCCCGGTTCTGAACCCTCTGCGCGAGGGACTTGATGGCCGGTTTCTGGTCGAAGGATCGCCGGGCATAGCCGCCGCGGCCCTCGTGGTAGGCAAGATACAGCTGCGCGGGCGCGGTCAGGGCGATGCCCAGGTGCCGGTGGCTCAGCTGGTTGTACCAGCCCACGAAATCCAGCGCATATTCCATGTCTGTGCGAACGGTTCGCCAGCTGCCGTCTGTGGCAATCAGGTATTCACCCCAGGCTGGGTCCAGGGCCTGGGCATAGCCCAGCGCGGTGGTGGGTCGTTTCCACGGAATCAGCCCCCAGAGCCGGGTGCGGGGAGGGCGGGCGTGGCTGCGAAAGGATGATTCGTAATAGACAAACGCCAGCTGGGTAGCCACAGGCGTGCCCCATTTCTCCTGTGAGGCCCGGGCGTAGTCATACCAGACGGTATGTTCGCGGAAGATCTCGCAGATGTTGTCCGTGTTGGCCGGCGGGTCGGGCGCCAGCAGGCTGAAACGCAGCGTTGCCCAGATGCCGATGACCAGGCCGAGCAGGGGCAGGCCGTACCAGCTCACCCGTGAGCGCCACACATTAAAACGCTTGTTGCGGTTTTTTCGGGGTTTTCTGGTCTTTTTCCGGCTCATCCCTACCAAACTGTCATCTCCGAAGCCCCACGGACACTTGCCCGGGCGCCTGTTGCCGTGTCATAAACAGGGCGATTCGATCATCAGGATAATAGAGAAATGCGACTGAACTCCCTAGTTAAACCTCTTTTAATCACCGGCTTTATGCTTGCGGGCACGGCCCAGGCTGCGCCTGATGCCAGGGAGGTTCTGGAAGCATCTCCGGTAGATGACATTGTGGCCCAGTACCCGGAGATGATGAGCCGGGGTATTCAGGACGGCCTGAAACAGAGTGGCCAGGTGCCGCCCATGGTGGCAGACAGCATCGGGTTTCTGGTCAGCAACAGTTTTCGTGCAGCCGATATAGAGCAAAGGGTTGTCGCCAACCTGGAAGCTGCCCTGACACCGGAGCAGCTGGAAGAGGTGCACGGCTGGTACCAGACACCGGTGGCAGGCAAGATCGCCGAGGCGGAAATCGCCGCGTCCGCACCGGCAGCCTGGCCGGAGATTCGCAGCCGGGCGGAAGATCTGAACAAACGCTACCAGGGTACGGCCCGGGAGAAGCTGTTTGACCGCTTCGATGCGGCGTCACGGGCCACCGAGAGTGCAGTGGATACGACCATCGCCGTTCAGCTCGGGTTGGGTACCGCCATGGCAGCCCTGAGCCGGGATTCGGTGCACCACGAAAAAATGCGCGAACGGCTGGAAAGCCAGCGCCCGGCTTTGCGGGGCATGGTGGGCCAGCAAGTCTACGATGGCTATCTGTTCACCTATCGCGACATCAGTAACCAGGAAATGAACCTGTATCTGGATTTTCTTGAAAGCGAGGCGGGCAGGAGTTTCACCCGAGTGGTCACGAACAGTGTTCAGCAAGCCGTTATCGAACCGGTTGAAAGCATCGGAGCCCGGCTGGCGGCGTTTGGGAACTTCGGCGGGGAGTAGGGCGTTTACGTTTTAACCGGAACAGTGCCGCCTGCGCGATGCACAGGCGGCCGGCAAACCTTAGCTGCGGGAAGTCACTTCCAGCAGGTGGTAGCCAAACTGGGTTTTGATGGGGCCGATCACGGTGTTCAGGTCGCTGCTGAACACGGCCTTGTCAAACTCGGGAACCATCTGGCCCGGGCCGAAAGAACCCAGGTCGCCGCCATTGCGGCCGGACGGGCAGGATGAATGCTGCTTCGCGACTTCCGCGAAATCCTGGCCACCTTCGATGGCTTTTTTCAGTTCTTCACACTTGGCTTCGCTGTCTACCAGAATGTGGCGTGCAGTTGCTTGTGCCATGATCAATATCCTGTAGTTGGATGACGGGTGTATGGACGGAAACGTCTGACACGAATGCTGCCCGCACCGGCCGCCAGAGGCAAGCGCTTTTTGTCGGTGTTTCTGCGGTCTCACAGTCTGCCTTGCAAACCTGTACAATGCGCGGTTTCTCTTCGCCGGCGTTGTCCCGGCCCTTACGTTTGCAGGTTCTTTTCTTGATCTCCACCGCCAATCTCACCATGCAGTTCGGGGCCAAGCCCCTGTTTGAAAATGTTTCTGCCAAGTTCGGCAACGGCAACCGTTACGGTCTGATCGGTGCCAACGGCTGCGGCAAGTCCACCCTGATGAAGATTCTGGGTGGCGACCTGGAGCCCTCGGCCGGGCAGGTCATGCTGGAGCCGAACATCCGCCTCGGTAAGCTGCGCCAGGATCAGTTCGCCTACGAGGATTGCGCGGTGATGGACACCGTGATCATGGGGCACGAAGAACTGTGGAATGTGAAGAAAGAAAGGGACCGCATCTATTCCCTGTCGGAAATGAGCGAAGAAGACGGTATGGCCGTGGCGGACCTGGAAGTGGAGTTCGCCGAAATGGACGGCTACACCGCCGAATCCCGCGCCGGCGAACTGCTGCTGGGCCTGGATATTCCGTTGGAGCAGCATGAAGGGCCCATGAGCGCCCTGGCCCCGGGCTGGAAACTTCGCGTGCTGCTGGCCCAGGCCCTGTTCTCTGACCCGGACGTATTGCTGCTGGACGAGCCCACCAACCACCTGGATATCAACACCATCCGCTGGCTGGAAAACATTCTGGTGGCCCGCAACAGCACCATGATCATCATCTCCCACGACCGCCACTTCCTGAACAGTGTCTGTACCCACATGGCGGACCTGGACTACGGTGAGCTGCGACTTTTCCCGGGCAACTACGACGAATACATGACCGCCGCCACCCAGGCCCGCGAGCGCATGCTGTCAGATAACGCCAAGAAGAAGGCCCAGATTGCCGAACTGCAGCAGTTTGTCAGCCGCTTCTCGGCCAACGCTTCCAAGGCCAAGCAGGCCACCTCCCGTGCCCGCCAGATCGACAAGATCCAGCTGGAAGAGGTGAAGCCGTCAAGCCGGGTGAGCCCGTTTATCCGCTTCGAGCAGGGCAAGAAACTGCACCGCCAGGCGGTCACCCTGGTAGGCCTGACCAAGGGCTTCGACGAAGGCCCGCTG
The DNA here is from genome assembly GCF_000475255.1 of Marinobacter sp. ES-1. NCBI lineage: Bacteria > Pseudomonadati > Pseudomonadota > Gammaproteobacteria > Pseudomonadales > Marinobacteraceae > Marinobacter > Marinobacter sp. ES-1. Next base: position 54,741 of record NZ_AXBV01000025.1, read on the forward strand.
TTCAAGAACCTGGATTTGCAGATCGAAGCCGGCGAGCGTGTGGCCATCATCGGCCCCAACGGTATCGGTAAAACCACTTTGCTGCAGTGTCTGGCTGGCGCCTATGAGCCGGATGCCGGCGAGGTGAAGTGGACCGACAGTGCGGAGGTAGGCTACTTCGCCCAGGACCATACCGCCGACTTTGCCCGTGACGACACCCTGACCGACTGGATGGCCCAGTGGACCACCGGTGGTGAGCAGCTGGTGCGCGGTACTCTGGGGCGGATGCTGTTTTCCGGGGATGATATCGGTAAGTCGGTGAAGGTGATTTCCGGTGGTGAGCAGGGGCGGATGCTGTTTGGTAAGCTGATTCTGCAGAAGCCGAATGTGATGCTGATGGATGAGCCGACGAATCACCTGGATATGGAGTCCATCGAGGCGTTGAACCTGGCGCTGGAGAATTATCCGGGGACGATGATTTTTGTCAGCCACGACCGGGAGTTTGTTTCTTCGCTGGCGACGCGGATCATCGAGTTGAAGGCGGATGGCATTACCGACTTCAGTGGCAGTTATGATGATTATCTTCGGAGTCAGGGTTACGTTTAAGTATTAAACATGGGGTGCCGGCACGGGTGTGGGTTGGGCCTTCCAAAACACGCTCCTTTGGCACATCCATGTGACGCTTGAGCTCCGCCATCCATGGCTCCGCACAGTTTTGGAAGGCCCAACCCAAACCCGCGCTCTGACTTCGGAGCTGTATTCAGAAACACGTAAAGGCAACTATTTTGAATGAATCTCAGGTTATTAACGCTACTCGCAAGTGGGTCGAAGATGTAGTCGTTGGCTACAACCTGTGCCCCTTCGCCAAGCGGGAGCTGGTCAAGAACCGGGTTCGGTTTACGGTGACAAACGCCACAAACGAAGACGACCTTCTGCAGGCCCTGCATGGTGAATTGCAGCGTCTGGAAGACGAACCGGAGGTTGAGACAACACTGTTGATTCATCCGGACGTGCTGCAGGATTTCTACGCCTACAACGAGTTTCTGGACGCGGCTGATGCGTTGCTGGCCTATCTGGAGCTTGAGGGTGTTTACCAGATCGCCAGTTTCCACCCGGATTACCAGTTTGCTGAAACCGAGCCGGGGGCTGCGGAGAACTACACCAACCGGTCTCCGTATCCTATGCTGCACTTGCTGCGGGAAGCGAGTCTGGAGGCGGCGATTGATGGTTATCCGAATGTGGACGGGATTCCTGATCGGAATATCGCACTGATGAATGAGCTCGGTGCGGAGAAGATGCGGGCGGTTCTGGCGGGTTGTTTTGATAGCCGAGGAGGGAGTCAGGACTGATGTCTGGCGCGCACTATTCCTACCAGTTTCAGGCGAGCAGGGTGCGGGCGGAGTTTTTCCGGCTGCTGCCCATTTCGTTGTTTGTGGTGGCGTTTGGTGCAGCTTTCGGCCTGGCGTCTACCCAGGAGGGGTTGTCGCCGCTTGAATCGATTCTGATGAGCGCCACGGTGTTTGCCGGGGCTTCGCAGTTTGGTGCGCTGGATTTGTGGGGCACGGAGGTGTCTGTGCTGCCGATGATGGTGGTGGTGTTTGCCATCAACTCCCGCCACCTTTTGATGGGCGCTTCGCTGTATCCGATGTTGAAGCAGGTGCCGCCCGGGCGACGGTACGGTCTGATGCTGCTACTGACGGATGCCAACTGGGCGGCCTGCGCCCAGGACTATCAGAACGGTCGACACAATCTGGAGGTGATTGTGGGCGGCGGTCTGGTGCTATGGCTGGCGTGGGTTTTGGGTACCGCGCTGGGGGTGTATTTCGGTGGCCTTATGCAGAACCCGGAGGCATTCGGGCTGGATATGGTGCTGGGATGTTTCTTGCTGACGATGGCATTGGGCGGCCGGAAATCACCCCGGGTTCTGGTGGCCTGGCTGGTGGCGGCGGTCAGTGCGCTGGCGGCCTGGAAATGGCTGCCGCCGAACATGCATGTGGTGGTCGGAGCGCTGGCTGGCGGCTTGATCGGGTTGTTCTGGCTGGAGCCCAAGGCAGGTTCAGGCAAGGAGGTGGCGAGTGACCATTGAAACCACCTCCGCCGGCGTACTGGCGCTGATTGCCATCATGACAGTGGTTACCTTGGTCACCCGCTTCGGCGGTGTGTTCCTGATGTCGTTTGTGCGCATCAATCCCCGGGTCGAGAGTTTTATCAACACCATGGCCAGCTCGGTGTTGATCGCCATCATTGTGCCTATGGCGGTAGACGGTGATCTCGGGGCCCTGGCGGCGCTGGTGGCTACCGGGATAACCATGCTGGCCACCCGTAAACCCTTGCCTTCGATTACCGTCGGTCTGCTGGCTGCGGCCCTGGTGCGTTATCTGGGTTAGAGCGCGCGAGCCCAGTTTCAGAGTCGTGGTACCTCAGGGTTGTTCGTTCCGGTAGGGCAGCAGGGTTTGTGATTCGGCGAAGTAGGCCTGTACGTGTTCGGATTCCTCGCTACAGAAATCAGCGATAGCCTCCCGGAAACCCGGGTGCAGAATGCCATGCCAGGAGTGGGTGATCACCGGTTCGAAGCCCCGCACCAGTTTGTGTTCGCCCTGGGCGCCGGCGTCGAAGTGCTGGAGCCCAAGCTCCAGGGCTAGTTCTATGCCCTGGTAGTAGCAGGTTTCAAAGTGCAGGTGGTCATATTCTTCCAGGCAGCCCCAGTAGCGGCCGTAGAGGGTAGTTTCACCGGCCAGGAACAAGGCGCCGGCAATCATCTCGCCATGGCGCACGGCCATGATGATGTGCAGGTGCTCCGGCAGGTGTTCCCGCAGCAGTTCGAAAAAGGCCTGGTTCAGGTAGGGTGCCTGGCCTCTTTTCAGGTATGTGGCCTGGTAGAACACAAAGAATGCCGACAGCACCTGGTCGGAGATGTCCCGGCCGTGGAAGGTGTGAAAGGTAATCTCCTGATCCGCCACTTGCCGGCGTTCCTTGCGGATGGATTTGCGCTTGCGGGAAGTCAGTGCCGCCAGAAAGTCTTCAAAGTTCTGGTAACCACGGTTGTGCCAGTGGAACTGGCAGCCGGTGCGGTGCAGTTCCCGGTCGTGGGCAAGCAGGGCCTGGTCCTGCGCATCCGGAAACAGCAGGTGCCAGGAATGGGCGCCCAGCTGCTGGGTCAGATTGCCCAGTAACTGATCGAGCAGAGCGGGCGTCAGTTGTGCCCGTAACGAAGCATCCAGCAATAACCTTGGCCCCTGTGACGGGGTAAACGGAATGGCGATCAGCAGCTTCGGGTAATAGGGCAGTTGGTAACGCTGGTAGGCTTCGGCCCAGCTCCAGTCGAACACGTATTCGCCCCTGGAGTGGTTTTTCAGGTAGGCCGGGGCCAGACCGCAGATCTTGCCTTGCATGCGAAAAACCAGGTGGCAGGGTGTCCACCCGGTTTCGGTACGGGTACAGCCGGAATCTTCCAGCGCCTGAAAGAATTCGTAGCGCAGGAAAGGATTGTTGCGCCCGGCCAGCCGTTGCCAGTCGTCACGGGGAATGTCCGTGATGCTGGCGCAGGTGGTCAGGGTGATGTCAGGTGAGACGGGTTCTGCCATGGTTTCGGGCAAGCTCTGTTAACTTTCCCTATACCATACGACAGAACCGGGCTTGTGATCACTTCTGGGCGTTACCGCAGCGTTTCTCCATCTTCTGCTGCCATTTGCCCATGCGCTCCTGCTGCTTTTGCTGACGCTCCTGGTGGATCTCGTCCCAGATCTCGCGTTGCTCGTCAGTCAGCTTCAGGCGGTCGGCCATTTCAGCCCGGTATTTCTGCATTTCGGCCTGGCGCTCTTCACGGTACTCGGCGCTGAACTTGCCTTTGCCTTCGCGGAAGTTCTTGCACATTTCTTTCTGGTCCCATTTGCCACCCTGCTTCTTCATGCCCTGATCCTGGGCCATAGCTGCGGGGCTGGCGGCGAACATCGCGGCCATCAGTACGCCGGCGGTCAGTAAGGATGTTTTTGCTTTCATGGTTGTTGCCTCATCGGTTGGTGTTCCTGTGGTGATCATAGTACGCCGATGCAACGTCAGTTGGTGTCAGGCTGGTGTAAAGGTTCGGTAAAGGCAAATGCCTGGCCGTCAGCCGTGCCCGGGCGCCGTGTTAGACTGTTGCCGTGTAACAGGAGAGAAACGCATATGCAGAACCGGGTACTGCTGGTTGAAGACGACGACGAACTCAGGGAACTGCTGTCGCAGTATCTGACAACCCAGGGTTTCAGCGTGCGTGAGGCCGCCAATGGCCGTGACGGCCTGGCACTGGCGTTAGCCCACGATTGCGATATCGTGGTACTGGACATCATGCTGCCGGATATCAACGGCCTGGATGTGCTGCGTGAACTGAGAGCCGAGACCCATTTGCCGGTGATTCTGCTGACCGCCCGTGGAGACGAAACCGATCGTATTGTCGGCTTTGAAGTGGGAGCAGACGACTACATCCCCAAACCCTGTAACCCCCGTGAACTGGTCGCCCGCCTGCAGGCGTTGCTGCGCCGTATTGCCTGGGACCAGAAAACCGATGTGGATGCTACCCGAACCTATGGTGACTTGCGGGTAGAACCGGGGCAGCGGCGTATTTACCAGGATGACGCTCCGCTGGAGTTAACTGCCACCGAATACGAAGTGCTGCAGGTGTTGCTGGCCCATGCCGGCAGTGTGGTGCGCAAAACCGACCTGATGCAGTGGGCCCTGGGCCGCCGGCTGGAGGCTTACGACCGCACCCTGGATATGCACATCAGCAACCTGCGCAAGAAGCTGGGGAACGATGATCCGCCTCGCATTGAAACTGTGCGGGGGCTGGGTTACAGCTATCGGGTACCGGCACAATGAAGTCATTCATGTTCCCGCTGTTCTGGCGGATATTTATTTCGATCTGGCTGGCGATGGCCGTTACCGTTGTGGCCAGTAACCTCGCCACCCGTTACCTGCTGGATCGGGAGCGGCAGGCCATTGAACGGCAGGTTGGCTTGCATGAGATCGCCCTGGAGGCCCTGAACCTTCGCAATCGGGAAAACCGCGGCGAAATGTGGCGGTTCCTGCGATCAGAGGGCGAGCGCCTTGACCTGCACCTGATGCTGATCGAGAAAGAAGAAGGGCATCGCGGGCTGCCGCGCAATATCCGTGAGCGGATTCAGTCGGGCTGGTACCCCAACAAGCCGGCACTGATTAACCTGGAGGAAGGCTACCAACTGGTTGCCTGGCCCCGGATGGGTGGCGACGGCTGGCTGGACCCGAGGTTGTTCCGTTTCCTGGAATTTGCACTGGCGTTTGTCCTGATCTCCCTGGCCTGCTGGTGGATTGCCCGGCTGGTATCCAAGCCCCTGAAACATATGGAGAGCACCGCCCAGGCCATTGCCGCCGGCGATACCCGGCTGCGGGTGCCTCAGCGTATTGCCCGGCGGCGTGACGAGGTGGGGCAACTGGCCACCGCCTTCAACGCCATGACCGACCGGCTGTGCCAGTTACTGGAACGCCAGAACCATCTTCTGCGTGATATTTCCCATGACCTGAGAACACCCCTGGCCCGGCAGCGGGTGGCCATAGAGTTGGCCAGTGACACCGGGGCAGACCCCACCATGATGGCCAGTATCCTGCGCCAGAATGAGCGGCTGGAAACCATGACCGGTCAGATTCTGACGCTGTACCGGGTGTCGGAGAACGGTGACGCCATGGAGCGGGAACCGGTGCAGCCACCGGAGCTGATCAACCGGGTGCTGCAGGATGCCGCGGACTTTGCCGCACAACGGGGTGTGGACTGCCAGCTGGATGCTACCGACGCTTCCCGTGCTGTGTCGGTACGGGGCGATGCCGGATTGTTGCAGCGGGCGTTTGATAACGTGCTGCAGAATGCCCTTGACCACACGCCTTCGGGTAAATCCGTGCGGGTGTCAGTGTCGGCCCCCGATGGCAGTCTTCAGGTGGATATTGCCGATGACGGCCCGGGCGCTCCGGAGGAGCTGTTGCAGCACCTGTTCGAGCCGTTCTTTCGCGCGGACAAGTCCCGGGGTGGTAAAGGCTGGGGCCTTGGACTGGCGATTGCCCGGGACATCGTAGCGGCCCATGGAGGAACAATTACCGCCCGGAACCAGCCCGGGGGTGGGCTTGAGGTAAACATCCGGTTGCCGGTTGAGAGAGTATCATGAGTAAAGATTACCCGGTCCCGTCAGGATACCTTGAGCGGGAAGCGGAAGTGAAAAAAAGCCGTTTTATTGCACGCGTTTACCCGGTAAGCAGCCGGGATGAGGTGCGCGAACACGTTGCCCGGGCCCATGCAGACTTTCCGGACGCCCGGCACGTTTGCTGGGGATATCAGATAGGCCGGCCCGGCTCGGCAGCGGAAGCCGCCATGAGCGATGATGGTGAACCCTCCGGCACCGCCGGCAAGCCCATTCTCAATGTGATCCAGCACAAGGATATGGGCGATGTGCTGGTGATCGTGATCCGCTATTTTGGTGGTATCAAACTGGGCGCGGGCGGCCTGGTGCGTGCCTACGCAGGCGCTGCCGAGAGCGTGTTGTCGGAAGTTGGCCGTACCGTGCAGCAGGCGCGGGTGCTGGCGGATGTGGAGCTTGGCTTTGCCGATGAACAACCGCTACGGCACTGGTGCGACGGCCATGAAGGCACCATTGAAGACATTACCTACAGTTCCCGTGTGAATGCCCGGGTGTCGGTGCCGGAAGTGCGGCAGCAGGAGTTTGCCGCCTTCTGCGATGCCCAGAAACTCGATTACCGTTTTGACACATAGAAGTCAGCAGCATCCGGCTGACCGTTTGCCGGCGTATACTGCATCAAGCGGCCAATTAAACAGGGGAGAAGATCGATGCGTATTCTGTTTGTAGCAGCAATGGCGCTGGTTCTGGCCGGTTGTGCCAGTAATGTCGTGACCGACTACAACTCGGCGACCGTGTTCGGTAACTACGCCAGCTGGGCCTTCGCGCCCAACCAGCAGGATTCCGGTTTTACCTCGCTGGATGACAGCCGGGTTCGTAATGCCATTGAACGTGAATTTACCCGCAAGGCGATGAAAAAACTGCCCGATACCGAGGCTGACCTGCTGGTGAGCTGGCAGATTGTGCCGGAAGAGCGCCTGGAGCAGGTAGGCGTCGGGCTGGGTTTCGGCTTTGGCCGGGGTAACTTTGGCTGGGCCCTGTCGGCACCGCCACCCGTGCGGGAAATCACCGAAGGCAAGCTGGTGGTTGAGCTGGCCGACCGGCGCAACGAAGAAGTGGTCTGGCGCGCAGCCAGTCGTCGCTACCTGAATGAAAACCAGTCTCCGGAAACCCGGCGCAAGCTGATCGACGAGGTTGTCTCCGAGATGTTTTCCAAATACCCTCCGGGCCTGAACTGATCAGTGCACGGGATCAACCATGGGTATGAAGAACAGAAACGGCGGCCTGGTATTTTCCACTGAAACGGGCCGCATGTGCCCGGAGTGCCGGCAGCCGGTGGCTGAGTGCACCTGTGGCCAGCCGGAACGACCGGCCGGTGACGGCGTGGTGCGGGTAAGCCGGGAAACCAAGGGTCGCAAGGGCAAGGGTGTAACGTTGATTACCGGGATTCCCCTGAAGGACAAAGAACTCAAGGCCTACGCCAAAGTGCTAAAAGCCAAATGCGGCACAGGTGGTACAGTAAAAGACGGCGTGGTGGAGATTCAGGGCGACCAGCGGGACCTTCTGGTGCCCTTGCTTGAGCAAAAGGGGTGGACGGTTAAAAAGGCCGGCGGCTGACGCTTCACCATATTCAGAAGTTGAGGGGAGGCAGGCATGCACATAGTGGTCATGGGCGCGGGCGTTGTTGGTATCACAACGGCTTGGTTTCTGCAGCAGCAGGGGCACCAGGTAACGGTTGTGGATCGCCAGGCGCAGGCCGGCCTTGAAACCAGCTATGCCAATGGTGGCCAGATTTCCGTATGCCATGCCGAGCCCTGGGCTAACCCCTCGGCGCCCCTGAAAATCCTGAAATGGCTGTTCCAGCCCGAAGCCCCGCTGCTTTACCGGCCCCGCCTGGATCCCTACCAGTGGCGTTGGGGGCTTTCCTTTCTGACTCAATGCACGTCTGCCCGGGCGGCCCATAATATCCGCCAGATGGTGAATCTGGGCACCTACAGCCGAAGCCAGTTGCAGGCTCTGCGTAAAGAGTTGGATCTGGACTACGACCATCTCGAGAAAGGCATTCTGCATTTTTACACCAGCCAGCAGGAATTTGATGCCGCCATGGAGCCGGCGCGAATTATGCGGGAGCTGGGCTGTGACCGGCAGGTAATTGACGCAGACCGCGCGGTGGAACTGGAGCCGGCATTAAAAGATGTTCGCCAGCGGATTGCCGGTGCCACCTACACCGCCGATGATGAAAGCGGCGATGCCCGGAAATTTACCCAGGCCCTGGCCCGCCGTTGCGCCGAAGCAGGCGTGGAGTTTCGCTACGGCACCGAGGTGCTGGGGTTCGACAAGGCAGGGGATCGGATACTCGGTGTTCAGACGTTAACTGAAGGCCGGCACCAGGTTCTGCGAGCCGACAGTTACGTACTCTGCCTGGGTAGTTTCAGTGCAGTGCTGGCCCGGCGTCTGGGTTTGTTCCTGAATATTTATCCGGCCAAGGGCTATTCGATCACCGTGCCGGTAAAAAATCCGGACGCGGCATTCCAGGTAAGCCTGACCGATGACGAGTACAAACTGGTGTATTCCCGGCTGGGTGACCGTATTCGGGTGGCTGGTACGGCTGAGCTGAACGGCTACACCCGGAACCTGGACTTCATCCGCTGCCGGGCGATCGTGCGCAGGGCGGCCGAGATCTTGCCGGGGGCGGGACACTGGGACCAGGCCGAGTACTGGACAGGCTTGCGGCCAACGACGCCCTCCAACGTGCCCTATATTGGCAAAAGCCATTTCCACAACCTTTACCTGAACACCGGCCACGGAACCCTGGGCTGGACCCATTCCTGCGGCTCGGCCGCGGCCCTGGCCGATATCGTGGCTGGCCGCACTCCGGAGCTGGACTTCACCTTCACCGGCCTCTGATTTTTACCCACAAAAAAGCCGGCGCCTGAAAAACAGACACCGGCTTTTTTGGGGTGGGTGGATCAGTCCGTCAGCTGGTCCCGGATCAGCTTCTTGTTGATCTTGCCAACGCTGGTTTTCGGAATGTCTTCCACGAAGTCGATCTGCCCGGGAATGGCCCACTTGTTGATGTCGCCACTGTCCACAAACTGCTGCAGGTGCTTCTGGATGTCTTCCAGCCCGATGTTCTCGCCGGGTTTCAGGGTAACCAGGGCATAGGGCCGTTCGCCCCATTTCTCATCCGGTACACCCACTACGGCGGCACCGGCAACGGCCGGATGCTGGCTGATCAGGTTTTCCAGGTCCAGGGAGGATAGCCACTCGCCACCGGTCTTGATCACATCCTTGATACGGTCTTTGATGGTCAGGGTGTTATCCGGCTCCATGGAGGCCACGTCGCCAGTGTGCAGCCAGCCACCTTGCCACAGGTCTTCGCCCTTCTCAGGCTCCTTGAAGTAGCTCTGGGTCAGCCAGGGCGCACGGGTAACCACTTCGCCCTTGGCTTCGCCGTCGTGGGGCACCGGGTTGCCATCCGGATCGACAATTTCCAGCTCGACCATGGGCACGGCGATACCGGTTTTCACACGGATGGCGGTTTGCTGTTCCAGCGGCAGGTCCAGGTCTTCCGGTTTCAGATGCGTGGTGCTCAGCAGCGGGCAGGTTTCCGACATGCCGTAACCGGTGTACATGTGAATGCCGAGTCTCGCCGCTGCGTCGCACAGGCCCTTGGTCAGTGCGCTGCCGCCGATGAGGACGTGCCAGTTGCTGAGGTCTGCGGTTTTGATGGACTCGGTGGCCATCATCATCTGCATGACGGTTGGCACACAGTGCGACATGGTTACCCGGTGGGTCTTGATCAGGTCGACCAGCAGCTCCGGCTCGTAGCGGCCCGGATAAACCTGTTTGACCCCCAACATGGTGGCAGCATAGGGCACACCCCAGGCGTGAACGTGGAACATGGGGGTAACCGGCATATACACGGAAGACGAGCGCAGCAGGGGCATTTCATCGTAGGCGGAAATGCTGCCGGTCATGGCCAGGGTGTGGAGCACCAGCTGGCGGTGGCTGAAGTAAACGCCTTTGGGATTACCGGTGGTGCCGGTGGTGTAGAACGTAGTGGCTACGCTGTTTTCGTCAAAGTCCGGGAAGTCGAACTGGTTGTCGGCCTTTGCCAGCAGCTCTTCATATTCGCCCAGCGTGTCGATAGAGGTGGCCTTGGCGCTGGCTTCGTCGGTGACCTGAATCCAGGTTTTGACGGTTTTGATTTCATCTTTCACGCTTTCGATGATCGGCATGAAGTCATCATGCACCAGCACCACATCGTCTTCTGCGTGGTTCATGGTATACACGATCTGCTCCGGCGACAGCCGCACGTTTACCGTGTGCAGGATGGCACCGATCATCGGGATGGCAAAGAAGCATTCCAGGTAGCGCGGGGTATCCCAGTCCATGACCGCCACGGTGTCGCCCGGCTTCACGCCGGCATCGGTCAGGGCGTTGGCCAGCCGGTGAATGCGGTCAACCAAATCCTTGTAGGTGTACTTGCTGCGGTTGGCATAGACGATTTCCTGGTCCGGGTTGTAACGCGGGCCGGACATCAGCAACCGTTTGATCAGCAGCGGATACTGGTAGGCATTGTCGGCAGGTTTAAGAATCCGTGTCTGTGCCATCTATGAATACCTCTTGTCGTTGTAATGGGTGTTCGGGGTATTACGTTGTTATTGATCCCAGGGTTTACCCCGGGTGTTATCCATGGTTTTCACACCAATGTGCATGGCCGCCTTGGCCAGCATGTTGGCGCTGACCGGGGCAGTCAGGAACAGGAATACGGTGATCAGTATTTCAGAGATGCCGATGCCCTGGCCAGTACTCGAAAAGTAAACCACGGAACTGAGCATCACGGCGCCCACGCCCAGTGTGGTGGCCTTGGTAGGGCCGTGCAACCGGGTAAAGAAATCCGGTAACCGGGCCAGGCCGATGGCGCCGATCAGGGTGAAGGCTCCCCCGATGATCAGCAACGCCGAGATGGTGTATTCAGCTAACGGGCTCATGGTTGTCCTCCGGGTTATTCAATCACGCTGCCGCGCTTGAGGTACTTGGCGGTGGCCACCGTGCTGACAAAGCCCATCACGGCGATCAGCAGGGCGGATTCCAGGTACATGCGGGTGCCGAGCGTAATGCCCAGCAGAATGATCAGGGCAATGGCGTTGATATACAGGGTATCCAGTGCCAGTACACGGTCCGGTGCATCCGGGCCCTGTATCAGGCGGTAGACATTCAGCAGGGCAGCCAGGGTAACCATGGCAATGCTGGCGTACAGCGCGATGGTGATCATTTGAACATCTCCATCAGGGGTTTCTCGTAACGCTTGTGGATGGCATCGATCACTTCGTCGTCGCTTCGGGCGTCCAGGGCGTGGATCAGCAACATCTTTTCGTCATCGCTGATATCGGCACTGACGGTGCCCGGGGTCAGTGAAATGGTGCTGGCCAGAATGGAAATGGCCAGCGGATGCTCCAGTTGCAGCGGGTAGCAAACGAACACCGGTTCCGGTTTGCGTGGGCTCAGGATCAGCTTGGCGACCGAGAAGCTGGCAATCACGATGTCCCAGAGCACGACCAGCAGGTAAGCCGGCATGCGCCAGGATTTCATGAAGGCAGGCCGCTCTGGCCAGAAGCCCTGGGTCAGCTGGGGGATACCCCAGGCCAGCACCAGGCCCAGTACCAGGCTGCCACCGGAAATGCCATCACTCAGGAATTGCCAGGTCAGAAACAGAATCAGGCTGAGCCACGGCTGCGGAAAGCTAAGTCTGTCCAGCATCAGTCATCCTCCCCGACCATGGGGGTCTGCAGTATGTCGATATAGGCCGATGTGTCCAGGATCTGGGCGGCAGTGTCTTCGGTGTACCGGTTGATCGGGCCTGCCATGGCCACAATCACCACCGTGAGCGCAATCATGGCGCCCGCCGCTACGGCGGTGGTGCCTTTGAGCGGGCGGGCGGTTTCAACGTGGCCGTCAACAGTACGCCAGAACACGATACTGCCGGCACGGCTGTAAGCCACCAGCGTCAGGAACCCGCCTACCAGGATGGTGCCCCAGAGCCACGCCATCTGGGGGCCGGGCTCAACCGACATCAGGATCAGCAACTTGCCGAAGAAGCCGCTGAATGGCGGAAGGCCAGCCGCGGCAACGGCGCCGATCATGAACAGAACACTCAGGAAGGTGCGATGACGCATCATCGGCGCGGTAATAATCCGGTCTCCGGCGCTGCCGCGCTGGGAGGCCACCAGGTCTGCCACCAGGAACAGGCCGGCAACAATCCAGGTGGTGCTGAGCATATAGAACAAGGCGGCAGACAGGCTTTCCGCTGAGCCCAGTGCAATCGGTGCCAGCAAGGTGCCCACCGAAATAATAACCTGCCAGGCGGTCAGGGATTTCAGGTTGTCAGCACCCAATGCACCCATCACACCCATGGCGAGGGTAATCAGCGCCAGCGGGAACAGCCAGTCCATGCCGAGGTTGGCCAGTTCGCCGGCATCGTCGCCGAAAACCAGGAAATACACCCGGATAATCGCGTAAATGCCAACCTTGGTCATGATCGCGAACAGCGCGGCGACCGGAGCCGTAGCGCTGGCGTAGGCTTTCGGCAGCCAGAAGCACAGGGGCAACACCGCCGCTTTCAGGGCAAACACCACCAGCAGCATCATGCCACCGGCTTTTACCAGCAGGGCATTTTCACCGGTCACCTGCGGCACTTTCACGGCCAGGTCGGCCATGTTCAGTGTGCCGGTTACGCTGTAGATCATGCCTACGCTGATCAGGAACAGCGATGAACCTACCAGGTTGAGCACCACGTAATGCAGGCCCGGAACCGTGCGCACCGTGCCGCCACCGTGCATCAGCAGTCCGTAGGAGGCGATCAGCAGCACCTCGAAGGCCACGAACAGGTTGAACAGGTCGCCGGTCAGGAAGGCAATGTTCAGCCCCATCAACTGGAACAGGAACAGGGTGTGGAACTGCCGGTTGCCTTCGTCAGCACCACCCAGCGAGAAAATATGGGCCAGAAGGGCGAGCACTGAAGTCATCACCAGCATGAAAGCTGCCAGTCGGTCCAGCACCAGCACAATGCCGAAGGGTGGCTGCCAGTTGCCGAACGCGTAGGCCCGGTAGCTGCCATCGTCGGCCATGGTCAGGAGCACCAGGCTGGTGGCCACCAGCAGAACGGTGGTGGCCAGTGCCAGGGTGCGGCGCAGCGCAATCGGGGCGTAGCCCATAAACGTTTGCAGTATGCCGCCCAGCAGCGGAATCAGGACGGGTGCGGTCAGCCAATGGTTCATTGCTTGGCCTCCTCGCTGTCTTCATCCTGCTTGCGGTTGCCATCCACGTGGTCATCCTGGTTGTCAGCCAGGTTTCTCAGTGACAACACCACCACAAAGGCGGTCATGGCAAAGCCGATAACAATGGCCGTCAGCACCAGGGCCTGGGGCAGGGGGTCGGCATAACTGGCCGAACTGCCCAGAATCGGCTGCTGGCCCGTGGCCAGTCGGCCAGAGGCGAACAGGAACAGGTTAACCCCGTAAGACAGGAGCGTAAGCCCCACAACCACCGGGAAAGTTCGTGCCCGAAGCAAAAGGTAAACGCCAGACGCCGTCAGGGCGCCTATAACCAGTGCAAAAACAAGCTCCATTACACATTCTCCCGGGGGCTTCTGATCGCAGAGTGGGGGGACAACCGGCCGATGCTGACCAGAGCCAGCAGGGTCGCGCCAATCACGGCCAGATACACGCCGAGGTCAAACACCAGGGCAGAGGCTACTTCGAACTTGCCCACCACCGGCCAGGTGATGTAGTCAAAGGTTGTAGTGAGGAACGGGTGGCCATAAACAAAGCTGCCGGCGCCGGCGATGGTGGCAAACATCAGGCCCAGGCCGATCACGTTGTGATACTTGATGCCGATGCGGTCCTGGGTCCAGACCATGCCACTGGCAATGTACTGGAGAATCAGGGCAACCGAGGTGATCAGGCCGGCAATAAAGCCACCGCCCGGCAGGTTATGCCCGCGCAGGAAGATGTAGGCCGAAATCATCAGCGCCAGTGGCAGCATCGGCCGGGCAATCTGCTTGAGCATCAGCGGGTAGGCGTCACGGGTCCAGGTATGGCCTTCACCATCACCCGGTGGCGGTGTGAGGGCCGTGTCCTTGAGCATGGCATAGATGCCAAGGGCGGCAATGGCCAATACCGTGATTTCACCCAGGGTATCGAAGCCCCGGAAGTCCACCAGGATCACGTTCACCACGTTGGTACCACCACCACCGGTCTTGCTGTTTTCCAGGAAGAACTCGCTGATGGAGGTAAACGGCTGGGTCAACATGGCCAGCGTCACCAGTGTCATGCCACCACCGGCCAGCAGGGCCAGCACAATGTCCCGTGCACGGTGAGTGCCGGAGGTTTCCAGCGGCGTCCACGAAGGCATGTAGAACAGGGCCAGCATCAGCAGCACCATGGTCACTACTTCGACCGACAGCTGGGTCATGGCCAGGTCCGGTGCCGAGAAGCGGGCAAAGGCCAGGGCCACCAGCAGCCCCACCACGCTCAGGAACATCAGGGAGGTAAACCGTCCCCGGTGAAGGAATGCCGAGGCCAGGGCGCAGAAGATCAGAATCGCAGCGGCGATGGCAGTGGGCCAGTCCACCGGTGACAGCCCGTTCTCGCCCACGAAGATGCCCATAGTGGCGAGCGGGACCATCGCCACCACAATCGCACTGGCAACCAGCAGCATGGCGTAGCGCTGCAAGGAGCCGTTTTCGATGCGCGCGGTGAATCGGTTCGCCAGTTCCACAAAGCGGGAGACCACGGCTTCAAAGACCGCTTTTTCATCCACTTCCTTGAACCGGGCGTGGAAATCGAAAAACTTCTGACGCTGTGAGTACATGATCAGGCCACCGATAAAGGCGGCAAAGCTCATCATCAGGGGCAGGTTGAAGCCGTGCAGAATCGCCAGGTGGTAGTCCGGAACCTCGCCACCCAGCGTGGCGGCTGAAGCCGAGTAAAGCAGCGGACCCACCGAGTAAGCCGGGAATACGCCCACCATCACACAGGCAAACACCAGAATCTCCACCGGAATCTTCATGTACCGGGGTGGTTCGTGGGGTGGGTAGATCGGCAGGTTGACCGGTTTGCCGTTAAAGAACACGTCGTGCACGAAACGGGCGGAGTAGGCCACCGCAAAAATACCGGCCAGCGTAGCCACAATCGGCGGAATCCAGGCCCAGATACCAGGCAGGTTCAGCTGCAGGGACTCCGCAAAGAACATTTCCTTGCTCAGGAAGCCATTCAACAGTGGCACCCCGGCCATGGACGACGCCGCCACCATCGCCAGGGTTGCGGTATGGGGCATGTAGCGCCAGAGACCGTTGATTCGCCGCATGTCGCGGGTGCCGGTTTCGTGGTCAATAATGCCGGCCGCCATAAACAGGGAGGCTTTGAAGGTGGCGTGGTTGATCACGTGGAAGACCGCAGCTACCGCTGCGAGCTCGGTACCCATGCCGAACAGCAGCGTGATTAGGCCCAGGTGACTGACCGTGGAGTGGGCCAACAGGCCTTTCAGGTCGTGCTTGAACATGGCCACATAGGCGCCCACCAACAGCGTAGCCATGCCGGTGAAACTCACCATGTAGAACCATTGCTCGGTGCCGGCCAGGGCCGGGTACAGGCGCGCCATCAGGAACACCCCGGCCTTCACCATGGTGGCCGAGTGCAGGTACGCAGATACCGGCGTGGGTGCCTGCATGGCGTGGGGCAGCCAGAAGTGGAACGGGAACTGGGCAGACTTGGTGAACGCGCCCAGCAGAATCAGGGTGAGTGCCACCGGGTACATGGCGTGGTTCTTGATGAGGTCGCCAGCGGCCAGCACGGCATCCAGCTCGAAACTTCCCACGATGTTACCGATGATCAGAATGCCGGCCAGCAGCGCCAGGCCACCACCGCCGGTAACCGCCAGTGCCATCCGCGCGCCCCGGCGGGCATCCTGTTTATGGGTCCAGAAACTGATCAGCAGGAACGAGGTCAGACTGGTCAGTTCCCAGAAAATCATCATCAGCAACAGGTTGCCGGACAGAACAATGCCCAGCATGGAGCCCTTGAAGCACAGAAGCAGGGCGTAGAACTTTCCGATGTTCTCGCCTTTTTTCAAGTAATAGCGGGCATACAGGATAATCAGGAGGCCGATGATCAGGATCAGCATGGCAAACAGAAGCGCCAGCCCGTCGAGCCGGAAACTGAAGGAAATGCCCAGCGCCGGCAGCCATTCCCAGGAGTTATGGACTACACCGCCACCAGCCAGCGTTTCCCAGTGAGGGAACAGCGCTGCCAGGCCAATAATAGCCGGTATGGAAGAGACTATGGCAATCGCCGTTCGCCCGCCCTGGGCAAACAGTGGCGCAGCAATAGCCACCAGAAAGGGCAGAAATACAACCAGGGGTAGCGACATCGCAACCTCGTTATCGGTTTTCTTTTTACATGGGAAAGAAGTACGAAGCAGTCTGAGTGTAGCGTTCAGAAAGCCTGCGTGCACACGAAAGCGGCCCGTTTAAGGCTCACTTGCTGATCAGGCAGAAAAGGGGGGATCCGGAAAATAGGGAAGGCGGCCCCGCTGCAGAACGATGTCAGCGGTCAGGGGCAATCCTGGAATGTTTGTGCAGCCTCTGGACCTTACGGTCATGGTTGCTCCGTCTGTGAAACTTGACGGTTGATAATACGTGCCGGGGCGGTCAGGTCAAGTCAACCAAAGGATTTAACGGCCAAATTTCGAACGATAGGCCCCCGGAGAAAGCCCGGTTTGCTTACGGAATAACCGGCTGAAAGAGCTCACATCCTCATAACCCACGGCCCGGGTAATCGCGTCCAAGCCATCCTGCGAACTCTCCAGCAACCGCCGGGCTTCCTCGATTCTCAGCAGTTGAAGATAGCTAGTTGGTGTGTCTCCGGTCGCCTGCCGGAACCGCCGCAACAACGACCGCTCCGACAACCTGGCCCTCGTGGCAAGATCCGCCACAGACACCGCCTCCCGGAAATGCCCCTCCAGCCAACCCTGAAGCCCCAGCACCACCGAATCCGAATGATACCGCCTGGCCTGCAAAGCACTGTAGGGCGCCTGACTGGTCCGCCCCGCATCAATCACAAACGCCTTCGCCAACTCCCGCGCCACCTGCGCCCCCGCAAGCCGCTCCACCAGATACACCCCCAAATCCCACCAGGCCATGCCACCCCCGGCACAAGCCACCGGTCCGTCAACCGTCACCAGCTTCTCCGGCCGCAAATCCACCGCTGGAAACCGCTCCCGGAACTGATTGCTGAAGCCCCAGTGTGTCGTCGCCTCCCGCCCGTCCAGCAACCCGGCGGCAGCCAGTAAAAATGCCCCGGTGCAGTTACTTGCTACGCGGACATCGCCGGGAGTTGCGTCCTGAAACTGTGAAAGCCACTGGATCAAAGGGTTGTTTGTCTTCAGAATTTCATCAATGGGCGCGCCAATGGTGGGAATAATCAACACCTCATCCGCACCCAGATCATCAACATCCTGCCAGGAACCATCGGCCAGAATTGTCACACCATTGATGCACTGACAGGGCTCACCGTTCTCGGTCAGCAGCCGGGTTTTGAACTGTGCAGAAGGCTGCTCCCCGTGAATCCGTGCCCAGGTCACCCCGGCTAGGCGAAACAGGTCGATCATTCCTGTGATAGCGCTGGCCAGGGCTCCGTTAAAGCCAATGATGGTGACGGTTTTCAAAAGCTGGCTCCTGTACGGCTTGTTGTAGTGCCCGAAATGGCGCGACGGCCATCACCCAATCAGGCTGCTGGCGTGGGTACCGCCTTCCGGGAGTGTGCGCAGCAGGGAAGCTGCGCTCAAGCCCCCACGGAAGGGTTCACGGCGTCTCCCGGAAGGCGGTACCCACGACAGTGGCCGTCTTGTCAGAACAAAGGTTGGCGGATTCAGCCAAGAATAAGTCAAAAATGACAATTCCAACAACTACAGAGGATGTGAGAGGCTAGACGCAATAAACAGGAGACCCAGAATGACCGACACCCTGATCGACCGCCGCGACCTCGCCTTTCAGCTTTACGAAGTCATGGACACCGAAGCCCTCACCCAGCGCGAGCACTTCAGCGAACACAGCAAAGACACCTTCGACGCCGTCATCGAAACCGCTGACAAAATGGCGAAAGAAAAATTCGCCAACCACAACAGCGCGGCAGACAAAGACGAACCCAGATTCGTCAACGGCCAGGTAGAAATGCTTCCGGACGTCAAACAGGCCTTCGACGCCTACGCCGAAGCCGGATTCCTCGCCGGCCGCTACGATTACGACCTCGGCGGCATGCAACTGCCGGAATCTGTCATGGCCGCCTGCAACGGGTTCTTCACCGCCGCCAACCCCGGCACCGCAGGCTATCCGTTCCTGACCACCGCTGCCGCTAACCTCATCCGCGTGTTCGGCAACGACGAACAGAAAGCCAAATTCCTGCCCAACATGCTCAGCGGCCGCTACAGCGGAACCATGGCCCTGACCGAGCCCCACGCCGGCTCCAGCCTGGCGGACATCCGTACCTCCGCCACGCCCACCGACGACGGCCACTACCTGATCAAAGGTGCCAAAATCTACATCTCCGGTGGCGAGCAGAGCATCACCGAAAACATCGTTCACATGGTGTTGGCCAAGATCAAAGGCGCCCCGGCCGGTGTGAAAGGCATTTCCCTGTTCATCGTCCCGAAATTCCACGTGGACGAGAAAGGCAACCCGGGCGAACGTAACGGCGTCAGCCTCGCCGGTCTGATCCACAAACTCGGCTATCGCGGCACCACCAGCACCGCCCTCAGCTTCGGCGACGACGCACCCTGCCACGGTTACCTGGTGGGCCAACCCCATCAGGGTCTGAAATACATGTTCCAGATGATGAACGAAGCCCGCATCGGCGTCGGTTTCGGCGCAGCGGTGATCGGCTACCGCGGCTACATGCACAGCCTGGAATACGCCAAAGACCGCCTGCAGGGCCGCAAAGCCAGCGAAAAGAACCCCGAAAGCCCTCAAGTACCCATCATCGACCACGCTGATGTGCGCCGCATGCTGCTGGCCCAGAAAGCCTACAGCGAAGGCGGCCTGGCCCTGTGCCTGTATGGCGCCCGCCTGATGGACGACCAGCACACCCACCCGGATGAACAAAAGCGGATGGAAGCCGGCAAACTGCTGGATTTGCTCACCCCGGTGATCAAAGCCTGGCCTTCCGAGTTTGGCCCAAAAGCCAACGACCTGGCGATCCAGGTTTATGGTGGCGCTGGCTACACCCGCGAATACCCGGTGGAACAGTGCTGGCGGGACAACCGCCTGAACCCCATCCACGAAGGCACCAACGGCATCCAGGCCCTGGACCTGCTGGGTCGCAAAATCTGGCAAGACCAAAGTCACGGCCTGCAACTGCTGATGCAGGAAATGCAGGTAGACCTGCAGGCGGCCACCACCGACCGCTGCCAGCAGTGGGCATTGTCTCTGAGTGAAACACTGCAGCAGGCCGTGAAAGTCACCCAGAGCCTGGGCAAATCCCTGATGGGTGGCGAAGTCGACAAAACCCTGGCCAACGCCAGCTGCTACCTGCACCTGTTCGGTCACATCATCGTAGCCTGGATGTGGTTGCGGCAGGCTAATGCGGCTGCCAATGCGCTGGCGTCTGCCAATAGCGACAGCGAGCGCAACTTCTACCAGGGCAAGCTCCAGGCCGCCCAGTACTTCTTCCACTGGGAATTGCCGACGGTGGCGCAGGATCTGGTGTTACTGCGGAATCAGGATGATACGTGTCTGAATATGAAGGCCGATTGGTTCTAGCTCTGGAGTCTTGGTTCTGTTCGTAGCCTGCTCGTTTTGGGGGGTTGTGTGAGCGGCTGGGCGCCCTTTCAGGGACACGCTACGAGCACTTCCCTGTGCGCTCGACTGTGGCCATCCATGGCCACAGACGGTCCCTGAAAGGGCGCCCAGCCGCTCACACCCGAGCAACGGTGGGGTCGCAGGCTAGAGATGCAAGTTTCAGCAAAACCTGAGTTCTATTTCTGAATCTGTGGCCTGGTATATCGCAAAAGTATGACGCGCGGGCGACGGGGAGGGCTTTTCAGGACCGTTGAGGGCCATGGACGGCCCGAAACGAGCCTACAGGGACGTACTCGTGGGCGTGTCCTGAAAAGCCCTCCCCGTTGACCGCGCAGCCACCAAAACACCCAGGCTAGGTACCCAAAGTCGAGGAAAACGCCAATGTCACTCGTAAACATAGAAAAACAAGGCCACATCCTGAAAATAGGCCTGAACCGCCCGGAAAAAATGAACGCGATGAACCGGGCCATGTACCACGAAATCGCTGCCGCCTATTACCAGCTCCAGAACGACCCGGAACTGCGTGTGGCCGTCATGTACGCCGAAGGTGACCACTTCACCAGCGGCCTGCAACTGGACGACTGGGCCGGCGTATTCGCTAACGGTAAGGGTATCGAACCCGGCGAAGGTGAACTTGATCCGTTCCATATCACAGGCGAGGGACTTACCAAGCCGGTAGTCTTCGCGGCTCAGGGCATCTGCTTCACCTGTGGCGTTGAAATGATGCTCAACACCGACGTCCGCGTGGCCGCCAAAGGCACCCGCTTCGCCCAGCTGGAAGTCAAACGCGGCATCTTCGCCTGCGGCGGCGCTACCATCCGTCTGCAAAGGGAAATCGGCTGGGGCAACGCCCAGCGTTACCTGCTCACCGGCGATGAATGGACGGCCGAACAGGCCTATCAATGGGGCCTGATTCAGGAGCTGGTTGAACCGGGAGAGCAGTTCAACAAAGCCATGGAAATCGCCGAGAAGATCGCCAAAGCCGCACCTTTGGGCGTTCAGGGGAGCCTGAAGTCGTCCAAGATTGCCGTGTCCGAAGGCCAGGAAGCGGCCAAGGAACGTCTGTTCCCGGAGCTGCGTCCGGTCATGGCCAGTGAGGATGTAAAAGAAGGTATCCAGTCGTTCCTGGAAAGACGGGAAGCAGTGTTCAAAGGCAAGTAGCGGGATTGCCCAGTTGATGGCGATTTCGTCCCTAGCGAATCGTCAAATCAACGACTATCCCACGGAAGCGCAAGCGGCGGGCTGGGGCCACCCTTCCGGGAGTGTGCGCAGCAGGGATGCTGCGCTCAAGCCCCCATGGATGGGTTCACGGCGTCTCCCGGAAGGGTGGCCCCAACCCGACGCCGGCTCCCAACCAACAGGCTAGGGCCGGCAATCAAGCCACGAACTCAGGCAGCCTCAGACTCAGAAGAAGCGCCAGCCCGCCGAGCCGCAGCCTCAGCCGCCACCTTCGCAGCGTAGTCAGCATACCGGGCCATCAACTCCTCCTTACGATCCGGATCCCAGTTGATCTTCGACAGATCCCCCTCGTAGTGATCAATCACCCGCTTATCCATCGTCTCGTACCACCACTGTGGCAGGTAAGCCGGCAACAACATCGACGCATAACCACCCGGCAACTGCGGCGCCTTCTCGAAATGCCTCAGGGCCTGATAACTCCGGGTTGGATGGGCGTGATGGTCAGAATGCCGCTGTAACTGATACAGGAACAGGTTGGTCACAATGTGATTGCTGTTCCAGCTGTGTTCCGGCTTCGTGCGCTCATACTTGCCATTCTTGTCCTTCTGCCGCAACAGACCATAGTGCTCGATGTAGTTCACGCTCTCCAGCAGACTCGCGCCATAAACCGCCTGCGCCGCCAGGAAAGGTACCGCCCTCGGGCCGCACACCAGCGTGGTGGCGCCAAAGAACCCAGCGGTCATCGCCCAGCCCTGTAGCAGTTCGTTATCAAGACTCCAGAAGCTCTTACCCTTGCGTTCCAGCCGAGCCTTTTCGATCTTGACCGACGACTTAATGCCTCCGAACACGGTTCGGGGCAGGAACTTCCAGAAACTCTCGCCCATTCGGCTGCTGGCGGGGTCCTCAGGTGTGGCTACCCGCTTGTGATGACCAAAATTATGTTCAACCACAAAGTGGGTGTAGGCGGTGGGAGCCAAGGCGGCCATGGCCATCAGTTTGTTTAGTTTATTGGACTTATGGCCCAGTTCATGGGCGGTGTTGATGCCTACCCCGTTGATGGCGCCTACGGTCAGGGTCAGGCCGATCTTGTCCTCAAGTGGTGTGTTTTTCCGGCTGGCCAGCCAGGCGCCCATGAAGGTCATGGCGTACTGGGTGGGGATAAACGCCTTCACAATACGGTCGTAATACTTGTCCTGCTCCAGGGTCTTTACCGCCGATTCAGGAGGATTGCTCTTGTCTTCACCAATCGCCCGGTCCAGTGCCGGAATAATGCCGTGCACCAGTGCCGGCCCGGTCCAGGCCAGAGCCTTCAGTCGTTTCGGGGCCAGGGCATAGCCAGTCAGAGCGGCAAGGCCAATGCCTGGAAGCGCAGGCCCCAACAGCCACATGTAGCGCTTGGGATCTTTCCAGGTCTCGGTCTTGGTGGCGGTGTCTTTTGAATCCGGTGCCCCGGTTTTCCGGGGCGCGGCGACCTGGTGCGTGTCGAGCGAGGGTTTCACTTTGGCGTTCATATGGGCTCTCCGTGGAACTCGTTGTGTTTGTTTGCTCAATTTATGTCGGACAATCTGGCAATACAACAAGTAAGGGAGTCTGGTTAAGCGAACTGGCCTCTAATGACAATTCGGCTCCAGCTGGCGAATCCAGAGCTTGTGGTCCAGACTTCTGGAAACAAAAAAAACAGGGAAGCGTCGAATGAGTGCCACCAATCCATCTCCGGCTACTATGTCCTGGACGTTGCAACAACGGCTTCAGGAATACGCGCGCGCCATGAAACTGGCGGAAATCATCTATCAGGACCCGAATGGACAGGTCTGCGTGGTTCACGGCGTTATCCGGGAAGTGCTTAGCCGGGCCGGGCGGGATTTCGTGGTGCTGGGAAAAGGACAGGTGGTCTCAGCGGACCACATCATCATGATCGACGGTGAGCGGTTAACGAAAGGGTAATCGCCCGGTAATTGCTATTGACCGCGGGCTGCCTCTACTCTGTTGGCGTTGTACACATATACCGACAGAGGGACATGTTATGAACAAGTTTACCTTGAGCGCACTCGCACTGGTTGCCACGCTTGGACTTTCTGCCTGCAGCTCCGAGAGCGATGAAGGCGCGGATTTTGAAGAAGCGGGTGAAAATGCCGAGGAAATGATGGACGACGCCGCTAACGCCACCGAAGAAACCTGGGAAGAAGCCACGGGTCAGGATGAAGGCGTGATTGGTGAAATGCAGGAAGGTGCCGAAAACGCCGGCGACGAGATTGAAGAAGCCGCGGATGAAGCGGGTGACTCCATGGAAGAAGCAGCGGACTCCATGGAAGAAGGCTACGACGAAATGACTCAGTGATCAGCTGAGTTGCATCGCGCGGTTGCGGGGCCTTTTGGCCCCGTTTCTGTTTCTGCCTCGCCGGTTGTCATCGAACGTTCAACATTCTGACTTAAATCTGTTTACGTCCTGTCACATTACTTGCCGACACTTGCCTCTCGAAATAAAGGACTTGTCCACCAATCCGAGAGAGGCAAACCATGGCCAAGCACGATCTTGATCCCAATTACCTGGACCCGAACTACGAGCCAGTCGTAAATCATTCCGAAAACACCCCGTTCCATCAGGTACTGTCTGCCAGAATGCAGCGTCGTACCGTCATGAAAGGTAGCGTAGGCGCCGCTCTGGCCAGCGTTATGGGGTTGGGGCTTGCCGGTTGTGGCAGTGACAGTGATAGTGACAACGATGGCGGTACTACCGGTGGAAACACATCCAGCACTGAACTGGGTTTCAAGGCTGTCCCTACTTCAACCGCGAATCAGGTAGTTGTTCCCGAGGGATACTCCTCTGAAGCGTTTCTTCCCTGGGGCACGCCAATTACCGGGTCTTACCCGGCCTATAAGCCGGATGGCACCAATACCGGAGAAGAGCAAGAGCAGCAAATGGGCATGCATCATGACGGCGTGCACTTTTTCCCGATTGATCTGAAAGCCGGTGGCAACAGCTCCAGCGAAGGTCTGTTGGTGATGAACCATGAGTACATCAATCAAGACGCTTTGCATGCCAACGGGGCTACCTACATCAACGGTATGCGTCCGGCCGATGAAGTGCGCAAGGAAATCGCCGCGCACGGTGTGTCTGTGGTTCATATCAAGCGCGACAACAACGGCGCGTGGGATATTGTTTTCGGGAGTCCGTTTAATCGCCGGGTTACGGGTAATACCGAAATGGATATCCGTGGTCCGGTGCGTGGTTACGACAAACTGGTCACCAAATACAGTCCGGATGCAACGGAAGCCCGCGGTACTCTGAACAACTGCGCGATGGGCCCGACGCCGTGGGGAACTTACCTTGCGGCTGAGGAAAACTGGCACGGGTACTTCGCTAATAGCGATGCAACGCAGCCCCGGGAGCAGACCCGCCATGGCGTCGGCGATTCAAGCCGCTACGACTGGGAGTTGGCTGACAGCGGTGCGGATCAATACGTGCGCTTTGATGTTACCCCGACGGGTGCGTCGGCGGCGGATGATTACCGGAATGAGGCCAATACCTACGGTTTCATGGTGGAAATTGATCCGTTTACTCCAGAGAGCAAACCACAGAAGCGAACCGCGCTGGGCCGCTTTGGTCACGAGGGTGTGATTTTTGCGCCGGTTAAGGAAGGTGAGCCGGTCGTATGTTATTCCGGTGATGATTCCCGTTTCGAGTACATCTACAAATTTGTCTCCTCAAAGCCCTATTACGCTGCAACGGCCGGTGGCTACCTCCTGGACGAGGGCATACTCTACGTGGCACGCTTTAATGACGATGGCTCGGGCGACTGGCTGGCGCTGGATCTGAACGATGCGGATTTTGCTGCTAAAGTGGCTGCGGCCCAGGGCGAAATGGTTGGCAACGTTCAGTTTGACGGTTTTGAGAATCAGGCTGATGTTTTGTTGAACACTCGCCTGGCTGCCGACATCGCAGGTGCGACCCCGATGGATCGCCCGGAGTGGGGGGCAGTAGATCCGAATTCCGGTCAGGTTTACTTTACGCTGACCAATAACTCCCGCCGGACGGAGGAGCAGGTAAACGCGGCAAATCCGAATGCCAACAACCGCACCGGTCATATTATTCGCTGGAGCGAAGACGGCAACGATCACACTGCGACCAGCTTCGACTGGGATATCTTCGTGTTTGCCGGTGAGCAGGGCACGGAAACCGTGGTTGACGACCAGGTTATCGTATCTCTGACTGATGACAACATCTTCAACAGTCCGGATGGCCTCTGGTTCGATTATAACGGTCGCCTCTGGATTCAGACCGATGGCTCCGATGCAGCACCTTATCAGAACAACATGATGCTGGCGGCTAACCCGGAAACCCGCGAGATCAAGCGTTTCTTCGTTGGGCCGGTTGGCTGTGAGGTTACAGGCGTTGTCTCCACACCGGATGTGAAGACCATGTTCGTCAATATCCAGCACCCGGAAGCAAACTGGCCGGATGCCAACGATCCGCGTCCGCGTGATGCAACGGTTATCGTTACCCGCGATGATAGCGGCGTTATCGGTGCCTGATCAGCCATAACGGTTGTCAGGCTCTGCCAAAAAGCCCGGGCGGACTCGTTCCGCCCGGGCTTTTCTCTTCTGTATTTCAGATTTCCTTCCAGATGCCGATAAACCCCTTGGGCACTGCAATAGTGGTATCTTTAATCCACTAAAGTAGCAGTTATTACTAAGGAGTTCAAAAGTAA
>NZ_AXBV01000026.1:0-9675 GCF_000475255.1 Marinobacter sp. ES-1
ACCTTCAGCGGTTTACGCAATCCGGCAATTGGACAAGGCGTTGCGAATCCAGTTGATTGAAGGCGGTGCCACACGGGGTGAGGTGCTGCTTTCGGTAATGGAAAAAGAAGCGCTGTTGTCTTCGACCGATGCGGGCAGTGCCTTCGAGAGTTTCTTCCAGTTACTGTGCGACCAGAATCGGCAAACTGAATTGCGTGACCAACTTCACGGTATTCTGAATCAGCCCATTGCAGAGCAGCTATCGCAGGCCCAACGGCAGTTTCTCGCCCATCTTATGCGAGAGCTGGGCCGGGAAAGCGATCGGGTCTTCCAGGTGCGCCGGAGAACTGAAGAGAGTCTGAGAGCCTACGTAGAGAGCGGTGCGGCTAGTGAAAATCGCGCGGTTGACCAACTGTTATCCAGGCTGGAGAAGGTCGCTGTTGCTTTGCGGGATGGAGGGGTGAATTTGCGAACGGAAACCCTGTTATCCCTGTCTGTCGGGCCACTTGAAATAGCCTCTCCTGAAACCATGCGCCTCCGTAGTCCGGACGAGAAACTTGATACTCGCGGTGTGCTAGCTCGCGAGAATACGCGAGAGCCCAGCAAGCAGATCCTCGAAAGCCTGGAAACGGTTCGGGTTCGTGAGGTCGCTGAAAAAGTTTATCAAGCTTTGGCTGCTAACGGACCTATGACCATCGCAGGGCTGCTGCGGCATTACCCGATAAACGCCGGGCTTGAAGAACTTGTTGCATACGTGAGGGTGGCCAAGTCCGTCAACGCGGCGCAGCTAGACGATGTGGAGCGAGTGCAATTTACTGACAAAAACGGAGCAAAGCTTCAAGCGACCGTACCAACCTTTATGTTGAGTGCGGAACTGTTCCCCACAAATCGGGATGAGCTGGTGCTATAGGTGCTGATATGACGGATAACAAAGAGAACTCTGCGAATCCCAGTTTTTTTGACAGAGTGCGGGGCCAAAGTGACAGCCATTTCCCTTCCAGTCCCTCTCCTGACCTGGAAAAGGGCACGGACAGTAACTCCGATGAGGAGGCGGAGGCAATTGACGCGCCCGGAGGTGACTCCGACGGAGGCTTAGAGTTGCCTCATGAGGCGAGGCGGGTCTTGGTTTATTTGATGCGGCAGGGTGCGGTCATTGGCACACAGAAACCCAAGGTGTTTGAGAGCCTTTGCAGGTATGAATCCCAGATCCGCCGCCATCTGGCTGAAGTTTACCTGCGATTGATTTTGGATGAGAAAGCCGGAGTTGCATTTGTCGCCCTGAATGAGACGGATGAGGATGATATCTCCATTGACGGCGAGCCAGTTTCACTGATTTCAAAGCGCACCCTTTCCCTCTATGACACCCTTTTGCTGTTGGTACTCCGCCGCCATTATCAGGAACGGGAATCGGCCGGTGAGCAGAAAATTACGGTCGATCTTGAACGGGTGGAGTCCTATCTCACACCCTTTTTGCCGTTAACGAATCACGCTAAAGCAGATCGCAAGAAGCTCAACGGTGCTGTTCAGAAGTTGACACAGAAAAAAATCCTGGCTGCAGCCCGGGGAGCAGAGGATCGTTATGAGATTACGCCTATCATTCGGTATGTGGTGGATGCCGCCTTTCTTGAGTCCATGTTGAACGAGTATCTGCGATTGGCTGAGGAGGAAAACCTTGAGGTTGATGCAGCGCTTCATCTCGATTCGGTATCGGATGAGTCCCGGGCGAGCCAAGATGATTTGCTGGGAGGGCTTTAAGGTATGACCAGCATGGAGCGGTACGGCGATACATTTTTCCGGCAGGGGCAGATTCGTCTGGCGGAGCTTAGCGTCTATAACTGGGGCTCTTTTGAAGGATTGCACACGGCAAGGATCGATCCGGAAGGTACGTTGATTACGGGCGACAACGGCTCCGGTAAATCGACGTTTGTGGACGGCCTGATGGCCCTGTTACTTCCGGCTGGGAGGGCGACCTTCAATGTGGCTGCGGCGCAGGGTGACCGCACAGATCGCTCTTTGCTTTCTTACATGCGGGGTAGTTTTGGGGCGGCTCACGAAGGCTCAGGCACCAGAGTCAAAAGCAAGCGGGAAAAAGCTGTTGTCACCGGGCTGAGGGCACTCTATCGCGCTGATGATGATTCGGTGATTACGTTGGCGGCATTGTTTTGGGCAACACAGGCGTCCAACTCACTAAGTGAGGTAAAGCGTGTTTATGCCGTTTCAAGGCGTAACCTCGAATTGAAAGAGTTGCTGGAAGCCTTTGGCGAGGGGAGTGTCACCGCGTTGAAGCAAATGTTACGCAATGACCCTCTTATCACCTGTTGTGATGACCGGTTTTCGGATTACCAGGAGCTGTACCGAAAACTCTTGTTTATGGAAAACAAGAATGCCCCGGCTCTGTTGTCACGGGCCCTCGGGCTCAAAAAGATTGATGACCTGACCAAATTGATACGCGAATTGGTTCTGGAGCCCAGCACCATCCGGGAGGATGCCAAAAAGGTTGTTGAGGAGTTTGGCGATCTGGTGGCAACACATGACCGGCTGGTGGATACCCGGGCGCAGGTAGAGCACTTGAGCCCTTTGCCTGACCTGTCACAAACACTTCGCCAAGCCGAGCAGGCATTGCAGAGGCTTCGTCTGGAAAAAGAGCATCTGGGGATTTACTTCGGAGAAGTGCTCGCACAGTTGTGGTCGGTTCAGGTGGAGGCACTTAAAGCTGAAGTTGAGAAACTGCAGGAGAAGTTAGAGAGTCTCGCGGGGGAGGAGCAGGAGGCAGAGGCTTTAGTCGAACGCCGTCATGGGGAGTATTTGAAGCATGGCGGTGAAAAGGTTGAGTCACTCAAAAAGGATATCCTCCAGTCATCAGGCAAGCTTGCCGAAGTGAGCCAGAAGGCATCTGCCTATCAGCAGGATATGGGGGTTCTTGGACTGTCTGATTTATTATCGGAAGAGGCCTTCTCTAGCAACAAAAAGGCAGTGGCAACTCTCCTTGGGACAATGGCCCAGAAAACCGAGGCCAGCCAAGACCACTTTGCGGATACCAGCGCAGAACTTGGCAAAGCGCAAGAAGCGATCGGGGTTCTTGAATCAGACATTCGCGAAATCAAGGCGCGGCCGGATTCGAATATTGACCATCCTTATCAGCGGCTACGTGAGGAGTTGGTGCAATCTCTTGGCCTGTCTGCCGATGAACTCATTTTCGTGGGCGAATTAATTGACGTGCAGGAACATGAGCGCCCCTGGCAAGGGGCTATTGAGCGAGCGTTGGGAGGTTTACGAACAACGCTGCTGGTGCCGGGAGATAGCTTCTCCATGGTGACCCGATGGCTTAATGCCCGGCATACCGGCCTCCACGTTCGTGCTCAGGTCGTTGATGACAAGTCTGGCAACCAGCGGCCGCCAGAGTTTAAGGAAAGTGGTTTTCTGAAAAAGCTGGATTGGCGTCAACACCCTTATCGCGATTGGCTCAAACATCACCTCAGCAAGTTTGACCTGGCCTGCGTGAACACCACCGAGGACCTGGATGTCACGCCCTTCTCAATGACCCGGGAAGGACTGATTCATAAGGAGCGAGGGCGGTTCGAGAAAAAAGACCTATCCAGAATTGATGATCGTCGTCAATGGAGCCTTGGTTTTTCCAACAAAAGTCGTTTGTCCATATTGAATAGCGATCTCGGCCAACTCAAGCAGCGGGTGACAGAACTGGCTGACGATGTTGCCAAAGCCCGAAAGGCGATGGATGAAGTTAGCGGACGCAAAACGCTCCTGGAACGTGTGGATACCCTTCGCTGGGAAGAAATCGATGTACCTCGTTGGAAAGGCAAGCTCGAGCAGTTGAAGGAGGATTTACAGGCGATTGAGGCTTCGCAAGGAGATTTGGCCGAAGCAAAACGCCGATGGGAAGACGCGAAGCTGGCAAGGCAGAGAATTCAGCACGAAGTTGGAGAAGTAAAAAGTAAATTGGGAGGAGTGGACAATCAGCTGAAGATCTCGCGACAAACGCTAAAGCAAGCGCAGGAAGCCGCATCTCCGGGTATGACCGATGAGTGTCGAGGATTGCTGGATAAGCGTGTGGGGCCGATCACTCTAGATCAGGCCTATCAACAGGGAGAAGTTGAGAAAGAGCTGGATTCATTGATCAATAAAGAGCAGGCCCGCCACAGCACTGCATCGAATCGGGCCAACAATATTATGGGGGCGTTTAGAGGCAAGGACCAGTGGTTGCCGGTTGTTGTGGATTGGCCGACAGGTCTGGATGCGCTAGATGATTATCTCGAATACCTGAATCAGCTGGAGACCGAGGGCCTTCCGGTGTTGGTGGATCAATTCAGGGAACGCCTGAACAAGCATGCCACTCAGTCGCTCGCAAACATCAATAATAAGCTGAGTGCCGATCGTGAGGATATCCTGGAACGTATCGACACGATCAATGAGGTTCTTCGCCGCACCGAATTCCGTGTGGGTAGTTATCTGAAACTGGGTACGAGTAAAGAAAGGTATCCTCATGTCGTGGATTTTGAGCGCAAGCTTCGCAATGTTCTAGGCCAGGTAACCAGTGACGACCACGAGGGGCGTTTCAATGCCCTATCAGACGTAGTTTCTATCCTTGATAAAGCCAGCTCATCGGGAACTTCAGGTTCGCTGGAGAGCTTGCGCTTGCTGGACCCACGCTATCAGATGACGTTCTTCGCGGAGGAAGTGGACGCCACTACATTGGAAATTCGCGACGTACTTAGGTCGTCCAGCGGTAAATCCGGCGGCGAAAAGGAGTCGTTTGCAGGAATGGTTGTGGCAGCGAGCTTGGCCTATGTCCTGACGCCAGATGGCTATGACCGGCCTGTTTACAGCACGGTGTTTCTGGACGAAGCCTTCTCTAACACTGCCGAGTCTGTGAGCCGTCGCGTGCTGAAGGTTTTCAAGGAGCTGCATATCCATGTCAGTCTGATCACTCCCTATAAGAATCTTAACCTGGCCCGAGAGTCAGCCCGTTCACTGTTAATCGCTGAGCGCGATGCCGAAAATCATGAGAGCCGCCTGTGTGAGCTGACGTGGCAGCAAATTGATCAAAAGCTTGCAGAGGCAAAGCGCTTGTCGGTTATGGGTGACGCGGAGTCATTGGGAATTGGGATTGATGAGTGATCGTAGTTGGGGGCTGATGCCGAGAGATGTCATTGAGCGCCTTCGGGAGAAAGAATGGTATCAGCGACGAGCACTAAAGGCCCGGCTTAAAGGCGAAAGGCCATTCCCCGTCAGTGTTAGCCTCAAGCCACCACGGGGACAAGAAGCTGTTTCAGACCTGGAACACTTTCATCGTTTCGTTTCAGCATGGAGAGCGTTCCCGAATCAGGGCTGCGTTCAATGGGAAAGCCAGAGCTTCCGTCAACTGTCCGTCCAGAGGGTGCCAGTTCGTTTCCGTGTCGCGGACATTGGGACACTAGCCGAATTACTGGGAGAGCAAGAGCAAACTGCATTAGGAAATTGGGAGCGACGAATTGGGAATATCCTTGCGCAACCTTTTGCCCAAGATGAAAAGATTCAGCGTGGACTATTCTCTGCATTGGTGGATAACCTTGAGGCGCTGACAAGTTTTACTGAGGATGAGTTGGGGCTGCTGGTCGGGTTGGTGCCGCAACTCAAAGCGGGTTTGGGAGGTGGCCGATACCTGCGAGCACTTCCGCTCACTCAGGTTGATACGAAATTCGTGGAGCAGAATCTCCATCTTATCGAATGCTTGCTGGATGTTCTTTGGCGTGGGGAGGTTAGTGCGTCAGGCGGACTTTTGGCTTGGCTGACATGTATCGAAAACCCAAAAGGTTGGTTGTTTGTACGTCCGCTATGTGACAGCTCCCAAACTGCTTTGGGTGGCCTTCCAATTCTGCAAATGGACACCGCTACTTTATTAGCTGTAGAGCTTCCGGCTAGCAACATTCTGGTTGTAGAGAATGTTCAATCCGGCCTTGGTTTGCCGCCGCTCGACAACACTATCGCGGTGTTTGGGGGCGGTAAAAACGTTTCCTGGCTTTCCGCTCCATGGCTCCAAGCAAAAAACGTGGGGTACTGGGGCGATATAGACTCAGAAGGCTTCGCTATCCTCAGCGATGCTCGCCGTCGATGTAAAAATATTGAGTCGATCATGATGGACGAGCAAGTGGTGGAGAAATTCACTTCTCGAATGGTTGATGAACCGAATTCGGTTGACGCCCCTCCGGCCTACTTAGAAGAACAGGAAAGTCGCCTATTTCATAAACTGCGACAAGGAGATTTTGCAAAGCCTCGCCTGGAACAGGAGAAACTTGCCGCCGATTTTATTTTCCAGCGTTTAAGATGCTGGGCTATAAAACGGATTGAGGAATAACCACGTTATTTCTTGTCCCCCGCATACCCAAGCTCCTTATTAACGAGGTTGAACAGCTCCCCTCCCTGGTGCCAGCGGTCAAAGTTCTCCAGAAACTGATCGGTCAGCGCCCGCTTCCAGCCGATGAAATCGCCCGCCATGTGCGCCGTCATAATCACATTCTCCCGCTCCCACAACGGATGATCAGACGGCAACGGCTCTTCCTCGAATACATCCAGCGCCGCCCCGGCAATCTCGCCTTCATCCAGCGCCTTCACCAGATCCCCGGTTTTCACAATCGGCCCACGGCCAATGTTGATCAGGCGGGCGGATTTTTTCATCACCGCAAAGGCCCTGGTATCAAACAGCCCCTCGGTCTGGGGCGTCAGCGGTGCCGCAATCACCACAAAATCCGCGTGCCGGAGCTGGTCATAAAGTTCGTCATTGCCGTGCACTGCTTCAAAGTCCGGGTCTGTCTTTCGGGGAGTGCGGGCAATGCCGTGGGGGTGCATGCCGATGGCCTTCACCAGCCGGCCGATCTGCCGGCCGATGGAGCCCGCGCCCACCACCAGCACCTGCTTGCCTTCTGCCCGCTCGGTATCCCGGTGCTGCCACTGGTGCTGGTCTTGAAGGCGGATGGAGCGGGGAAAGTCCTTGGCGAACATCAGAATGCTGCACAACACATATTCGGCAATGGTGCGGTCGAAAATACCCCGGGCGTTGGTGACGATAACATCGCTCTTGATCAATGCCGGAAACATCAGGGCATCCACCCCGGCACTGGTGGCGTGGATCCATTGCAGGCAGTCTGCGGCGGGCCAGGCGGCTTCCAGGGCTTCGGTGCGGAAGTCGGTCACCATCATTACGTCTGTGCCGGGCAGGGTGTCCCGCAGGGTTTGTTCGTCCCAGGCAAAGCGTACTTCGGCCCGTGCCTTGACGGCTTCGATGCCGGCCGGGGCGTCTTCGCCCGGGGCGGTCAGAACGGTGATAACCGGTTGGCGGGATTCGGTCATTTCAACTCCGGAGATTTCTGAAGGCGTTTAATCGTCTTTTTTATAGTCTGGTAGCGCGGCCGGCCGGGGTCAATGTTGGCGGTTTCCTTGTACCTCTGATTTTTCGTGACTACGCTGCAATCAGGCCTTTATTTCCTGATGCGTGGAGGTGCATATGGCAGACCCGGTAAACAAGGACACAGGTGAGTCCAAGCCGCGGAAAATGAAGTACCGTAAGGCGAAGGCCAGCTGGAACCCGGCCATGCAGGCCATCCCGGTATCCGGCATTCGCCGCCTTGTGAATATGGCAGCCACCATGAAAGATGTGATCCATCTTTCCATCGGCCAGCCGGACCTGCCAACGCCGAAACATATTATTGACGCCTATGTGGATGCCCTGAACGCCGGCCAGACCGGCTACACGATGGACGCCGGCCTGCCGGAGTTGCTGGTGGCGCTTCGGGACTACTACGGCAAGCGATATAACCGCAAGCTCACCCGCGATAACATCCTGGTGACCAGCGGCGCTACGGAGGCCATGTACCTGGCCATTTCCGCCACCTCGGCTCCGGGG
Source organism: Marinobacter sp. ES-1 (assembly GCF_000475255.1). NCBI lineage: Bacteria > Pseudomonadati > Pseudomonadota > Gammaproteobacteria > Pseudomonadales > Marinobacteraceae > Marinobacter > Marinobacter sp. ES-1. The sequence continues at coordinate 7,877 of NZ_AXBV01000026.1, forward strand.
CGGCAGTTTATCGTGACTGACCCGTCGTTCCTGCTGTACGCGCCACTGATTCGTATGACCGGGGGCGAGGTTAAGTTCATACCCACCCGGGCAGAGAACGACCACCAGCTGGACCCGGACGAAGTGATCCGGGCCATGGGCTCGCGTACCTTCGCGCTGATCCTGAACAACCCGAACAACCCCACCGGCGCGGTTTACCCCCGTAGTACCGTGGAGACCATCCTGGAAGAATGCGCCTACCGGGGCATCCAGGTGTACGCCGACGAGGTGTACGACCATATGCTGTTTGATGACGATGACTTTGCCAGTGTGCTCAACTGTTCCATGGACCTGGACAACATCATGTGCATCAGCAGCTTCTCCAAGACCTACAGCATGGCGGGGCTGCGGGTAGGCTGGGTGATTTCCAGCCAGGCCGCTATCAAGTCCCTGCGCCGGTACCACATGTTCACCACGTCGGTGGCCAACACACCCGCCCAGTTTGCCGGGGTGGCCGCACTGAACGGCGACCAGCAATGCGTAAAGGATATGGTGGACATCTACCGGGAGCGGCGGGACAAGATTGTGGACCTGATCGACCAGACGCCATACCTCACCGGCTACAAGCCCGGCGGCGCCTTCTATGCCTTCCCGAACCTGCCGCCCCATGTGGACGGCTCTGATGTAGCCTTGCGGATGCTCAAGGAAACGGGCGTCTGTGCCGTGCCCGGGGATGCCTTTGGCGAAAGCTGCACCAACGCCTTGCGCTTCAGCTTCTCCACTCCCTGTGAGCGGCTGGATGAAGCCTTCGACCGGATCATCCCCTGGATGGCCAAGCAACAGTTCTGATACCGGAGTTTAAGTTGTCAGTGCCCCGGAGATGCCGCACTATAGTGGCATTTCCGAGGAGACTGACTTATGACGGACGTATTGAAACCTTTCCTGAGACTGGCTGCGCTGTTTGCCGTGGTGCTGGCCAGCGGCTGTGCCAGCTTTTCTCCGTATTCCATTTCTGAAGGCGAGATCGAGCGCCATCTGCAAAACGCGGTGGCCAAGTACGACCGTGAGCAGTTGAACAGCGGCTCGCCGCTCAGCCTCAGCCTGAGTGATGCGGATATTACCCTCGGGCCGGATGGTCGCGATGTGGCGGTGATCGACCTGAAGGGCCAGGTGGCCCTGAACGCCTTGATGACCAAGCTGCCGGTGGATATGGCCCTGAAGGTGGAAGGTGCCCCGGTCTACGACAGCCAGGAAAAAGCCGTGTACATCCGCCGGCTGCAGTTGCTGGAAAGCTCCGTGGATTCACCTTTCTTCAAGGGCGACCTGGCCCCGGTTACTGATACCGTGATGCGGGTGGTGGCCCAGATGCTGGAAACCATGCCAGTGTACCGGCTGGATGAAACCGACACCGCCCAGCGCATGTTCGGCCTGGTGCCCATGGATATCCGGGTCGCCCCGGGTCGGCTGGAGTTTGTGATGGCGGAGTAACCTGCCCCGATCACAGACCGGCATCCATAAAAAACGCCAGGTGGTTTCCCGCCTGGCGTTTTTCGTTGGTGCGCCAGGCATGGCGCGTAGCGCCTTGACGGGCGCTGTTCCGGTTCAGGTGGTGCTGGCCGGATGACTTGGGGGTGCAAGTCCCCTGTGGACCCGGCAAGGGGAACCACTAGCCGGACGGCAAGGGTGTCCATCGTGAGATGGAATCTGAAGGAAGCCGCAGGCAAAGCACTGGCCTGACGAACAGAAATCGCATATGAGGCGGTCACACCGGGTAAGGCGTCAACGATCGTCAAAGCCCTGTACTTGCACGGAAGGTGTGG
>NZ_AXBV01000027.1:0-136352 GCF_000475255.1 Marinobacter sp. ES-1
CTCCCCCTCCTACTCGATCTTCAGAGGGCTTCTGCCGGCTCGTTCTCGTACTCGAACACCAGCTCGTCGCCTTTCAGGTGGATAAACACATCCCCACCCTTCTCTGCCAGGCTTCCGAACAGGATCTGCTCGGCCAGTGGCCGCTTGATCTTGTCCTGGATCAGACGCGCCATCGGGCGTGCGCCCATGGTCACATCGTAACCCTTCTCGGCCAGCCACACCTTGGCAGCCTCATCCACATGCAACACCACGTGTTTCTCATCCAGTTGCGCCTGCAACTCGGTGAGGAACTTGTCCACCACATGGGTAATGGTGGCCTTCTGCAGGTCAGCAAACTGGATAATGCCATCCAGGCGGTTACGGAACTCCGGCGTGAAGGTCTTGCTGATCACTTCCATGCCGTCAGTGCTATGGTCCTGCTCGCTGAAGCCGATGGAACGGCGAGCCATGCTCTCGGCACCGGCGTTGGTAGTCATCACCAGGATCACGTGGCGGAAATCCGCCTTGCGGCCGTTGTTATCGGTCAGGGTACCGTGGTCCATCACCTGCAGCAGCAGGTTGAACACCTCGGGGTGCGCCTTCTCGATTTCGTCCAGCAGCAACACGCAGTGCGGATGCTTGTTGACCGCCTCGGTCAGCAGGCCGCCCTGGTCGTAACCGACATAGCCCGGAGGCGCGCCGATCAACCGCGATACGGTATGTCGCTCCATGTATTCGGACATATCGAAGCGAACCAGTTCGATGCCCAGAACCTTGGCCAGCTGCTTGGTCACTTCCGTCTTACCAACACCGGTCGGCCCGGCAAACAGGAAGGCACCTTCCGGCTTCTCAGGTGCTTTCAGGCCGGCGCGGGCCAGCTTGATGGCGGTGGCCAGGGATTCGATGGCCGGATCCTGCCCGAACACCACCATTTTCAGGTCCCGCTCCAGGTTACGCAGCAGGTCTTTGTCGCTGGTGGAAACGTTCTTCGGCGGAATGCGCGCAATATTCGCCACCACGTCTTCGATATCCGAAACTTCGATGGTCTTCTTGCGCTTGTCTTCCGGCTGCAGCCGCTGCCGGGCCCCGGCTTCGTCGATCACGTCAATGGCCTTGTCCGGCAGGTGGCGGTCGGTGATGTACCGGTCCGCCAGCTCTGCAGCCACCCGCAGGGCCTGGTCGGTGTAGGTCAGGTCGTGGTGTTTCTCGAAATTCGGCTTCAGGCCTTTGAGAATCTGGTAGGTATCTTCAACACTCGGCTCGTTCACATCGATTTTCTGGAAGCGACGGGCCAGGGCGCTGTCTTTCTCGAAGATTCCCCGGAATTCCTGGAACGTTGTCGAACCGATGCAGCGCAGTTCGCCGGAACTGAGCATCGGCTTGAGCAGGTTCGAGGCATCCATCACACCGCCGGATGCCGAGCCGGCACCGATGATAGTGTGAATCTCGTCGATAAACAGGATGGCATGATCCTGTTTTTTCAGGTCGCTCAGCAGGCCTTTCAGGCGCTTTTCGAAATCACCGCGGTACTTAGTACCGGCCAGCAACGCGCCCATATCGAGGGAATACACCACCGCATCGGAGATGATATCCGGCACCTGGCCGTCAACAATGCGCTTGGCCAGGCCCTCGGCGATGGCGGTTTTACCGACACCGGCCTCGCCCACCAGCAAGGGGTTGTTCTTGCGACGGCGCACCAGGATCTGTACCACCCGCTCCACTTCGTGCTCGCGGCCGATCAACGGGTCGATCCGGCCCTGCCGCGCCTGTTCGTTCAGGTTGGTTGCGTAGCTGTCCAGCGGGCTGGACTGGCTGCCTTCTTCTCCGGCTTCTTCGTGGGCAGAATGATCCATCCCGTCCTGGTCTTCTGCACCCTGTACCCGGGAAATGCCGTGGGAGACAAAGTTGACCACATCGATCCGGGCAATGTTCTGCTTCTTCAGCACGTACACCGCCTGGCTTTCCTGTTCACTGAAGATCGCCACCAGAACGTTGGCACCGGTGACTTCTTTCTTGCCGGAAGACTGCACATGGAATACCGCCCGCTGCAGCACACGCTGGAAGCCCAGTGTCGGCTGGGTTTCGCGTTCGCTGTCGGTGCTCGGTATCAGAGGTGTGGTTGAATCCACGAATTCGACCAGCTCTTCCTCGAGCCGCTGGAGGTCTGCACCACAGGCTTTGAGAACGCCCACCGCCGATTCGTTGTCGAGAAGGGCCAACAACAAATGCTCCACGGTCATAAACTCATGACGCTTGTCCCGGGCATTTTTGAAGGCCGTATTCAGCGTAATTTCAAGATCTTTGCTCAGCATGGGCCACCCCGCCGTCTATCAGTCAGCACGTTCAATCTCACAAAGGAGCGGATGCTCACATTCCGAAGAATACTGATTCACCTGTGCCGCCTTTGTTTCTGCGATGTCACGGGTATATACCCCACATACGGCTTTTCCCTGCGTATGGACGAGCAGCATCACCTGCGTCGCCTTTTCCTCATTCATTCCGAAGAACTTCATCAATACTTCCACCACGAAGTCCATGGGTGTGTAATCGTCGTTCAGGAGCACCACCCTGAATCGGGCCGGGCGCTTCAGGGCAGGCTTTTCAGGCGCAACACTGACCCCCTCATGGCGCCCTGGCTGTTCGTCCTCCCCCTGATTGAATACTAGTAGAGAATTCTTAATTGTCCGCATGGTTCTGTTTACCGGTTATTCGGTTTCCTGACTAAATGTGGTTGCCCGACTGCGGCTTTTCAAGCCGGAAGCGGAGCAAGCGTGCGTTATTTATCAATACGGACATGATACAGCTTCCAGACCTGCTTCAACCACTCATTCACCCCGTCAGAACTCTTGACTCAGACGCCGGATTGGCAGAGAGTTAACCTGCATTGTAAAACAATGTAAATAAACGCAAGACTTATGTAACCAGAAGCAACACTCGCACAACGCTCAATCCAATAATAAGACAGACAGGGAACAAGGGAGTTCATCATGCCAAGAGGCAAAGTCAAATGGTTCAACAACGCCAAGGGATACGGCTTTATTATCGAAGACGGCTGCAGTGACGATCTGTTCGCCCATTTTTCTTCGGTACAGATGGAGGGTTATAAAACCCTGAAGGCGGGCCAGTCGGTCACCTTCGACAAAAAGCCGGTCGAAAAAGGCGTTCACGCCATCAACATCGTACCCGATGAAGCGCCAGCAAAGCGGGAACCGGGCCAGGAGTCCGGGCAAGGCGGCGAGTCCCCGGATAGCGGGCTGTCAGGCCACTCGGGGTATCCTCCGAGAGCTGTGAACGGCTGAGACAGGCGCGGCGATTATTTCCCCGATTCCTGCCGGGTAGCCGGCAGGCCGTGTTTTTTTGTGCTTTTTCCGGAATTCCGAATCCTTTAGGCTTGCCATTCCTTCGCATTACCAACAGGAACCGTGCATGGCCGAGCTGATTCTGTTCAACAAACCTTTCCAGGTGCTGAGCCAGTTCACCGATGACCGCGCCGGACAACCCCGCGCAACCCTTGCCCAATGGATTAAAAAGCCCGGTTTCTACCCCGCCGGCCGGCTGGACTATGACTCCGAAGGCCTGTTGCTGCTGACCAACCACGGCGCGCTGCAGCACCGGATTGCCTCCCCCACCAACAAAATGCCGAAAACCTACTGGGTCCAGATTGAAGGGGAGATCTCCGACGATGCAATCGCACAACTGTGCAGCGGTGTCGAACTGAAAGACGGCCTGACCCGCCCCGCCAGCGCCAGGCGGATGGCAGAACCGGATGTCTGGGCCCGGGTACCTCCGGTGCGTTACCGTGAATCCATCCCCACCAGCTGGCTGGAACTCACCATTACCGAAGGCCGTAACCGGCAGGTGCGGCGCATGACAGCCGCCGTGGGCTACCCTACCCTGAGACTGATCCGCTACCGGATAGGGGACTGGACACTGGACGGCCTGAAACCCGGCCATTTCCGCCTTGAAACCATTCACTTGCCAGACACTCCGCCGGCCGGCAAACAAAACCCGCGCAGGGCCAGGCCCGGGCGCCGCACTACCAACAGGAGGCCAAGCCGAAAATGACCTGGAAACCCCATGCCACCGTGGCCGTTGTGGCCGAAGACGAACAGGGCCGCTTTCTACTGGTTGAAGAGGAAAGCCACGGCAAGGTCGTTTTCAACCAGCCTGCCGGGCATATCGAGGAAGGTGAAGCCATTCTGGATGCAGTCCGGCGCGAAGCACTGGAAGAAACCGGCTGGCAGGTTGAGCCGGAGTCCTTCCTTGGCGTTTACACCTACAAGGCCCCGGCCAACGGCGTTACCTACTACCGTTTCTGTTACGCCGCCAAAGCCATCAGGCAAATCACCACCGAGCTGGATACCGGCATTATCGCCCCGCACTGGCTTACCCTGGACGAAATCCGCAACCTGGGCACCCGGCTGCGCAGCCCGCTGGTGCTGCAGTGCATCGAGGATTACCGAAACGGCCGGCGATTCCCCCTTGAAGTGGTGGTCGACGGACAGACGTAACCGCCACAAGATGGTAAAATCGCCCCTTTTCAGCGGTAACCCGGAAAACCAATGACCCAGACTGCAGAACCCAAGACTCCCCAGAACACCCGCGTGATCGTCGGCATGTCCGGCGGCGTGGACTCCTCCGTAGCTGCCTGGTTGCTGAAAGACCAGGGCTACCAGGTGGAAGGCCTGTTCATGAAGAACTGGGATGAAGACGACGGCACCGAGTACTGCACTGCCATGACAGACCTGGCCGATGCCCAGGCGGTGGCCGACGCCATCGGTATCAAGCTGCACACCGCCAGCTTTGCCGCCGAATACTGGGACCGGGTGTTCGAGCACTTCCTGTCCGAATACAGCGCAGGGCGCACCCCGAACCCGGACATCCTGTGCAACAAGGAAGTAAAATTCCGCGCTTTCCTGGATTACGCCGTCACCCTGGGCGCCGACTACATTGCCACCGGCCACTACACCCGCCAGCGCCCCCTCAACGATGGCACTGGCAAGGCCCAGTTGCTGAAAGGCCTGGACCCGAACAAGGATCAGAGCTACTTCCTGCACGCCGTCTCCGGCGACCGCATCGCCCGCACCCTGTTCCCGGTGGGCGAGCTGGAAAAGCCGGAAGTGCGCCGCATTGCCGAAGCCCAGGGCTTTGTAACCCACGACAAGAAAGATTCCACCGGTATCTGCTTCATCGGCGAGCGCAAGTTCACCGACTTCCTGAAGCAATACCTGCCGGCCCAGCCCGGCAATATTGAAACACCGGACGGCAAGGTGATCGGCAAGCACCAGGGCCTGATGTACCACACCATTGGCCAGCGCCAGGGCCTGGGCATTGGCGGCCTGGCCGAGTTTGGCGATGAACCCTGGTACGTGGCAGAAAAAGACCTGTCCCGCAACGTGCTGATCGCCGTTCAGGGCAAGAACCACCCGCTACTGTTTTCCCGGGGCCTGGTCTCCGGCGCCATCGACTGGGTCGCAGGCGAACCGCCGGCGCAGCAGTTCCGGTGCAAGGCCAAAACCCGTTACCGCCAGCCGGATCAGGACTGCGAAGTCACGATCATCGATGGAGGCGTGAAGGTGGTCTTTGACGATGCCCAGCGTGCGGTGACCCCTGGGCAGTCTGTAGTGTTCTACCAGGGCGAAGTCTGTCTCGGCGGCGGCGTGATTGAAGAAACCTGGCGCGATGGCGAACCCCTGCCCGCCCGCCTGGCTGCGGAAGCCGACGCATGAGCCGTTCCCTGCACGACCAGACCCTGGCCCTGGCGGGTATCTTTCAGGCAGCCGCGCTGGTGCGGGAAATTGCCCATACCGGCTACTGCAACGAAGCGGCCATGGAAACCTGCATCCGCTCGCTGTTTGCCACAGATCCTGAGACCACGCTGGATGTTTACGGTGGCGAGTTGTCCGACATCCGCGATGGCCTGCAGGTGCTGTCGACCGTATTCGCCCAGCAAGCCCGCCCGCAGGACGCAGAGGTCCTGCGCTATGTGCTGAACCTGATTCACCTGGAATCCAAGCTCAAGCGCAAGGGCGATGTGATGGATGTGCTCGGCAACCGCATTGAGCAGGCCCGCCACACCGCCAGCCATTTCGGTTACACCCACAGCAACCTGCTGAGCAACCTGGCATCCGTATACAGCGACACCATCAGTACCCTGGGCCCGCGCATCCAGGTCAGCGGTAACCCCAACATGCTGCAGCGGGAAGACAACCAGCACAAAGTCCGTGCCCTGCTGCTGGCCGGCATCCGTTCGGCTGTACTCTGGCGCCAGAGTGGCGGCCACCGCTGGCAACTGATCTTCAAGCGCAAGAAAGTGATCCTGCACGCCAGGGAGCTGCTGCGCTGATTCGCAGCGCCCTCTGGTGTATCATTAACGCCTTCGCATTTTTCCGATCCGATTTTTCTTTGATGAACTGAGAGGTTTTCGATGGAACTCACCGCCCTGACCGCTATTTCCCCGGTCGATGGCCGCTACGGCAGTAAAGTCAGCGTATTTCGCAGCATCTTCAGTGAATACGGCCTGATCCGTAACCGGGTAACCGTCGAAATCCGCTGGCTGCAACAATTGGCCGCACACCCGGCCATTACCGAAGTGCCGGCGTTCTCTGCCGAAGCCAATGCCTTCCTGGACAAGCTGGTCAGCGAATTCAGCCTGGCCGATGCCGAGCGCATCAAGGAAATCGAACGCACCACCAACCACGATGTGAAAGCAGTCGAATACCTGATCAAAGAAAAGATCGCCGATGTGCCCGAGCTGCACGCAGTGACCGAATTCGTGCACTTCGCCTGCACCTCCGAGGACATCAACAACCTGTCCCACGCCCTGATGCTGCGTGAAGGCCTGGATCACGGCCTGCTGCCAGGCATGGACAAGGTCATCGACAAGCTGGCTGAGCTGGCGAAAGAGCATGCCGAACAGCCCATGTTGTCCCGTACCCATGGCCAGACGGCCTCTCCCACCACCGTCGGCAAGGAACTGGCCAACGTGGTGTATCGCCTGCGCCGCCAGATGATGCAGATTCGCGAAGTGGAAATCATGGGCAAGATCAATGGCGCCGTCGGTAACTACAACGCGCACCTGTCTGCCTATCCCGAGGTGGACTGGGCCGCCAACGCCGAAGAATTCGTGGAGAGCCTCGGCCTGGACTGGAACCCGTACACCACCCAGATCGAGCCCCACGACTACATTGCCGAGCTGTATGATGCCATTGCCCGCTTCAACACCATCCTGATCGACCTCGACCGGGACATCTGGGGCTACATCTCACTGGGTTACTTCAAGCAGAAGACGGTGGCCGGCGAAATCGGCTCCTCTACCATGCCCCACAAGGTGAACCCCATCGACTTCGAAAACTCCGAAGGCAACCTGGGCATCGCCAACGCCATCTTCGGCCACCTCTCTGCCAAGCTGCCGATTTCGCGCTGGCAGCGTGATCTGACCGACTCTACCGTACTACGCAATCTGGGCGTTGGCTTTGCTCACAGCCTGATTGCCTACGAAGCGACCCTCAAAGGTCTGGGCAAGCTGGAAATCAACCCGGCCCGTCTGAACGAAGACCTGAACAACGCCTGGGAAGTACTGGCGGAGCCGATCCAGACTGTGATGCGCCGTTACAACATCGAGAAACCCTACGAAAAGCTCAAGGACTTGACCCGCGGCAAAACCATGAGCGCGGAAGTCATCAAGAATTTCGTGGAGACCCTGGAAATTCCGGAAGAAGCCAAGGCCGAACTGCGCACCCTGACTCCGGACACCTACATCGGTAATGCCGTCGAACAGGCCGGCAACATTTAAACGGGAGCAACACCATGGACATGCTTGGCGGATTGACAGCTTCTGAATTTCTGCGGGATTACTGGCAGAAAAAGCCCCTGGTGATCCGTCAGGCATTTCCCGGTTTCCAGTGCCCGGTCAGCCCGGACGAACTGGCCGGCCTGGCTTGTGAAGAAGCGGTGGAATCCCGCATCGTCATCGAGAACGATGCAGGCAAACCCTGGCAACTGCACAACGGCCCGTTCAACCCGGATCGCTTCAGCGACCTGCCGGAACAGGACTGGACCCTGCTGGTTCAGGGCCTGGACCACTGGGTACCGGAAATTGCCGACTTGCTCGACAACTTCCGTTTCGTCCCCAACTGGCGCCTGGATGACATCATGGCCAGCTACGCCCCGAAAGGTGGCAGCGTCGGCCCTCACTACGACATGTACGACGTCTTCCTGCTGCAGGCCCAGGGCCATCGCCGCTGGACCTTTGGCGGCCACTGCGACCATACATCGCCACGGGTAGAAGGCACGCCCCTGCGTATCCTGAGCAGCTGGGATGGCGAAGAAACCGTCACCCTGGCACCGGGCGATATGCTTTACCTGCCCCCGGGTATCGGCCACCACGGTGTGGCGGAAGACGACTGCATCACCCTGTCGGTTGGTTTTCGTGCGCCCACCATCGACGACATCCTGACCAGCTTTACCGATTTCCTGAGTCAGAAAGAAAAGGCCGCCGAACACCTGGACGACCCGGACCTGCAGGTTCAGGACAACCCGGGCACCATCGGTGCGGAGGTTATCGACCGGCTGGATACGGTAATCCGCGAACAGCTGGGCGACCGCCGCAACCTGGCCCTGTGGTTCGGCCAGTTCACCACCGCTCCCAAGAGCATGGACATCGTGGTGCCGGCAGAGGAACCCGCTGAAGCAGAAGACCTGGCGGAAGCCATCCGCGCCGGCGAGCAGCTGCGCTGGAACGAAGGCTCCCGCTTTGCCTACCATGAACTGGCTGGTGAAACCGCCCTGTTTGTGGATGGTGAGCAATACCTGCTGAAAGGCGATGCCCAGCCACTGGCGCCCTTGCTGTGTGCCGGAGCCCGCATTGATATGTCGGCCCTGGCCGAATTTGCCGGTGACGAGGCCCTGCTGGGCCTGCTGACCAACCTGTATAACCAGGGTTCGTTGTACTTCGAGTAAGCCATGACTCCGAGATTTCGCAAATACAACTGGCAACTGGCCCCGGCCTCTATCCGCGACGTCCGCCAGCGGGTGTTTATTGATGAGCAGAAGGTGCCGCCGGAGCTTGAGTGGGATGACACTGACGAGATTGCCGACCATTACCTGGCAGTCGATCAGGGCAATACCCCCATGGCCACGGCACGGCTGTTTTCCACCATGGAAGAAACCGGTTTTATCGGGCGAATGGCTGTGCTTCCGGAATACCGTGGCCAAGGTGTGGGCGAGGCGCTGCTGCGGCACCTGATTGCGGAATCTGCCGGGCGCTTCCAGGAACTTCGGCTATCAGCCCAGAACCACGCCACCGGATTCTACGAGCGCTTCGGCTTCCACATCTGCTCCGAGCCCTACGATGACGCCGGCATCCCGCACCTGGATATGCGTTGCCTGGCGCCTTCCCTGGCCCACCAGGCGCTCGCTGACCGCACCCAACCGCTGATTCTCGGGGCCGACACCGAAAGCTGGCTGTTTCACGACGAAGCCACCATGCTCGGCCTGATGGATTCGCTGGTGGGCCAGGCCGGCCAGCGCCTGTGGCTGTATGACAACCTGCTGGACCACGACCTGTACGACCGTTACCGGCTGCGGGAACTGATTTCTGCCGTGGCCCGGCGGCACCGCCTGAGCGAAGTCCGACTGCTGATCCACGACGACAAACCCCTGGTGAAACGCCGACACCAGCTGGTTGAGCTGATGCGTCGTCTGAGCAGCCGCATGGAGCTGAGGCTGGTAAACACCGATTACCCGATGGAAGACCAGCCGTTCATGCTGGTTGACCGTGAAGGGGTTCTGTACCGCCACCACTTCAACAAACCCGACGGCTTTGCCGGCTTCGCCGCATCAGGCCGGGTAAAACTGATGGAAGAATCCTTCCAGCGCATGTGGGACGCCGCCCGCCCCTCCATGGAACTGCGGGAACTACCGCTCTGAGTGTTGCCCGTAGATTGCCTGGGGCGATTCGAAACGGGCACCGAACGGCGCAAACTCCTCATCCACCTCCTCGGCCACTTCAATAATCAGCCGGCGCAACCACTGATGGTCACTGTTGTGCTGCAGCAAGGGACTCCAGGCCATTTTCAGTTCGAACGGCGGGATTTCGAACGGCGGCACCTTCACCACCAGGTTCGGATTATCTTTCTGCAGCCAGGCCGCCCGTGACGGCAGCGTTGCAATCAGGTCGTGCTGCTCGGCCAGCAACATGGCCACCTGGTAATGGCGAGTAAACACGGAAATCTGGCGTTTACGCCCCATCCGCCCCAGAGCTTCGTCTACCCACCCCAAACGCTGGACATCTTTCGGGTTTACCCCGACACCCACACCAAAACCGGTTTTGCTGACCCAGATATGGCTGGCTTCCAGGTAGGTGTCCAGGGTGAACGGCTGCCTGAGGATCGGATTGTGGGAATTCATCAGGCAGGCAAAGTATTCGGTCCAGAGGGTTTTCTGGTGAAACGACTGGGGAATCTTGTCGAAGCGGTTGATAGCCATGTCGAGCCGGCCCTGCTCCACGTCCAGGAAGCTGACATCACTGGGGGTCAGGACATCCAGGGTCACATGGGGCGCTTCCTGGCGAATCCGCCGCAATACCCTCGGCATCAGGCAGGATTCTGCGTAGTCACTGGCCATGATCCGGAACACGCGCTGGCTGTCGTGGGCGGCAAACGGCGTCTTTTCCTGCACCGCCTGTTCGATGTTCGACAAGATCCCCCGCACCAGGGGCTGCAGCTCCCGGGCCCGTTCAGTCGCGGTCATGCCTTCGCTGGTACGAACCAGCAAGGGATCGCCGAACAAGTCCCGCAAGCGGCGCAAGCCGTTACTCATGGCCGGCTGGGTAATACCCAGATGGTTGGCGGCCTTGGTCACATTGCGCTCCCGCAGCAACACATCCAGGTATACGAGCAGGTTGAGGTCTACGCGGGAAATATCCATGGGCGACTCCATCAGGGGTTCACGGCCAGACAACCGGCCGACTATTCACCGCTTCAATATACAGGAATCACATAATTCATTAAATGAATGGCCGATGCGGTTACGCAGGTTAACGGACTGATCCGGAGAATTCTGCTACGCTCTGGCGCAAAACACCGCGCTTATCCAGGGATCCACCACCACCGTGTTCAAAAGTTTCAGGCAACGGCTCTCCTACCGCCTTACCCGGGACACCGTTCTGGTTGCCATGGCCGTAGGCCTGGTGCTGAACCTGATCCAGATTACCCTGGATTATTTCGACGCCCGCGATTCCATGGAGCGGGAAGTCAAAGCCCTGATTGAAACCAGCCACAGCCCCGCGTCCCAGATTGCCTACAACATAGACATGCGGCTGGCAGATGAACTCCTCGATGGCCTGCTGCAGCACCCTGCAGCAATCGATGCCCGGCTGATCGATAACGAAGGCCAGACCATGTCGGCCTCCAGCGAAAGCAGCCCGGAATCCCGTTACCGCTGGGCCAGCGACCTGCTGTTCGGCGCGGACCGGGTGTTCCGGGAAGACCTTCGGGTACCCCAGCTGGCAGACCTGCCCCTTGGCCAGCTGGTGGTGACCATCGATACCTATCACTACGGCATACGGTTCCTTGAGCGCGCCACTTACACCCTGGTTATCGGGCTACTGAAAAGCCTGGCGTTATCCGGGGTGTTGCTGGCCATTTTCTATTTTGTGCTCACCCGCCCCATGCTGAACGTGATCAATGCCCTGAGCCAGTTAAAACCCAGTTCGCCGGAGAAAGTGCGCCTGCCGGTTCCGGAAAACCACCGGGAAGACGAGATCGGCACCATGGTGGGCATTATCAACGAACACCTGGAAAACATGGACAACAGCGTTTCGCAACTGCGAACGGCTGAAGCTACCATGAAGAACTATTCCAGCCAGCTGGAACAGGAAGTTGCGGACCGGACCCGGGAAATTTCCGAGAAAAACGACGCCCTTCAGCGGGGTAACCGGGCCCTGGTCAAGGCAAAGGAGGATGCGGTACGGCGCGCCCGCACGAGGGCCAACTTCCTGGCCAGCATGAGCCATGAAATCCGAACGCCCCTGAACGGCGTGCTGGGGATGCTGGGGCTGGCGCTGGAAAGCGAAAAAGACCAGGGCCAGCGCAATCGCCTGGAAATTGCCCTGAATGCCGGGGAAAACCTGCTTGGCCTGCTCAACGACATCCTGGACATTTCCAAGGTGGAGGCCGGAAAGCTAAGCCTGGAGACCATACCGTTCAGCATGCGCGAGCTGATCGACGAATGCACCACGCTGCACCGCCAACAGGCCGAAGGCAAACAGATCCAGCTGATCAGCGAAACCGATCCGGACTTACCCGACTGCTTTCTGGGTGATCCGACCCGCACCCGGCAGGTCATCAATAACCTTCTGAGCAATGCCATCAAATTCACCGACAACGGTAGCGTGAAAGTGCGCACCAGCTGGACCGGGGGCAGCCTGCGTATCGAAGTGATAGACACCGGCATCGGCATGTCTGACGAAGGCCTTGACCGAATTTTCTCGCCATTTTCTCAGGCGGATACCGGCACAACCCGGCTCTATGGCGGAACCGGTCTGGGCCTGGCCCTGTGCAGGCAGCTCGTGGAACACATGAAGGGCCGGATCCTGGTCGATTCGCGCATAGACGCTGGCACCCATTTCACCGTCATCCTGCCCCTGGCAGTGGCGAAGACCGAACCCCGGATGCCAGCCTCCGAACCAGCAGACGAATCTTCAAAGGTGTCACCCCTGAAGATTCTGCTGGTGGAAGATAACCGGGTAAACCAACTGGTTGCCAGCGGGCTGCTGAGAAAACTCGGGCACCGGGTTGACATGGCCGAGAACGGCGAGCGGGCGCTGGCTGCACTGCAGCGCCAGCAATATGACATCATCCTGATGGATTGCCAGATGCCCGTCATGGACGGCTTCGAGGCAACCCGGACCATTCGCCAGAACCCCGAGTGGGCCGAACTTCCGGTTATTGCCGTTACCGCCAACGTGTTACAGGGCGACCGGGAACATTGCCTGGCCTGCGGCATGAACGATTACATCACCAAACCCTATAAACGGGACGAGCTCAGGGCGGTTATTGAGCGCTGGGCTCCGCCTGCTCAAGAACCGCCAGCAGTCCCCTGAGTTGCTGGCGCAGCGCCACCAACTGAGCGGGCTCCACGTCAAGCCCGCACAACAACTGTTCCGGTATGCCCGCGGCCCGGGCCTTCAGTTCGCGGCCAGCATCGGTCAGGGCTATGCGCACCACCCGCTCGTCATCCCCCCGGCGGGTACGCAACAGCAATTTGCGTTCTTCGAGCCGCTTGAGCAAGGGTGTCAGGGTTCCGGAATCCAGCCGCAACCGCTGCCCCAGGTCAGACACCCTTGGCCCGGTTCCACCGTCATCCAGCTCCCACAGCACCAGCATCACCAGGTACTGCGGATAGGTGAGCCCGAGCCCGGCCAGTAAAGGACGGTACCGGGCCGTCACAGCCCGGTTGGCCGCATAGAGCGCAAAACAAATCTGGTTATCGAGTGCCAGCATCGGGCTCTGGTCCGTCATGGATTCAGAGCAGCTTCTCAATGTCAGCGCGGATATCCTCCGGCTTGGCGGTGGGCGCATAGCGCCGGACTACAGCACCATCACGGTTTACCAGAAACTTGGTAAAGTTCCATTTGACCTTCTCCGACCCCATCACACCCCGGGCTTCTTTTTTCAGGAACCGGAACAGCGGATGGGTGCCCTCGCCGTTCACCTCAATCTTGGCAAACATCGGGAAGCTCACGCCGTAGTTCAGCGAGCAGAACTGGCTGATAGCGTTATCGTCACCCGGGTCCTGGCTCAAAAACTGGTTGCAGGGAAATCCCAGCACCTCAAAGCCCTTTTCTCCCAGATCCTTGTGCAAGGCTTGCAGCCCCTCGAACTGGGGCGTGAAGCCGCACTTGGATGCGGTATTCACGATCAGCAAAACTTTGCCCCGATAATCCGCCAGGGACGTTTCGTTGCCCTTGATGTCCGTGGCACTGAAATCGTAAACGGTTGCTTCCGACATAAATCACCTGTCCTGTTGTGAGTCGAATGAATTTGAATTGTGCACAATTTAATTGCTTAAAACCAGAGCTGCTATGTGATCAACACATAATTCGCCACAATTGGTCACAATTGCCCCTGTTACCCCGGTACATCCCTCCGCTAGAATAGTAAGCTTCCGTTATCCGGAAACTTTTCCCGTTTTTCGTTAAGGACGCATCACGCCATGCAGAACTATTTCAAATCCGCCAAACTTGACAACGTATGTTATGAAATTCGTGGCGTGGTTCTGCGTGAGGCGCGTCGGCTCGAGGAAGAAGGCCACCGGGTACTCAAGCTCAATATCGGCAACCCGGCCGCCTTCGAACTGGATGTGCCCGAAGAGATCCAGCAGGATGTGATCTACAACATGCACCAGGCCCAGGGCTATGTGGAGTCCAAGGGCCTGTTCTCTGCCCGCAAGGCGGTCATGCATTACAGCCAGCAGCGCGGCATTCCTCGGGTGGACATTGATGATATCTACCTGGGTAACGGCGTCAGTGAACTGATCGTGATGTCCATGCAGGCCATGCTCAATACCGGCGACGAAGTGCTGATACCGGCCCCCGACTATCCGCTGTGGACCGCAGCCGTCACCCTGTCCAGCGGCAAGCCGGTACACTACCGTTGCGACGAGCAGCAGAACTGGTTCCCGGATATCGACGACATCAAGAAGAAGATCACCCGTCGCACCAAGGCCATTGTTCTGATCAACCCGAACAACCCCACAGGCGCGGTGTATTCCGATGAGCTGCTGCACCAGGTGATCGAACTGGCCCGCAAGCACAACCTGATCATCCTGGCTGACGAAATCTACGACAAGATTCTGTACGACGGCACCGTGCACACGTCCATCGCCTCCCTGGCCGAAGACGTGCTGTTCTTTACCTACAACGGCCTGTCGAAAAACTACCGGGCAGCCGGCTACCGTTCCGGCTGGATGATCATCAGCGGCGCCAAGCACCGGGCACGGGACCTGATCGAAGGCATCGAGATGCTGTCGAACATGCGCTTGTGCGCCAACGTGCCGGCCCAGCTGGCCATCCAGACCGCCCTGGGCGGCTACCAGTCCATCAACGACCTGGTGGCACCCGGCGGCCGGCTCTATGAACAGCGCGAAACCACCTGGCGCATGCTCAACGACATTCCGGGCGTCAGCTGTGTGAAGCCCCAGGGCGCCCTGTACATGTTCCCGAAGCTGGACCCGAAGCACTTCCCCATCGCCAACGATGAAAAACTGGTGCTGGACTTGCTGCTGCAGGAAAAAATCCTGCTGGTACAGGGTTCCGCCTTCAACATCGACGACAAGCAACACCTCCGGGTGGTGTTCCTGCCCCGCCAGGACACCATGGCAGATGCCATGGGACGGCTGGCCAACTTCCTGGAACACTACCGCCAATAATCGGGATCTATCATGGCCGACATTCATGTCGAGGAATTTTACAAGGACGTAGCCATCGCCCTGGCGCAGTTGTACGCTGCCTTCCCCAGGCGCACCAACCTGTTTGTGGAAGACATTGCCGGCCCGGATGAGCCGGACGAATTCGGGCTGCACAGCAAACGCCACATGGCTTGCTTCGGCGCCCTGCTGTGGCTGCAGGAAGAAGGTTTGCTGCGATATGTCGACACCATCCGCCAGGAAGCCCTGGACCAGGCGGTGCTGACCCGGGAAACCTTCGTTCGCCTCAGCGCACCAGCACCACAATCACTGGCCCGGAAGCTGAAGGCCCTGCCCGAGGAAGCGAACCTTCCGGCCTCAGTCCAGCAGGACCTTTCTACCTATATCCACCTGCTTCGGGCCGCCCTGAAAAACGGCAGTTCCACCCGTATCAGCCTGGCCGTGCAGGCCGCTTTCTTTACGGATTTCAGTGCCGAAGGGCTGCATTAAATCGCGGTAAGGATCTTGAAGCAGTGAACCCGGGCCACATATAACGGTCAGACAGCCAACACGATTCAGCGTACGTCACTACAGGAAAACTCTATGCGCATTCTGTTGTTTCTGGCCACTAACCTGGCCGTTATTCTGGTGGCAAGCTTTACCCTGCGCCTGCTCGGGGTCGACAGTTACCTGGCCGGGCAAGGCATTGATTACGGCTCCCTGCTGGCCTTTGCTGCCGTCTTCGGCTTTGCCGGTGCGATCATTTCCCTGCTGATCTCCAAACCCATGGCCAAGTGGAGCACCAAGGCGCAGGTGATTGAGTCGCCCCGCACCCCTGCCGAGCGCTGGCTGGTGGATACCGTCGCGGAACTGGCGAAGAATGCCGGCATCGGCATGCCGGAAGTCGCGATTTTCCCGGCGTCCCAGTCCAACGCCTTTGCCACCGGCTGGAACAAGAACGACTCGCTGGTCGCCGTTAGCGAAGGCCTTCTGCACCGTTTCAACAAGGATGAAATCCGGGCGGTGCTGGGCCATGAGATCGGCCACGTGGCCAATGGCGACATGGTGACCCTGACCCTGATTCAAGGCGTGGTGAACACCTTCGTGATTTTCGCATCCCGGGTGATCGGCTCGTTTGTCGACCGGGTGATTTTCAAGAACGAAAACGGCCACGGGCTTGGTTTCTTTGTGGTCAGCATCGTTGCGGAAATCGTCCTGGGTATCCTGGCCAGCACTATTGTGTTCTGGTTCTCCCGTCGCCGGGAATTCCGGGCTGATATCGCCGGCGCCCAGTTGGCAGGGCGCGGCGCCATGATCAATGCCCTGGCCCGCCTGAAACAGGAAAGCGAGGTGCCGGACCAGATGCCGGATACCCTGCAGGCCTTCGGTATCAACCGCGGAGCCCGCTCCGGCCTGGCGGCCATGTTCATGACCCACCCGCCGCTGGAAGACCGGATTGCCTCGCTGCAGAACGCCAAGCTGTAAGCGGATCAGCCAGGCCATAACGAAGAAGGGGCGCACTATGCGCCCCTTCTGCTTTTCGCCAACCAGGCAAGAACCAGGCAAGCATCCTGGTCAGATTTTCAGCTTGAAACCGATGGCCTTGAAACTGTCCTGCAGGGACTTGCTACTGCCCTTGAGCTGAACCTTCAGGCTGGAGCATTCCCGCCGTACCGGGTAGTCCCGGCGCAGCTGGTCAAAAGCCATGCCCCGCTCTTCCGGGGCTCCTGTCATCGCCAATCGCAGGCGGGCGTCGTCCTGGCGGGGGTCATAACAAGCCCGGAGCGCAATGCGGATCGCCGCATCCTCGGCGGCATTGCTGGTAAACGAGACCTTGCTCATGGCCGGTTCCGGCAAAAACTGGCCGGCCTTCTTGCGCACCGGCAACCCCAGAAACTGACTCAGAGCCTGGTAGATCATCTCTGTGCCCTGAACCTTGCCTTCCAGGCTATAACCGGCAATATGGGGCGTCGCCAGCCAGGTCAGCGCCACCAGTTCGGGATCGATACGGGGCTCGCCTTCCCAGACATCCAGCGCTGCCAGTGGTGCATCAGCCTGTTCGAGGCGATGTTTCAGGGCCTGGTTATCGATGACTTCGCCACGGCCAGAATTGATCAGCAGCTGGTCGGACCGAAGTGCCGCAAGCTCCGCTGAGGAAATCATATGGTGGGTAGCATGGGCACCGGTTCGGGTCAGCGGCGTGTGCAGGGTCACGACATCGCACTCCAGCGCTTCCGCCAGGCTCACAAAGGCTTCGTCTGACTCCGGCTCGGCGTCCTGCCTCGGCGGATCACACAACCGAACCTCGAAACCGAGCCGGTCAAGAACCCGGGCGAGGGTTCCGCCAACATTGCCAACGCCGACAATCCCGACACTCAGAGAGCTCCAGTCATCACGCCCCTGGCGCTCGGCAAACAGCGAAAGCACCGACAACACGTATTCCGCCACGCTGCTGGCATTACAGCCGGGGGCAGCCGCGAAGGCAATGCCCTGCTGTTCCAGCCAGTCCAGGTCCACGTGATCGGTGCCGATGGTGGTGGTACCGACAAACTTTACCCGGGTGCCTTCCAGTAACCCGGGCCCGACCGGGGTTACCGACCGCACCAGCAGGATGTCGGCATCTTCCACCTGGTCCCGGGTCAGGGTTCTTCCGGTAACCCGGCGAATCTCCCCGATATCCCCGAAAAAGGCATCGAGTAACGGAATATTCTCATCTGCAACGATCAACATAACCTGTCTCCGGGTTCCCGATCAGTTGCGGCGCGGGCGCGGACCACCACGGCCACCGGAACCACGGTTGCCCTGAGGCCGGCGACCTCCGCGCTTGCGGGTGATCGGCGGATTTTCCATGGCAGCCATCAGGCCCTCGTCCGGCACCGCGGTCTTCAGCTTCTGGCTGATGTATTTCTCGATCTCCGGCAGCGCAAACGCATCTTCTTCGCCGGCGAAGCTCACCGAAACACCGGTACTGCCTGCCCGGCCGGTACGGCCGATCCGGTGCACGTAGTCCTCGGCGTTCTCCGGGAGGTTATAGTTGAACACGTGGGTGACACCGTTCACGTGAATACCCCGGCCCGCCACATCGGTTGCCACCAGCACCTGGATCTGTCCTTTCTTGAACTGGTCCAGGGTTTTCAGGCGCTTGTTCTGGGCAATTTCTCCGGACATCAGGGAAACTTTAACGCCCTGGTTACGGAGGTCTTCTTCCAGGTCACGGCACTGGTCACGGCGGTTGGCGAAGACAATAGCCTTGTCCACTTCCGGACGCTTCAGGTAATTCACCAGTACTGGCAGTTTGTCGTCGTCAGACACCAGGTAGACCGTTTGCTCAACCCGCTCGGCGGTTTTCTGTTCCGGCTCGATTTCCACAAACTCGGCGTTACGGGTCCACATGGAAGCCAGGTTCAGTACGTCCTGGTTGAAGGTGGCGCTGAACAGCAGGGTCTGGCGCTCATCCTTGGGCGTGCATTTGCGGATAATGCGTTTTACGTCCGGGATAAAGCCCATGTCGAGCATCCGGTCTGCTTCGTCCAGGATCAGGATGTCGAGCTGGTCCAGGAACACATCCTGGGAGCCCAGAAAGTCGATCAGCCGGCCCGGGGTAGCCACCAGGATGTCCACGATTTCGTTCTGCAGCTGTTCCCGCTGCTTGTCGTAGTTCATACCGCCTACCACGGTCACCACGTTATGGCCGGTGTACTGGCACAGCTGCTCGGCGTCCTTGGCAATCTGCATGGCCAGTTCACGGGTCGGCGCCAGGGCCAGGACCCTCGGTTCCGAGGCAAAGCGGTCTTTCTCGTCGATCGGGGTTTCCAGCAGGGTCTGGATGGCGGTAATCAGGAAGGCCGCGGTTTTGCCGGTGCCGGTCTGGGCCTGGCCGATCAGGTCTTCACAGGCCAGGGTCCAGGGCAGGGTTTCCGCCTGGATAGGCGTGCAGTATTCGAAGCCGATTTTGGTAATGGCATCCAGCAGGCGTTGATCCAGGTTGAGGTCACCGAAGCGTAGGTCGCCCGTATGTTTGATTTCAGATGTCATAGAGTGTCTGCTGTCCTTGATTTAAGGTATTCATTCCCCGCGGGCGCTATGCGAACCTTGTCGTGGTTCCAGTCGTGGCCGATGCGGGTTGAAGTGTTGTAGAACTGCTTGAGTGTGTCAAAAAACCGCTGGGCCCGTTCCGGCAGGCCATGCTCGAGGTAATCCGCAGCCTGTTTGCAAACGTTGCGCCGGAAGGCCTGTTCGTCGGCCGCGCCGTCGCCTGCCAGGTTATCCACACTGATATGGAACCGCGAACCGGCCGCCAGCGAAAACAGCCACTCGATGGCCTGGGGCCGGATTTCAACGTTCTCGAAGGCCTGCTGCTGCTCCGGGGTACGCCCGTCCGGACAATACCAGTAACCATAGTCGTGCAGTGTGCGGCGGTGCTCACCGGCAATACACCAGTGGGCAATTTCGTGCAGGGCGCTGGCAAAATATCCGTGGGCAAAGACCACCCGGGCAAACCCGTCGGGCTCGCTGGCAGGAATGTATTCCGGTTCGTCGCTGCCCCTGACCAGTAGCGTCCGGCAGCTTTCCCGGAACAGGTCATTGAACAGCATGATAAGATCGTCTGGATTGTGGTTCATCGGTTGGCTATTGTGCGACTTTACTGCGGCCAATACCAGAGGGAACTTTAGCGGGGCCCCCGTGTCCACCCCCGGCAGAACGACTTCATGCATTTACGACACAGGATTATCACTAATTCATGACAACGCTCTCTGATCCCGGTATCCGCCGCCACGCCCTGTTGCTGCCTGCACTGCTCCTGCTCGCCATGCTGGGCCTGTTGGCGTCCTCGCCCGCGCAGGCTTTCGGCAACTCCGGAAACTCCCTGTTCGGCGGCGGAAACGGTGACTTCCTGCCCGTGGATGAAGCCCTGCCCTTCAACTTCTCCACTGATCAGGACGCTGTTGTGCTGTCCTGGGATATCACCCCCGGACACTACCTGTACAAGTCCCGCATCAGGATTAACCCCGTCACCGAGGGTGTCACCCTCGGAGAACCCGATTTTTCCCTGCCGGGCACCCTGACCGAAGACGACTTCTTCGGTGAAATGGAAGTCTTCTTTGATCCTGTAGACGCCCGGGTGCCGGTAAACCTGCCGGATGGTATCCGCGAAGCAGAACTCCAGGTGACCTACCAAGGCTGTGCGGAAGCCGGTCTTTGCTACCCGCCACAGACCCGGGATGTGCTGTATTATCCGGGCGGCGACGGCAGTGAATCCGCCGCTGTCGCAACCAGCAACAGCAGCGGCAGCGCTTCCGGCACAAATTCCGGCCCGGGCTCTGTTCCGGGGGCAGACACTTCCAGCGCCAGCGGCCTGGCCAGCTTCCTTTCCAGCCAGACCATCTGGATGATTGCCGGCCTGTTTTTCCTGCTGGGGCTGGGCCTGACCTTCACTCCCTGCGTGCTGCCCATGGTGCCGATCATTTCCAGCATGGTTTCGGGCCATAACACCCGCTCCACCGGCCAGGCGTTGCTGCTGTCCGGCAGTTATGTGCTGGGCATGGCCATTACCTATGCCTCCGCCGGGGTGATCACCGGTTTGCTGGGCGCCAGCTTCAACCTGCAGGCGCACCTGCAATCGCCCTGGGTGCTCGGGGTCTTTGCGGCGATGTTTGTTGTCTTTGCGCTGTCGATGTTCGACATGTTTGAAATCCAGCTGCCGCGCTTTATCCGGGAGCCCCTGAACGATGCCAGCCAGAAGATGACCGGCGGTCGGGTACTGAGCCTGTTCGGTATCGGCGCGCTGTCGGCCCTGATCGTCTCGCCCTGCGTGTCGGCGCCCCTTGCTGGCAGCCTGCTCTATATTTCCACCACCCAGGATGCGGTCATCGGCGGCGTTGCCCTGTTGTCCCTGGGCCTGGGTATGGGCGTGCCACTGATCCTGGTAGCCGTGGGCGGGCGCAAGCTGCTGCCTACCTCGGGCCACTGGATGACTACCGTCAAACACTTCTATGGTGTGATGCTGCTGGCCGTGGCCATCTGGCTGGTCGAGCGGCTGATTCCGGCCTGGGCCGGGCTGACGCTATGGGGTCTGCTGATTGCCATCACCGGTGTGCAACTGGGCGCCTTCGATGCCGCCAGGGCCGGTTGGGAGCGCACCCGCAAAGGCTTCGGCCTGGTGTTTTTTGCCTACGGCCTGGCCTTGCTGGCCGGCGCGGCCGGCGGAGCCAGTGATCCCCTGCGCCCGCTGGATCCCTTTGTAGCCACCGCCGGTACCGTGTCAGCGGCTGGCGCTGCCGAAGCACACGCGCCTTTCGAGCGGGTAGAAGACCCGGAGCAGATCCGCGCCATGCTGGCCGATGCCCGCAGCGCCGGGCAGCCCGTAATGCTCGACTTCTACGCCGACTGGTGTATTTCCTGCAAAGTGATGGAACGCAATGTGTTCAGCAAGCCGGATGTGATCCAGGCTCTACAGCCCTATACCCTGTTGCAGATTGATATGACAGACAACACCCGGGCCCAGCAGGCCCTTCTGGACGAACTGGGCCTGTTCGGCCCGCCGGCCATCCTGTTTTACCGCAACAATGGCGAGGAGCTGGGCCAGGCCCGGATTCTGGGAGAAATGGACAGGGAGCAGTTCATGGATCATCTGGGCAAGGTCGCCCGGGAAAGCTGAGCTGACTTGTGCTGACCTGTCCGGCGTTAGCCTTCGCTGCGCCGGATCAGGTATACGTATTCCCCATCCTGCTCGTGTTCACCTATCAGCTCATGGCCAAGGAACTGGCAGAAACGCGGAATATCGCGGGTCGTCGACGGGTCTGTGGCCAGTACCCGCAGCACCTGCCCGGGCTCCACATCGTTAATGCGGTTGTGCAGCATCATCACCGGTTCCGGGCAAAACAGCCCCCGGGCATCAAGTTCCGCGTCAAAATCTGAACCTGCCAACATTGCCTCCAGAAGTTCTCGTGTTTTTTCAGAATTCAGTGCTAAATTATTGTTTATAGAATCGAAAATAAAGGAGATTTTAATGATCCGGGTTCTGATTGAACGCCATATTGCCGAAACACTCGAATCTGCCTACGAAGAGCGGTCCCGACTGGTGCTGCAAAAGGCGGTGGGCGCGCCAGGGTTTATTTCCGGCGAAACCCTGGTCGACAGCCACGACCCCAACCATCGCATCACCCTGGCCAACTGGCGCTCCGAAGCCGACTGGCAACGCTGGTTCCACTCGGAAACCCGCAAGAACCTGATGGCCGAACTGATACCGATGATGGACCAGGATGAGGCCATCACCGTGCTCGAGCAAAGCCCCATGCCTTGAGGGGCTAGTCGAGCCGCTCGATAAAACAGGTGATCTCTTCCCGATCATGGTAAAGGTGGCGGGCCTTCAGCTGACAATGCAGGCCCGCATCCTCCAGGCCCTGAACCAGGATTTCCCGGCACACCAGCCATTCCTCGTAACGTTTTTTCATCGGCAGCTTGAGATTGAACACCGTGTAGCGGCACAGCTTCTCACCCATCCAGTCCACCGCCATCCGCGCCGTCCGGCGGGGTTTATCGACAATATCGCACACCATCCAGTCCACGGCCCGCTTCGGCCGCCAGGCGTAGCCATCGGCCTCCACATGTTCCACATGGCCACTGGCCATCAGCTCCGGGTTCATGGGGCCATTGTCCACCGCCGTTACCATCATGCCCTGGCGCACCAGCTGCCAGGTCCAGCCGCCGGGAGCGGCGCCAAGGTCAACCGCCTTTTTGCCGCCGCCAAGATAATCCAGCCAGCGCTCTTTTGGCAGAAACACCTTCCAGGCTTCTTCCAGCTTGAGCGCCGACCTGCTGGGGGCTGACGCCGGCAAACGCAACCTGGGTACGCCACCGACAAAGAGTGACCGGTTGCCGGCCAGGCTGTAACCCACCACAGCCGTGCTGAAATCCGTCAGCAGAATTTCCAGCCTTACCGGTGCCTCCGCCTCCTGATCGTCCTTTAACAGGCCGGCACCGCGCAGACCTTTTGACAGGGGCGCCACCCATTTGCGGGCGAAGTTGCCAAGGTCCCGGTCGTCATTGATTTCCGACAGCCGTACCTCCAGGCGTGCACAGCGGTCGCCCTGCCACTCCTGATCATTCAGGAACGCCAGGATCGCCCCTACCCGATCGCTGGCCGGCAATTCGCAATCGCCCAGCAGCGCAAACCAGTCCCGGGTGAAGACCAGGCTATCCAGGGCCACGCGGCGCATCAGCTCTTCGGCCGGCTCGTTGCCACCAATGGTGAAGCGGAGTAACCCGGTGTTCTTGCCGGGCTGGAAATAACCAAAAATACCGGCCGCCGCAGCCTGGTCGGTCAGTTCCTGACCTGCCTCGGTCTCGAACCCTGGCCGGCATATCAGCATGATCTGTTGCATATAAAGTGTTTCCCGGGGGCCGTCAGGAAAATGACACCTGGCCGGCCACGAAAGTTGAACCTGTTTAACGGTCGTTCTGGTTTGTTCTGGCTACACTTCCCGCTTTGCTGTTACGGGATGTTGTCTATGCTCAACCGAGCCTGTGCCCTGTTTGTATTGGCTTTGCTGGCCCTGTTCCGCCCGGAGCAGGCCTTTGCCGCCGGGCGCTGCACGGTGCTTGATGCTGCCAGTGCAGACGCCCGACAGCGCATCAATGATCACCTGTGCTTTTACAGCGCCCGCCCCGGCGACCCGGCCCACAGCGCCAGGTTTCCGGGCGCCTTGCCCGAGAACCTGCAATGGCAGGCGGCGCAGGGCCATGACCTGGTGTTCAGCCATACCGACGCGGTGTACTGGGTGACGCTCACGGTCCGTAACAGCAGCCCGCAACAGGCGTTCTGGTTCCTGAAACTCAGTTATCCGCTGCTGGATGAAATCACCTTCTGGCAACACACCCCGGACAATCCCGGGCAGTACACCGAACTGGAACCACCCCTGCAAACCGGTGATCGCTTCCCGTTTGCCAGCCGGGGCATAGATTACCGTTATTACCTGCTGCCCGTCACACTGGATGCACAGGAAGAACGCGCCATTACCCTCCGGATTCACAGCAGCGGAGCGCTCAATGTACCGCTGTCGCTGGTCACACCCGGTGAAGCCGTCGCCGAGAGCAACCACCTGACCCTGGTACACGGGCTGTTCTACGGTGCACTGCTGGTGCTGGCGGTGTTCAACCTGGTGTTGTTCTTCAGCTCCGGCACCCGCTACTACCTCTTCAACGCGTTCTACATAGTCTCCATGGCCCTGTTCCTGTTTGCCATGGGCGGGCTGGCTAACCAGTACTTCTGGCCCGACAGCACCGAACTGGCCAATCAGTCGATCCCCCTGGGGCTGGCCCTGTGTTCCCTGGCCATGGTGCTGTTTGGCGGGTCTTTCCTGGAAATCGAATCGGGCACCCTTGCGGGAAAGGCCATGCAAGTTCTGGCATGGACCTCAGTCGGCTTCCTTGGAGCCAGCTTTATTCTGCCTTACTCGAAAAGCATCCTGCTGAATACCTTCCTGATCCTGTCGGTGATTGCCAGCCTGTCGGTGATTGCCACCATTCGCTGGCGCCAGGGTTACCAGCCCGCGTTCTGGTATCTCGGCGCATGGCTGGTGATGGTGGTTGGCGCTTTGCTGTACGCCCTGGCCGCCTTCGGCCACCTGGGCGACTACCAGGCCCGGGAAGTCATGATGCAGGCGGCCATCGGTGCCCAGGTGGTGCTGCTGAACTACGCCATGGTGCAACGGTGGCGTCTGCTGAACCAGAAGTTGCTGGATATCGAACAGCAAGCCAGGACCGAACTGGAATTCAAGGTACACGAGCGCACCACCCAGTTACGCAACACCATGCAGGAACTGGAACAGGCAAACCGGAAACTGGCGTCTCTGAGCCTCAACGACGCCCTGACCGGGCTGCACAACCGCCGGCACATGGATAACATCATGCCGGAACTCTGTGCCGAGGCCCGGCGCACCGGCCAGCCACTGACGCTGGCGCTGGTCGACGCCGACCACTTCAAGCGGATCAATGACACCTGGGGCCATGATTTTGGCGACCAGTGCCTGAAGAAGATCGCCGACAACCTGGCCGGCCACGTTAAACGCCCCAGAGATGTCGCCATCCGGTTTGGTGGTGAAGAATTTGCCCTTCTGTTACCCGAGACAACGCCCGATGGCGCCGACACTCTGTGCCAGTCCATCCTCCAGGCCATGCGAACCACAGTAATCCGAACGCCCGATGGCACCAACCTGTGCCTGACCCTGAGCGCCGGCATTGCCGCCCTGCAACCGGGCGAAGGCCCCAGGGAGCTGTTCCGCCGGGCCGACGAAGCGCTTTACACTGCCAAGGCGGCAGGACGGGACCAGGTCAGGGGCGCGCCGGGCCCTCACGAAGCTGCGACAAAATCCGCCACAAACTGACAGGTATGGCCGGCCGCCTGCTGAATCAGGCTGGCCTGGGTTTCGGGATGCCGTACCGGAGGCTGGAAATCGTGGTTACCACCATCCAGCCAGACCAGCTTCGAAATCCCCGCAATCTCACCCTGAGCTGCCAGCTCATCCGGCTTGCCGAACGGATCCCGCGTACCCTGCACCACCATCAGCGGGCAGGCCACCTGCGAAAGGTGATCAACACGCCAACGGTCTGGCTTGCCCGGTGGATGGAAAGGATAGCCGTAACACACCACGCCACTGATACCCGCCACGGCTTCGCCGGCAAGCACCGAAGCCATGCGCCCGCCCATGGACTTGCCCCCGATCAGTAGCCTGGTTCCGGGCCCGACTTCCTTCCGGACGGCCGCCACCACTTCTGAAAAACACTCAAGCAATTTCGGCTGCCGGTCCGGCGGGCGTTTTTTGCCGTCTTCCCGGCGTTTCTGCATATAAGGAAACTCGAAACGGACACAGGCAATGCCCTGATCATCCAGGGCTTCGGACAGCGCTTCCATAAAGGGAGAATCCATCGGCGCACCGGCCCCGTGGGCCAGAATCATTACCATTTCGGCCTGTTTCCCATAGCCTTTGGTCTTAATCAGCTTCACATCGTTCACCTGTTACCTCTGAAGGGGTATCATTTGGCCACGCGCAAGTGGGTGCCTGTTGCTCTTTCAGGGCTTCTGAACCGGGAATGATTACCATTGCAACTTACTGGTAAAACTCCGGAATCCGGCGAATTTGACGGATATCAGGAGTTGATCTGAATCATTGCAAACAACTAACGGTTTCTCCATACTTGCGCCCGCATAATTCCCCATCCTGAACCCATTGGTAAGGCTATGAGCACAGTAAATGCAAACCTGACATACAACTACAAGGTGGTGAGACAATTCGCCATCATGACAGTGGTATGGGGTATTGTCGGCATGGCTCTGGGTGTGCTGATCGCGGCACAGCTGGTTTGGCCATCCCTCAACCTCGACCTTCCCTTTACCCACTTCGGCCGCCTGCGGCCGCTGCATACCAACGCCGTCATCTTCGGCTTTGGTGGTAGTGCCCTGTTTGCTACCTCGTACTACGCAGTCCAGCGGACCTGTCAGGCCCGTCTGTTCTCCGATGGTCTGGCAGCATTCACTTTCTGGGGCTGGCAAGCCATCATCGTGGCCGCCGCCATTACCCTGCCGATGGGCCTGACCTCGACGAAAGAGTACGCCGAACTAGAATGGCCGATCGATATCGCCATTGCTGTTGTCTGGGTTACTTACGCCCTGGTGTTCTTCGGCACCATCACGAAGCGCAGCACACCGCACATCTATGTAGCCAACTGGTTCTACGGTGCCTTCATCATCACCGTTGCCGTTCTGCATATTGGTAACAACCTGGCGCTGCCAGCGGGCGCATTCAAGTCCTACTCCGCTTACGCTGGCGTCACCGACGCCATGATTCAATGGTGGTACGGCCATAACGCCGTAGGCTTCTTCCTGACTGCCGGCTTCCTGGGCATGATGTACTACTTCGTTCCCAAGCAGGCCAATCGTCCGGTTTACTCCTATCGTCTGTCCATCGTCCATTTCTGGGCGCTAATCGCTACCTATGTATGGGCCGGTGGCCACCACCTGCACTACTCCGCGCTGCCTGACTGGGCACAGACTGCGGGCATGGTCATGTCACTGATTCTGCTGGCTCCGTCCTGGGGCGGTATGATCAACGGTATGATGACTCTGTCCGGTGCCTGGCACAAACTGCGTACCGACCCCATCCTGCGATTCCTGGTGGTTTCCCTGTCTTTCTATGGTATGTCTACCTTCGAAGGCCCGATGATGTCCATCAAGACCGTAAACGCCCTGTCCCACAACACTGACTGGACCATCGGCCACGTGCACTCCGGTGCGCTGGGCTGGGTTGCCATGATCAGCATCGGTGCCATTTATCACCTGGTTCCGAAGCTGTGGGGCCTGAAGGAAATGTACAGCACCTCCCTGATCAACGTTCATTTCTGGCTGGCTACTGTCGGTACTGTACTGTACATCGCCGCCATGTGGGTGAACGGCATCATGCAGGGCCTGATGTGGCGCGCCGTGAATGACGACGGCACTTTGACCTACAGCTTTGTGGAAGCACTGGAAGCATCCTACCCAGGGTACTTTGTACGCTTCATCGGTGGCGCCATCTTCCTGTCCGGCATGCTGCTCATGGCATACAACGTGTACATGACCGTACGTCAGAAAGAAGCCGTTGCAGAGGACAATGCTGCGGTTCAGGCGGCGTAAGGGGAGAGACCAGATGAGACACGAAATAGTCGAAAAGAACCTTGGTTTGATGATCGTACTGATCATCTTCACCATCAGTGGCGGTTTCCTTGCAGAAGTTGTGCCCCTGTTCTTCCACCAGCAGGTGAATGAGCCGGTAGAAGGCCTTGAGCCTCTGTCTGCGCTGGAACTGGAAGGCCGGGACATCTACATCCGCGAAGGCTGCCACGTGTGCCACACCCAGCAGATCCGTCCGTTCCGTGCGGAAACCGAGCGGTATGGCCACTACTCCGTTGCGGGCGAGTTCGTTTACGACCGTCCGTTCCTGTGGGGCTCCAAGCGTACCGGTCCGGACCTGGCCCGTGTGGGCGGTCGTTACTCCGATGCCTGGCAGCGCCAGCACCTGTACGATCCGCGCAGCGTTGTTCCCGAGTCCAACATGCCGGCGTTCCCCTGGCTGTTCGAAAACCGTGTAGATCACCAGAGCATCGAAGCGCGTATGTCTACGCTGCAGACTCTGGGTGTTCCCTACACCGACGAACAGGTTGCCAAGGCTTCTGCCGACATCGAAGGCAAGTTTGAAATCGAAGCACTAGTTGCCTACCTGCAGCAGCTGGGCACTGTGATTTCAGAGAAACGGTGAGCCAATGGATATCAATGAGTTACGCGGAATTCACACCTTTCTGGTAATGGCCGTTTTTCTCGGCATCGTGTGGTGGGCCTACAGCGCCCATCGCAAGAAGGCCAATGAGGAAGCGGCTCACCTCCCCTTCGACGACGAAGAAGTGGACAAGCGTACTCTCGAACAGGATAAAACGGAGAAAAAACAATGAGTACCTTCTGGAGCATCTGGGTCACTGTGATCGTGCTCGGTACTGTGTTCGGCTGCTGGTGGCTGCTTTGGGCAACCCGCAAGGGCCAGACAACCGACACTGAAACTGACCGCACCATGGGCCATGCCTTTGACGGCATCGAGGAATACGACAATCCGCTGCCGAAGTGGTGGTTCTACCTCTTCATCGCGACCTGCGTATTCGCCCTGGGCTACCTGGCCCTGTACCCGGGCCTGGGTAACTACAAAGGCCTGCTGGGCTGGACTTCCACTAACCAGTGGGAAGCAGAAGTTGCCGAGGCTGACGAGAAATACGGCGAAATCTATGCCCAGTACGGCAACACCGCCATTCCGGAACTGGCCCAGGACGAAGACGCCATGAAAATCGGCCAGCGCCTGTTCGCCAACAACTGTTCCGTATGCCACGGTACTGCCGCTCGCGGCCAGGTGGGCTTCCCCAACCTGACTGACGACGACTGGCTGTGGGGCGGCGAGCCGGACCAGATCCTGCACAGCATCGCCAAGGGTCGTAACGGCAACATGACGCCGAAAGGCGTGATGCCCAACATGACCAACGAGCAGGTTGACCAGGTGGTTAACTACGTTCTGAGCTTCAGCGGCCGTGAACTGGACGCAGAAGCAGCGAAAGCCGGTGAGCAGGTGTTCGCCCAGGCATGTGTTGCCTGTCACGGTGCCGACGGTACCGGCATGGCAGCCATGGGTGCGCCGAACCTGACCGATAACGTGTGGCTGTATGGTTCCACCTACGACTGGATCAAGGAGACCGTGGTAAACGGTCGCCAGAACCAGATGCCCGCGCAGGAAGGTCGTCTGACCGGCGACCAGATTCAGATTCTGGCGGCTTACGTTTACAGCCTGTCAAACTGAGTCAGACCCGGCCAGGCTAGCCCTGGCCCGGTCTTTTCAACCCTGTGCCTGCCCTCGCGGGTACAGGCTTGAGAAGATCAGCAGACCCGCCGAGGCCCGCTCCCAGCTTTACCCTATACCGGGAGGTACCCATGAGTAACGAGATTCCTGTCAAGCAGGTTGACCCATCTTCCGATCACTCGAACAAGAACAACAAGAAAGATGAGACGGTTGACCTCTACGCAAGCCGCGAGAAGATATACGTAAAAGAGGTAAAAGGCTTTTTCCAGAGAATCCGGAATGTCAGCCTGACCGTGCTCATGGGCATGTACTTCCTGTTTGTCTGGCTCACCCTCGACGGCCAGCCCCTGATCCACTTTGACCTGCCCGCCCGGGAGTTCCACCTGTACGGGGTCACCTTCTTTCCTAAAGATTTCTTCCTGCTCTCGGGCATGCTGATTATCAGCGCCTTCGGCCTGTTCTTCATCACCACCCTGTTCGGTCGCGTTTGGTGCGGCTACACCTGCCCGCAAACTGTGTGGACCTTTATCTTCATGTGGATTGAGGAGAAGGTGGAAGGCAGCCGCAACAAGCGGATGAAACTCGACAAGGCCCCCAACTCCCGGGAAAAAGTCACCAAGAAAACCATCAAACATGCACTGTGGCTGTTTGTTGCCCTTGCCACCGGCCTCACCTTCGTTGGCTACTTTTACCCGATCCGCGAACTGATCATTGACCTGTTTACCCTGCAGGCCAACGGCTGGGCCTACTTCTGGGTCGCCTTCTTTACCATTGCCACCTACCTGAACGCCGGCTGGATGCGCGAGCAAGTGTGCCTGTATATGTGCCCGTACGCCCGGTTCCAGTCTGTGATGTTTGACCCGAACACCCGGGTGGTCTCCTACGACCCGAACCGGGGCGAGCCGCGCGGCAAACGCAAGAAAGGCGTCGCACCGGATGAAGTTGGCCTGGGTGACTGCATCGATTGTGAACAGTGTGTGCAGGTGTGCCCGACCGGCATCGATATCCGCGACGGTCTGCAATACGAGTGTATCGGCTGCGCACTTTGTATTGATGCCTGCGACGAAGTCATGGACAAGATGAATTACCCGAGAGGGCTGATTCGCTACACCACCGAGAACGATCTGGAGGGTAAGACCTCCAAGCTGCTGCGCCCGCGTACCTTCGGTTATGGTGCGGTACTGCTGCTGATGATCGGTGCGGTGATCTTTACCGTGGCTACCCGTGTACCGGCCAAGATGGACGTACTGCGGGACCGTGGTGCACTGTTCAGCTTTAACGGCGAAGGCCGGGTAGAGAACTCCTACACGGTGAAGATCCAGAACATGTCGGAAGTGCCCCAGACCTTCGAACTGAGCGTTGACGGCATGGAAGGTATCCGGATCCTGACCGAAACCACCTTTACCATCAGCAGTGGCGAGAACCGCTCCCTGCCGACGGTTGTGGACGTTCCGCCGGAGTCTATTGTCGAATCCAACAACACCATTCGCTTCTTTGCAGAATCAGAGACAGATCCGTCCCTGAACCTGGAAACTGAAAGCCGTTTTGTTGGTCCAAGGCCCCGTTAACGACCCGTGCGCGGGTCTAAAGCCATCATCCGAGATTGAAGAGTAATGACTGATAACGCACCTGTTGCACCCTGGTACCGCCAGCCCTGGTTCTGGTTTCTGACCATTTTCCCGCTGGCGTCGATCATGTGGGGGATCACCACCCTGGTAGTGTCTTCCAGCCTGGACAACTCCATGGTGTCAGACGATTACTCCAAGGAAGGCCGGGGCATCAACATGTCCATCGCCCGGGACGAGCGCGCCGCTGAACTGCAGCTGGCCGGCGAACTGAGCCTGCAGGACAAGTCTGCCACCCTGATGCTGGATACCGCTGACGGTGCGGCAGACTATCCGTACCTGGTGTTCAACCTGTATCACCCGACCCTGTCCGGCCAGGACAAAACCGTTCAGTTCACCCGTGTGGCCCCCGGAGAGTACCGTGGCCAGCTGTTTGAGCAGGTCAGTGGCCGCTGGTATTACGACCTGCAGGGTCCGGACAACGACTGGCGGGTAAAAGGCGAAGTGCGCCTGCCCTCTTCCTCTCCAATCACCATTGATGCGAAAGGCAACGCCCAAGGGTGACCGCCCTGAATTGTTTCCATTGCGGAGAGCCAGCGGACGGTGATCCTCCGATCACGCTGGACCTGAACGGAACACAACAGCATTTCTGCTGCCAGGGCTGCAAAGCCGTGTGTCAGACCATCCACCAGGAAGGTCTGACCGGTTTTTATGACTTCCGTACCGAACCAGCGGTCACGCCCCGGGAACTCACCCGTGCCGAGGTTGAGCGCCTGAGGGAGCTGGACCATCCGCTGGTACAACAGTCCTTTGTTTCGCCCGTCAAAGCGGGACAGGAAGCCCAGCTGCTGATTGACGGGATTACCTGCGCAGCCTGTATCTGGCTGCTGGAAAACCACATGAAGCAGCAACCGGGTGTGCT
Organism: Marinobacter sp. ES-1; assembly: GCF_000475255.1. Lineage (NCBI taxonomy): Bacteria > Pseudomonadati > Pseudomonadota > Gammaproteobacteria > Pseudomonadales > Marinobacteraceae > Marinobacter > Marinobacter sp. ES-1. Next base: position 32,244 of record NZ_AXBV01000027.1, read on the forward strand.
GAGCTTCACGGTTAACCACACCACCCAGCGCGCCAGGCTGGTCTGGGCACAGGATCAGACCCGCCTGAGTGACCTGCTCATCGCCATCCATGAGCTGGGCTACACCGCCCGCCCCTACCAGGCAGACGAAGCAGAACAGGCCCTGAAGGCTGAACACCGTTCCATGTTGATCCGGCTTGCGGTGGCAGGCATTGGCACCTTCCAGAGCATGATGCTCGCGTTTCCGCTGTACTTCGAACTGATCAACGACCTGTCCAACGATTTTGTCAGCTTCTTCCGCTGGTTCAGCCTGCTGGTGGCCACCCCCGTGGTGTTCTACAGCGCCCGGCCGTTTTTCCGTAACGCCCGGCGCGACCTGCAATCCCGACACCTGACCATGGACGTGCCGGTAGCCATTGCCATCGGCCTGGCCTATGCCGCCAGCGCCTGGATTACCGTGTTCGGCGGCCACGAGGTGTATTTCGAATCGGTCTGCATGTTTACCTTCTTCCTGCTGTTGGGCCGGTACGTGGAAGTGCAGGCGCGATACCGGGCGGGGCTCACCGGCAATGCACTAGCCGGGTTCCAGCCATCAGTCGCCGCACTGGTAAAGGAAGGCCACGCCGATATCGTGCCGATGCACCAGGTCAAGGCCGGCGACATTGTCCGGGTACGCCCCGGGGAAACACTGCCGGTGGATGGTGAAATTGTTTCCGGTGAATCGACCCTGAACGAAGCTGCTCTGACCGGCGAGTATCTACCCGAAACCCGTCGCCCGGGTGACGCGGTCCATGCCGGCAGCGTCAACGGCGAGAACCCGCTGGATGTCCGCGTAATCAAGGCCGGCGCCCAAACGCGGCTGTCCGGAATCCTGCGGGTGCTGGACCGGGTCCAGTCCGAGAAACCGCCAGTGGCCCGGATGGCCGACCGCATTGCCGGCAAATTCGTTGGCCGTGTATTGATCCTGGCGCCGGTCGTCTGGATCGGATGGTGGCTGGCCGGCGCCGATAACGCGTTCGATATCACCCTGTCGGTTCTGGTGGTCACCTGCCCGTGCGCCCTGTCACTGGCTACGCCCACAGCAATTACCTCCGCCACCGTGCGCCTGCGCAAACTCGGCTTCCTGCCCACACGGGGCCACACCCTGGAATCCATGAACACCATCGACACGGTGGTGTTCGACAAAACCGGTACCCTGACCCGGGGCGAACTCAGCCTTAGTGGCCAGCAACAGTTCGGCGGCATGGACCAGGCAAGCGCCCTGAAACTTGCAGCCGGGCTGGAGAAGCATTCAGAACACCCGATTGCCAAGGTGTTTCACAGCCTGGCGTCTGTTCCGGTTAGCGACGTAACCAACCACCTGGGCGGCGGCTTATCCGGCATCTACAATGGCCAGCCGGTGTATATCGGCCACAAGAGCTTTGTCGCCGGGCACACCCAGGCACCCGCGCCGGAGTCGGCCCCCACCAGGGGTATGGAAATCTGGCTCGCCAGTGACACCGAGTGGCTGGCCAGCTTCCAGCTCGATGACCAGATCCGCGACGATGCCGGCAAAGCCGTGCGCGCCCTGCAGGACGCTGGTATCCAGACCATCCTGCTCAGTGGTGACCGCTCCGGCCACGTGCAGACCGTTGCGCAAATGCTGGGGATCGACCGGGCGATCGGAGAAGCCTCGCCGGAGCAGAAACTGGAGGTGCTGGATCAGCTACGGGCCGAGGGCCACCGGGTGATGATGGTGGGCGACGGCCTGAACGACCTGCCCTCCATGGCCGGCGCCGGTATTTCGGTGGCCATGGGCACTGCCGCCGACCTGACCCAGCTCAAAGCCGATGCGGTCCTGCTGAATGGCCAGCTTTACCAGCTGGTGGAGGCTCTCAACACCAGCCGGCAGACCCGCCGGATTATCCGCCAGAATATGATCTGGGCTTTCGGGTACAATGTCTGTGCGCTGCCCCTGGCTGCCGCAGGGCTGGTGGCGCCTTGGCTGGCCGCGATCGGCATGTCTGCCAGCTCACTCATTGTGGTGCTTAACGCCCTGCGCCTTAGCCGGAAGGCCTGAAACACCTGTCGCATTCCCCATGCAAGGAGGTTGTCGTGCACATTGTCATGTTCCTGGTCCCCCTGATGCTGCTTCTGGTGGCCCTGGGCGTGTTCCTGTTCTCCTGGGCCGTCAAGAATGGCCAGTATGACGACCTGGACGGGCCGGCCCATCGCATTCTGTATGACGACGATAAAGACATGATTCCGGATGATGCCCGCACTGACAAAAAAGCGGATCAGGAAGGACAGGCCAGCACCGGGGATTCTGACCAAAACCCCGATAACAAGGCCTGACCGGAACTATGCAGCCGGAACTTTACCTGAGCTATTCGAGCGCCTTCGTTATCGGCTTGCTGGGCAGCACCCATTGCCTGGGCATGTGTGGGGGAATCAGCGCTTCGCTGTCGATGGCGTTGCCGGTCGGCAAAGGGTTTCGCCTGCGCCAGACACTACTGCTGTTGGCCTTCAATTTCGGCAGGATTGGCAGTTACGCCCTGATCGCCACCCTCGTGGCCCTGCTGAGCACCCAGGCCGCCAGCCAATGGCGCTGGGCCGGCTTGCTGCTGATGACCATAGCCGGCCTGCTGCTGATTTTCATGGGTCTTTCCATGGGCCAGTGGTGGCAGGGCATACGCTTTGTTGAAAGGGTGGGGACGCCGGTCTGGAAGGCGTTATCGCCGCTGACCAAACGTTTTATTCCGGTCAATAATGCCGGCCAGGCGCTGGCCCTGGGGGCCCTGTGGGGCTGGCTGCCCTGCGGACTGGTGTACAGCACGCTGGGCTGGGCGGCGCTTCAGCCAACGGTGCCGGCCGCCGCCCTGACCATGTTTTTCTTCGGCCTGGGCACCCTGCCCTCGATGCTGGCCACCGGCTACGCCGCCAACTGGATTCGCGGCATCAAGAGCAATCAGGGCTTCCGCAAGATCAGCGGTGTCCTGCTGATCCTGTTCGGCTTGTGGACGCTACCGTTCCAGGCCTTGTTGATGCACTGATCCAACGGCCGACGGTTGCTGGCTGATCAGAGATTCAGCACGTCCAGCCGGCCGAAGTCCTGTTCCGGCTCCGCAGACTGCACCACCGCCTGGCGCTTGCCGCCCAGCCGCTTGCCTTCCTTGAAGTCGTACAGGTTTGGATCCGCCAGGTGCGATGGCTCTACGTTGCACAGGGCCCGGAACATGGTTTCCAGCCGCCCCGGATGCTGCCTGTCCCAGGCCTGGAACATTTCCTTGATCACCTGCCGCTGGAGGTTTTCCTGGGAACCGCACAGGTTGCAGGGAATGATGGGAAAATTCCGCAGTCCCGCATAGCGGGCAATGTCCTTCTCCCGGGCATAGGCCAGCGGCCGGATGACCGTGTTACGGCCGTCGTCGCTGTGAAGAACCGGGGGCATGGATTTCAGCTTGCCGCCATAGAACATGTTCAGGAACAGGGTTTCCAGCATGTCATCGCGGTGATGGCCCAGGGCGATCTTGGTAACACCGTGCTCTTCGGCAAAGTTGTAGAGAATGCCTCGCCGCAGGCGGGAACACAGACCACAGGTCGTCTTGCCCTCAGGCACTTTCTCTTTGACGATGCTGTAGGTGTCTTTCTCGATGATGTGGTATTCGATACCCAGCGACTTCAGGTACTCAGGCAGGATCTCTTCCGGGAAGCCCGGCTGCTTCTGATCCAGGTTGACGGCAATCAGCTCGAAACGTACCGGCGCGCTTTTCTGCAGGTTCAGCAGAATATCCAGCATGGCGTAGGAATCCTTGCCGCCAGACAGGCAACACATCACCTTGTCGCCTGCTTCGATCATCGAGAAGTCGGCAATGGCCTGCCCCACGTCCCGGCGCAGCCGTTTCTGCAGTTTGTTCAGCTCCAGTTTCTGGCGACGCTCCTGCTCGGACATCGGCGCCTGCTCGGCATTGGCGATCATGGCTTCGGACATTCTGTTGGCACACTTGCAAGGTAAATGAGGCAGCAATTATACGCGCCCCGATTGCCGAGTGACAGGGGCCCCGCGCTCGGTACTTTCCTAAGTGCGCCGCACTCCACTTCCCTCCACCCCGATGCTTTCACGTGCTGGCAGAGTGTCATACCATGGCCGCCATGAATTCACCCGCACCTTCCGCCCGACCGGATCAATCCCCGATCAGCCGCGATCAGCTCGCCTGGCTTGAGCAGCAGGCCGACCACCTGCAGGTGGCTGCCGAACATGAACTTCGGGCGGCAGGCGCTTGCGGGCTGACAGAACTGGCTTTGATCCGTGCATTACAGAGCCCTCGCTGGCAACTGATCGAGCCCGTTACCTTCAGCGACCCGACCGCGCTCTATCCCGTGCACTTCCTGCTGTTCCACGCCCTTTACCGGCTGCAATCGGAGCTGGCCCAGGCCAGTGAAACACTGGTGATTTCCCCGCTTCGATTGTGTATTTTGACGACCGGCTCCGGCAATACCCGGGCCCTGCCGGCAGAAGAAGATCCGCTCAGAAGCTTTTACCTGGATATTTCCCGGTACTTCCTGTCCGGCCACGATATCCGGGGCATGATGGAGCGCTTCCTGGCTGGCGTAACACTGGCCGGCAGCCCGGAGGACGTTCAGGAAGCCGCGCAGGTGCTCGGCTTTGATACACTGCCCGGCGACTTCGATACCGTGAAGCAGCGATTCCGCCGGCGGGTGATGCAAGCCCATCCGGATCGCGGCGGGCGCACAGAAGATATCCAGGAGCTGAACCGGGCGTTTTCCGTCCTCAAACGTCACTTTACCCGGCAATAGACTGACATGACCCGACTCAACCGATTCGCAGCTGCGGCCGTCCTTGGCCTGACAGTTTCCGCACCCCACGCCCTTGCCGACCTTGTTGTGCTGCAGTATCACCATGTGGCGGACCATACGCCTCCGGCCACCAGCACCTCCCGCTCATTGTTTGAAGCCCAGCTGGCCATGATCAGTGACTTGAACCTTGAAGTTGTGCCACTGCTGCCCGCAACCCGGCAGGCGCTGGCCGGTGAGGATGACAGCAACCGTGTTGCCATCACCTTTGACGACGCCTACGAGTCGGTCTATCAAACTGCCGCGCCATTGCTCGAACGTCACGGCCTGCCCTACACCATCTTTGTAAACACCGACGCCATCGGCAGCCGGGGCTACATGAGCTGGGAACAGTTGCAGGAGCTGGCCACCGGTGAACAGGTGACCATTGCCAACCACAGCACTGACCACGGCCACCTGGCCCGCAAGCCCGGTGAACCCGAAGCCCGGTGGCACAAGCGAGCAGAGCACAGCCTGGATCAGGCCCAGCGCACGCTGAAAACCAGGCTGGGGGTGGAAGAGCCGATGTTTGCCTACCCCTACGGTGAGTTCGACGAAACACTGGAAGACAAGCTGGAAGCCCGGGGCTGGCTGGGATTCGGGCAACAGTCCGGGGCAATTGGCCGCTACTCCCACAGCACCCGATTGCCCCGTTTTCCCATGGCGAACAGCTTTGGCCAGCTTGGAAGCCTGAAAGACAAGCTGCTGAGCAAGGCCTTCCCGGTGCCCGCCAGCGAGTTACCCGACGGCGTACTGGAAACCAACCCGCCGGAACTGGTGTTCGAACTGGGGGAAAAACTGACCGCAGACCAGCTCACCTGCTTTGCCTCCGGACAGGGCCGCATCGAATTCCGGACAACCGGCAACCGGGTCTCGGTGAAGGCACCAAAGGCATTCGACAGCCGGCGTTTTCGCTATAACTGTACCCACCCGGCAGGTGATGGCAGCTACTACTGGCTATCCCAGCAATGGCTGAACCTGGACGCTCCGGAAGACTGATCCCTTACTCTTCGAAGGTGGTCAAGCCGAGTTCACCGTATGGCACATGGGGAATCGCCACGGGGCCGTGATCGGCGTCATACACGGTTTGCGCGCGCAGGTCTTCGCTACGGGTGAGCACCAATAACCAACGCTCACCCTGCCCCGGGAATACCGGCACCCAGGCTTCCAGGTAGCCCCGCTTACGCCAGGTTTCCGGGTAATAATCCATCACCAGGTCGGTAATCAGGCGAACCGGGCGAAAATCCCGATCCAGAAACGCCAGTGTGGGCACGAACACGCCCTTGTGGGCGTAGGAGCGCAGTCGCGTTACAAAGCCATGGGTAAACTCACCGGAGGGCAAGGCCACCAGCTGGAAGGCGGACTCGCCACTGCTGAAATCATAAACCGGGGAATCTTCGGTGATACGAACGCCGAACTCCCTTCCCTCCTGCCAGTGCTGGAACTCCTTGTTGGATAACGCTTCACAGCAGTTACCGGCAAAGGTGGTCAACACGTTCTCCGGTTCACGCTCGATGCCGAGGACGGCAAAGGCATCCGGATCATGGCCGGCTACGGGCTCGGCCTCTCCGGATTCCTGCCGGGGCAGGTAAACGCTGGCGGGGGTCAGGTTCAGTGGCGCCATGTCCGGGTTACGTTCCCGCTCGGTGCGGGTATCCGGCTTGTAATAGCTGACCCGGACAATGCCGTTGGCATCTCGCCAGGTGTAATAGGGCTGCCGCTGCCCCGGCCGGATAAAACCGTCCCGGGCCAGCTCTTCGCCATCCGGGTAGTTTTCGGTGGTGTAGTCGCCGGCATCCTCAAGCTTGCTGGCAGCATCGGGCTCGCCCAGTGCCCTCTTGGGAGGTAAGCCCGCAGTCTCGGCAACGTCTTCTCTTTCCGGGCTTTCGGATTCTGATTCTGCTTCGGGAATGCGGGAGTAACGTACCTGGCCCTGTTCGTCTACCCAGGTGAAGTAACCGTCCCGCTGCTCGATGGGGGTTCCGCCCAACTGGCAGCCCGCCGACAGGGCCACTGCCAGAACACAGCCTGCCAACCGGACGGATCGCATCAGAACCATGACAAACTACTCCCCGGACTGCATCAGAATTTGGTACGGAAACTCAGCCCCGCCATCACAACCCGCAGCGAAGTCTTGATCTCCAGATCCGCATAGGGGTTGTAAATGATATTGGTGATGTTGTCACAGTTTACGTTACAGCTGCTGTCTGCCGGAATAGTCTCGATAGACTGCAGGTAAGACAGGTTCAGGTCGATTTCCGTGTCTTTGTCCCAGCGATACCCCAGCCCTACGCTGTACAGATTGGCTCCGCCGAACGGCGCCATGATGGAACGCTGATCGTCCGGAATTACCGAATCCCGGATCTCGACACCCGCCCGCAGGTCCAGTCGGGACGACACATGCAGCTCCGCGCCAAAGGCCCAGTTCCACTGGCTCTTGAAGCCCAGCGGCAGGCGCAGGCTGTCTGGCGTGGCGTTGTCCGGCGACAGAATCCGGGCGGCGTTCAGGAACTCCAGCTTGCGGTCGAACTTGAACTCGAAGGCGTCCCACTGGGCAAAGTCGGTCCAGCCGATGTCGGCGTTCAGGGTCAGCATCGGGTGCACATCCACGCTGATCCCGGTCTGGAAATGCTGCGGATACACCAGGTCCATACTGACGTTCCCGGCCTCCCGGGGGGCACCGGAAGGCAGGCTCAGAATAGCCGAGGTTATAGCCCCCAATACTGAACCGTTAACGCTTTGCCAGAACCCGGTCCAGTCATCGGTGTACTGGATCTCGAACTGGCCTTTCAGGTTCATGTCCGCTTCGGAGGTGTAGCTGGCACCCCAGCGGAACCAGTCCGTGGGCTCCCACATGACACCCAGGGCGTAGGTGGGCGAGATGGTTTCCTGCAAGTTCAGGTTCATCGCGCCGATATCGTCCCAGGGGCCCACGTTACCGCCACACAGAGCCAGCCAGGGTTGCAGGGGTTCGTCACCGCTTTCACAGTTGAAAGCGTCCTGCAGAACCTCTGCCACACCAATCAGCATGTTCGGTGCCCGCATGTACTGGTCTGCCGCAAACCCGAAATGGGACAGGTGAATACCGGCACCCACCGACCATTCATCGTTTATCTCATAGCCAACCGTGGGGGAAAGATAGGTTGTCCGCTGAAGCGTTGCAGCCTGGGGCTGGTAACGGCCGGGATCGTCTTTCTCCCGGTAAAAACCGGCGGCCATCGGCATATAGAACGCGTTGGCAAAGGTCAGCTTTGAGCCGGGTGGCTTGATACTGATACCAGCAGAGGGCGCTACCGCCGGCCCCGGCGGCAGCCGCAGAATGCCATAGCCGGGAACGTACAGGGCGACGTTATTGGTGTGGCTGTGAGTATTGGCCACCGGGTCCCGCTGCTTGCCGGTCAGGGGGTCTGTTTCCAGGCCTTTGATACCGAAAATCTCGTAGTCTTCATCCGCGATGAAGTCGGCATCAATATCCAGGTAGATACTCAGCACGTTGACTTCAAGCTGGCGACCATCCAGCTTGGTGAGGCCTGCCGGGTTGTAATGAATGGCCATCAAACCCGGGGGATCGGCGGTTACCGCGTTCCCCAGTGCCAGTGCCTTGGGGTGCAGCGTCAGGTTCTGGGTCATCTGCGCCTGGGCACCGCAGGACAGGCTTGCCGCGATCAGCGCTCCCAGAATGCGTCGCTTTTGACTAGGTTGTCCCATGAAAATCTTCCCTTCCCGTGAAACGTCTGCAGCTCCAATCACTCTTTGAGGCCGGAGAAATTAATGGGCAGGGATATACCCAGGGAGAAATCCGGGGCATCTTCGGTCAGGCCAATCCCCAGACTGGTGTTTACGATGGTCATATCACTGACCCGGGTACCCAGCGACATGCTCAGGAAGCCCGTCATCTGGTCCTGGGCTACGGCCTGGTCGCCGTTAGAGAAAGTCAGAACGGTCTGGTCGCTGTAGCTGACCTGGGCCGAGATACTCAGGGAAATGTCATAAGACAGTGAATAGGCAAAGCCCGCGGAGCCGGAGAGACCAAAGCCGGGCTCCACCTTCTCTAGCAGGCGGGCACCACGAACCTGTTCCAGGCCGTCTTCGGTCAGGTTATAGGTTGCACTGAGCGAACCGAACACCACCACCGGGTCCAGCACCTTGGACATACTCAGGCCGCCACCAACGGAGTAATAACCGCTACCGGTGGACAGCTGTTCCTTGATGTCGATCTCGTAGGGGCTGACACCGGTCTTGCTGTTCAGGGTGCCAAAGAAGGTAGCCGAAGCCTTGCCGGGTACGTAGGCAAAGGGCTGCCAGCGTGCCGTAAAGGAGATGTCGCCGAAGTCGTAGACATTCAGCTCGTCCTCGGTATCGTACTTGACCACCAGCGGTACCCGGGTACCAACCGTAAGGTTGTCCAGCAAGCCGTAGTCGTAGGAAAGGCATTGGTGAAGTTATGGGTCGCTGACGGCACCACATCCAGGTTGCGCACCGAACCATTGGTAATGGCCAGGTCCAGGCGCTGATCCCCGGTGTAGGAATAGTCGAAGGAATAGTTCAGGGAGTGAGATCCCTTCTTCTGCAACGAATAGTTCTTCTCGGCAGCCTGGAACACTTCCTCGAGCTGCTTGGTGGAATCTTCATCACCTTCCTGGCGTGACAGGGCTTCCCGCGCCTGGTCAACATTTCCGTCCTGGGCCATCGCCATGCCCGGAAGCACACCGGCCGCGGAAACAAGGATAAAACCTCGCACTAACCAACGATTCATCCTGACTCCCTACTTTTATTGGTTTTATTCCTGATCCGGGGAAAACCGCCCGGAAAATTAGTTTCGACGGTAGTAAAGCTGCTTACGGGTATTCTCAACGCTACCGTCAGGATTGTTCTTCTGGCGTTCCAGCAAGTTCTGGACGCGTCTTTCTGTGGATTCGGCGAACGCCGGCATCTGTTGGATAGCCAGCAGTGTCATGGTCTGGTCGTCTACAAAGCGCAGGTCTTCCTCTTTCAGTTCGAGGTTGTCCAGCGGCTTGTCGCTGCCCGGGAAGACGATGAACAGCACGTTGTCGTCCCACTTCTCCTGGAACTGGGCCACGGTAAAGGAAATATTGCCGACGGCGGGATCGGCCAGGTAAACCCGGTCATCCCGGATGGTCCGGAGCACTACGAAGTGTTTGAAGCCGGCGTGGTCGATGGGCACGATAGCCGGGTGATCCAGCTCCATCAGGTCGTCAATCTCGGCCTTGAAGCCGCCAGAGGGATAACCCAAAGCCGTCACCAGGCGCTTCATATCGAGCATGGAAAAGGCCCGGCGCTGGACGATGCGATCGCTCTCACCGTAATGCAGCAGCCCTTCCATCACCTGCCGTTCAGAGAGGGTCCGGCCAAGATAGAAATTGAGGACCGTGGTCAGTGCCGCACTGCCACAGCTGTAGTCGTAGGCCTGGCGCACGATGTTCCGGAACTTCTGCTCGACCAGGGGCTCCACCCGCACATCAGAGCGTTGCTCAACCGGGCTCGCATCCACCTTGTGCTCCAGCACGATGGTGCCCGGCTCGAACGGCTCTACCTCGGTGGCTTCCTGCACCATGGCGAATGTGAGAAGGGATCCGGCCAGCACCAGCAGCATTTTGCAAAGTTCCTGTTTTTATTGGATGTGCAACTTTCTTGGATGTGCAACGTCGGCGTTACATGTTGTAACCGTAAGATACCGAAATCGAATCGGGCTTAAAGATAACTGTGCCTCAAATCTGTAGCTGCAGGCGGGGCCAGCAGCGACAGTACTGAGAACTGGTTCAAGGGAGGGAAAGGCCGGACAGCGTCCGGCCCTCAATCACAGGGAGAAAGCGGTTCCCAACAGCGCGTAGGTAATCAGGGTTACCACCACAATACCCATGATATTGAGCGCAAAACCGGCCCTGATCATATCGGAAATCTTCATGTGGCCACTGGAGAACACGATGGCGTTCGGCGGCGTGGCCACCGGCATCATGAAGGCACAGCTGGCGGCAATGGCAGCCGGCACCGTCAACAGCAGCGGAGAGACGTCCTGCGACATCGCCAGGGCACCCAGCAGCGGCAGGAACGCCGCCGCTGTAGCGGTGTTACTGGTCACCTCGGTGAGGAAGATAATCACCCCAGCCACCAGGATCATCATCACCAGTACCGGCAAGGTGCCGGCCACGCCCATGCTCTCGGCAATCCACTCGGCCAGTCCGGAACTGCTGATCACGCCCGCCATGGCCAGGCCGCCACCAAACAGCAGCAGCACGCCCCAGGGCAGGCGGTTAGCCGAATCCCAGTCCAGCACGAAGCTCCTGTCCCGGGTGCTTACCGGAATCAGGAACATGGCAATCGCTGCAGCAATGGCAATACCGGTGTCACTCAGCCAGGGCGCAATGCTGCCAGAGAGCAAAGGCCGGAAAATCCACAGCGACGCCGTCACCACAAACACCAGTGCAACCAGCTTTTCACCCTTGCTCATGGGGCCGAGCGCGGCCAGTTCGTCCCGAATCATCTGGCCGCTTTCCTGGGCGCCTTCAATGCCGAAGTCCTTGCGGGTCAGCCACCACCAGGTCAATGTCAGCATCACCACCGTCACAGGCACACCGAGTAGCATCCATTGGGCAAAGCCTACGGAAATACCCTGGTTTTCGCTCAGGTAAGCCGCCAGCAAGGCATTGGGCGGCGTGCCAATCAGGGTGGCAATACCACCCACGCTGGCGGAATAGGCGATGGCCAGCAGCAAGGCCGTGGCATAACGGCGAACCCCGTCCGGATTGCTGTCATCCATCATGCCGATGACCGACAAGCCGATCGGCAGCATCATGATTGCCGTGGCAGTGTTGCTCACCCACATGCTCAGGAAGGCCGTCGCCAGCATGAACCCGGCAATCTGCCGTTTCGGCTTATCCCCCATCGCCCGCAAGGTCAGCAGCGCAATCCGCCGGTGCAGGTTCCACCTCTGCATGGCCAGGCCGAGGGTGAACCCGCCCAGGAACAGGAAGATGATCGGATTAGCGTAGGGCGATGTGGCCTGGCTGATACTTCCCAACCCCAGCGCCGGTATCAGCACAATCGGCAACAGGGAGGTAGCCGGAATGGGAATGGCTTCGGTAGACCACCAGGTGGCCATCATCAGCATCATGCCCAGGGCGGCCCAGGCCTTCGGACCCATCGTCTCCGGCGCCGGCACCAGCAGGGTAACCAGCAGGAAAGCGGCGCCAAGAAACAAACCAATGACCTGGCTTTTGGGCAATCCTTGCTTCGGTTCTGATCCAGCGGGGTTCTGTGTCATCTTTACCACTCAGTGTTTGACGGAATTCAGTTGTCGGCGCAATTTACACAAACGGTGGTATAAGGCAACACCTGAAGCCGGCGCGGATCGATCTGCTCACCGCATTTTTCGCATTCGTCCCCTGCTCCGCTGTCGATCCGCTCCAGTGCATGGGCAATCTGTACCAGTTCGGCGCGGGTTTCCACTTCCAGTGAATCGACCACTTCGTCGTTCTGGGTTTGCGTGGCCTGCTCTTCAAAATCCTTATCCAATGCACCCGCTTCACGGTGCTGGTGCGCTTCATACCGGGTCAGGCGGGCCTGTAGTTCCGCTTTCAGGGTTTCCAGTTCGGATTTGCGACTGCTCATGGTTTTCTCCACTGTAAGGTTACAAATTCCAGACTAAAGAATATGCCGGAACGGCGTTTGATGCCTGTCAAAATGATGTCACGCATCTAAAGTTAGACTGAGGATTCCAGTCATTCCAACTACAAAGGAGTTGTACCCCATGAACAATGAGCTGTTCGAAAAAGCCAACCGCCTCAATGAAACCCTGTTCAACCAGTTCGGCAAAGCTGCAGAAATGCAGATGGAAGCGTTCCGCCGGTATGCCGATGTTGCCATGGAACAGGCCCGGAAGATGGCCGAGGTACGCGACCTCGAAAGCCTGAAAACCCTGACCACAGACCAGGCCGAAACCCTGAAAACCATCAGCGAGCAGGTATCTGCAGACTGGAAGGCCTGGCAGGACTACGCCAACGAAACCCGCGAGCAACTGCAGCAGGTGTTCGAGGCAAAACCGGCTGATAACACAGCGGAAAAAACACCGGCCACCGGTAAAGGCAGCAACGGCAAAACCGCTGCCTGACACCCTGAATGACCGGCCGGGCCGGAACGTGTGCGACGCTCCGGCCTTTTTGTATCCGAGGCAAGGAGAACCCCGATGCTGGGTATGGACTACATCAGTAAAACCGCAAAGCAGATGATGAAAGCCTTTGACGACAACGTGCGTCAGGGCCAGCAGCAACTGGAACAATGGCTGGGCGACACCGGCATGGTAGACCACGCCAAGCTGTCCACCCTCAGTGAAATGTCAGACGCCTATCGTGCCATGGCCGAAGACTTGCTGCTGCATCCGCTTCGCTTTGCCAGCGCCGAGATCGAGCTGGGCAAAAGGCATCTGGGCCTCGCCCGTTACACTTTCAGCCGGCTGACCGGCAAACAGCCCGAGCCGGTAGCCGTTCCGGAATCCGACGATCGTCGTTTCCTGGCTGACGACTGGCGCAAGCATGTGCCTTTCGATGTGCTTCAGCAGGTATACCTGATCAATTCCGGCGCGTTCCTGAACTGGGTAGAAAACATGGAGGGCCTGCCCGGCCCCGCCCGGGACCAGATGATGTTCTATGCCCGGCAACTGACCAGCGCCCTGTCGCCCTCCAACTATCCCCTGACCAACCCGGAAGTGCTGCGCATTACCTGGGAACGCAAGGGGATGAACCTGGTGGATGGCGCCCGCAACCTGGCGGAAGACCTGCGCCAGAACCCCGGCCTGTTCAATGTCGGCATGACCGACCGTTCGGCCTTTGAAGTCGGCGGCAACCTGGCCACCACACCGGGCAAGGTGGTGTACCAGAACGAACTGATACAGCTGATCCAGTACACACCCACCACCAAGACGGTAGCGCAGCAGCCGCTGCTGATCATCCCGCCCTGGATCAACAAGTTCTACATACTCGATCTGACCGAGCGCAACTCGTTTATCCGCTGGCTCGTGAGCCAGGGCCAGACGGTGTTCGTGGTGTCCTGGCGTAACCCGGGCCCGGCCCAGAAAGAGACCGGCTGGGATGATTACATGAAGCTCGGCCCCCTCGCGGCGATCGATGCGGTAACAGAGGCCACCGGCGAAGAGCAGATGAACGCCATCGGCTACTGCATTGGCGGCACCCTGCTGGGCTCTACCATGGCCTGGCTGGAGAAGAAGAACCGCAACCCGATCATCAGCACCACCTATCTGACCACCCTGCTGGACTTCTCGGATCCCGGCAGCATCGGCGTATTCATAAACGATCACTCCATCCGTGGCATCGAGCGGGCCATGGAGCGCAAGGGCTACATGGATGGCCGGGCCATGGCCTTCACGTTTAACCTGCTGCGCGAGAACGACCTGTTCTGGTCGTACTGGACCAACAACTACCTCAAAGGCCTGAAACCCGCCGCCTTTGACCTGCTGTACTGGAACACCGACGGCACCAACCTGCCGTACAGAATGCACAGTTACTACCTGCGGGAAATGTACCTGCATAACCGGCTGGTGCAGCCAGATGCCCTGACCATGAACGGCGAAACCATCAACCTGTCGGAAATCCGGGTGCCATCGTTCTTCCTGTCTGCGCGACAGGACCACATCGCCAAGTGGAAAACCACTTACCACGGGGCACACGCTTACGGCGGCGATGTCCGCTTTGTCCTGTCCGGTTCCGGCCACATTGCCGGTGTGATCAACCCGCCCTACAAAGAAAAGTATGGCTTCTGGACCAACAACACCCTGCCGGAAGATCCGGACGCCTGGTTCTCCGGCGCAGAGCAGCATCCGGGCTCCTGGTGGCCGTACTGGCGGGAATGGATTGCCGGCCACGAAGGCGACCAGGTGCCAGCCCGACAGCCCGGCGAAGGAAAACTCGAGGTCATTGAAGATGCCCCTGGCAGTTACGTGAAAGTAAAAGCTGCTGAAGCCGGACAATAAACAACCAGATCAACACCTTCTGAAACTGACGTAAATCAAGCGCCCGCGAATTAGCGGGCGTTTTACACTTTAGTCCCATTGTTGCCTCAAAGCCCCGGGCAGAAACTACGCTATTACTTCAGCCTGACATAAAACAAGAATAGGCTGTGCGAACCCTAAACCGGAGGCCAATCTGCAATGACTTTCAGGACTTTCCTGCTCTCGGCATGTCTGCTTTTGCTCGGCAGCGCCACTGTTTCCGCCGAATCTCTCAAGATCGGTCTTAACTACCCGGAAACGGGACGCTACAAAAACCAGGGCCTGCAACAACGCCTGGCTGCCTACCTTGCGGTTGAGGAAATCAACCAGGCCGGCGGTGTGCTGGGGCAACCACTGGAACTGGTCATCCGCAACACCCGCGGCGAGCCGGAAAAAGGCGCCCGCAACACCGCCGAAATGATTGACCAGGAAGGTGTTCAGATGGTGTTTGGCGGTGTATCCAGCGCCGTTGCCATCGCCTCCGGCAAGGCCGCCCGCGACAGGAACCGCATTTACTTCGGCACCCTCACCTATTCCAACGCCACCACCGGCAGTGAAGGCCACCGGTTCATGTTCCGGGAGCCATACAATGCCTGGATGACCGCCAAGGCACTGGGCGACTACCTGAACCAGAACCACGCAAACGACGATTACTTCTACATCACCTCGGACTACACCTGGGGCTGGTCAGTGGAAGAGTCCGTTCGCCAGTTTTCCAATACCCAGGACACCGAACGCCACCCGGGCGTCAAAACCCCGTTTCCCCGGGCACTGATTACCGATTTCCGCAAGGCCCTGGAACAGGCTGCCGAATCTGACGCCAAGGTGCTGATGATGGTACTGTTTGGCGACGACATGGTGCGCGCGCTGCAGGTGGCCTATGAAATGGGTCTGACCAAGCGCATGCAGGTGGTGGTTCCCAACCTGACCCTGGGCATGGCCCGGCAGGTGGGCCCGGCGATGATGGAAGGTGTGATTGGCGGCGCACCCTGGGCATGGACCCTGCCGTACGAGAACAACTACCCCCGCGGCAAGGAGTTTGTTGAAGCCTTCTCTGCCCGCTATGAAATGCGTCCCTCTTCCTCTGCGGCCTCGGCCTACAGTATTGTGTACCAGTACAAGGAAGCGGTTGAGCGTGCCGGCACCACGAATACTGCCGATGTGATCCGGGCACTGGAAGGCCACCGCTACAGTTTCCTGAAAGACGAGCAGTACTGGCGCGAGTTTGATCACCAGAACGTACAAAGCGTTTACGTGGTGAAGGTAAAACCCCGTGACCAGGTGATGGCCGATGAATTTGCCTCGGATTATTTCGAGATCATCGGTTCCATGGCCGGAGAACAGGCCGCACAAACCCAGGAAGAGTGGGAGGAGCGCCGCCGCGAGGCCGGCAAGCCAGTCCGGCTCTGACACAAGGAGTGAGCAGACAGTGGTTCGGAAAGCACCAAAAACCAGCACAGAAACATCACCGCTCGGCGGATTTCCGGACCACTGCGACTTACTTGTTATCGGTGGCGGCGTAAACGGCACAGGCATTGCCATGGACGCCGCCGGCCGCGGGCTAAGGGTTGTCTTGTGTGAGATGAACGACCTGGCCTCGGCGACGTCGTCCAGCAGCAGCAAGCTGATCCACGGCGGCCTGCGTTATCTGGAGCATTACGAGTTCAGGCTGGTGCGTGAAGCACTGGCGGAACGGGAGGCCCTGCTGGGCAACGCTCCCCACATCATGTGGCCGATGCGTTTTCGCTTACCCCACCAGCCCCACCTGAGACCGGCCTGGATGATCCGCACGGGCCTGTTTCTGTACGACCACCTCGCCAAGCGTGAATTGCTGGCCGGCTCCCGGGCCATCAACTTCGGCAAAGAATCCCCCCTGAAACCGGACATCACCCGGGGCTTTGAATACTCCGATGGCTGGGTAGACGACGCAAGGCTGGTGGTACTCTCAGCTCGCAAGGCCCAGCAAAAAGGCGCCAGTATCCTGCCCCGCACCCGGTGCGTCCGGGCCGAACGCAAGGGCTCTGGCTGGCAGGCGGTACTCGAAGATACCCTCACCGGGCACACACGAACCCTCAGCGCCAAGGTGGTAGTGAATGCCACCGGGCCCTGGGTCAGCCGTCTGTTCGGTGAAAGCCTGGGCATGGCTGCGCCCAAACAGATCCGCATGGTCAAGGGCAGCCACATTGTGGTGCCCCGCCTTAACCAGGATACCGAAGCCTACATTCTCCAGAATGCCGACGAGCGCATTGTGTTCGTCATCCCCTACGAAGATGAGTTCTCCCTGATCGGCACCACCGATGTGGACTACGAGGGCAACCCGTCTGAAGCACGAATTTCCGAAGAGGAAACCCGCTACCTGCTGGACGTGGTGAACCAGTATTTCCGCCGGCAACTGACACCCGGCGATGTGGTATGGAGTTACTCCGGGGTCCGGCCGCTGATGGACGATGAAGGCGGCAATGCCCAGAGCGCTTCCCGCGATTACTCCTACGAGGTCGACGACCAGGATCACCAGGCGCCGTTGATTTCCGTGTTCGGAGGCAAGATCACCACCTTCCGGAAGCTGGCCGAGGCGGTCACCGATGCCGTATGCGATTACTTCCCCGGAGCGGGCAAATCCTGGACCCGGAACGCCCTGTTACCGGGGGCCGACTTTGCCAGCCAGCAACAGCTCGCAGAAGAGCTGCAACTGCACTACCCCTGGCTGGACCGCGCCATTATCCGCCGGTTTGTGCGCAGCTATGGCACCGACAGCCACCACATCCTCAAAGGCTGTACCGGCACAGAGGATCTTGGCCACGCCTACACCGCCACCCTGTACCAGCGTGAAGTGGACTACCTGATTGCCCACGAGTGGGCACTGAGCGCGGAAGATGTGCTCTGGCGGCGTACCAAGCAGGGGCTCTATATCACGGAGCAGCAACGGGAGCAGCTGGACAGCTACATCCATCGGGCGGCAACCCGGCACCAGAGCCTGTTCACCGCCGCCGGGTCAGAGTAATTCCCCGATCCGGGCCTGAAGCCGGGGAATCACCTCCTGCTCGAACCAGGGATTGCTTTTCAGCCAGCGGATATTGCGCGGGCTCGGGTGAGGCATGGGCAATAGCCCCGGCCAGTATTCCCGCCAGGCTTTGACATTATCCGTTACCGATTTGCGGCTGTCCGGCAGGTGCCAGGCCTGGGCATACTGGCCGATCACCAGGGTCAGCTCAACCTTGTCCAGCCGCGCCAGCAAGGCCTCGCGCCAGGTTTCAGCGCATTCCGGCCGGGGCGGCAGGTCGCCGGATTTTCCGGTGCCGGGAAAGCAGAACCCCATGGGCAGAATAGCCACCTGTTCCTCGTTGTAGAATTGCTCCCTGTCCACGCCCATCCATTGCCGAAGCCGGTCACCGCTGGGATCGTTGAACGGAATTCCGGTTTCGTGAACCTTGCGGCCGGGCGCCTGGCCGACCACCAGGATTCGGGACGACCGGGACAGCTGGACAACCGGCCTCGGCCCTTCCGGCAAGACATCTTTACACAAGGTACAGGCCCTTACCTGCTGGACCAGCTGGTCAAAGTCCAGGCTATCCAGATGATTAGCCGTCTGAGTCATGGTCACCTCCCGGCATTGGTCAGGGCCGCTGCAGCGCCGTACAGCCCGGTGTTGCCATCCAGCACCACCTGAACCGGCGTGGCCTCCAATAACGGCCGCATCCGGCCCTTGTTTTCGAAGGCGGCGCGAAAGCCGCTGGCCATGAAAAAGTCGAGAATCGCCGGCACAATGCCGCCACAAAGATAGACACCGCCGTAACTGCCCAGGGTCAGAACGCTGTTGCCGGCTACCCGGCCCAGAATGTCACAGAACAGGCTGAGCGCCCGGGCTGCCAGCTCGTCATTAGCTGCCACGGCCGCTGCGGAAACCTGCTCCGGGGTTTCCTGTACCGGCTTACCGCCGGTAATCTCCGCCAGCGTTCGATACAGGTTCATGATACCCGAACCACACAGCAGTCGTTCCACAGAAACCCGGCCATAGGCGGCGCGAAGACGGCGGGCAATCTCGCACTCAAGGTCATCCAGCGGCGCAAAGTCCACATGGCCCCCTTCGGTTGCCAGCGGTATCCAGCCATCCCCCGCCGGCACCAGTGCCGACATGCCCAGGCCCGTGCCCGGGCCAAGTACCAGTACCGGGCGCGACGGGTCTGCGCCGCCCCCGCCCACCGGCACCCGTTGGCTGGCCGGCACGTGCATTACGCCCAACGCCATGGCGGTGTAATCATTCACCAGCCGGAACCGGTCCAGGCCGAAGCGTTGCGCCAGGTGCCCGGTATCGAACTGCCAGCGGTTGTTGGTCAGGGTGACAACGTCACCGGTAACCGGGGCGGCAACGGCCACACAGGCTTCGCGGACAGTCACCGGCCCTACATGCTTCAGGTACGCGGCAATGGCCTGCCCGGGCCCCGGGAAATCAGCACAGCGGAAAACCTTCAGCGACTGCAACTGCACCGATCCCGGCACCACCAGCGCAAACCGGGCATGGGTGCCGCCAACATCACCCACCAGCGCCATGGCGTGCGGAACAGCTTCCGTCATCAGCCGGCGCTCCAGAACACACTGGCACCCTGCTCCGGATTCGAGACACCCTGGCGCATCCAGCCGAACAGTTCACGGCCATAGCCGGTATGGTTCGCTGCCAGGTCTGCACTGGCCGGGCTGCGGTCAGCCAGTTCCGCCTCGCCGAGCTGCACCGACAGCACACCACTAACGGCATCCACGCAAATAACGTCGCCGTCACAAATCCTGGCCAGCGGGCCGCCCGCCAGTGCTTCCGGGTAAACATGGATAGCCGCCGGCACCTTGCCGGAGGCTCCGGACATCCGGCCATCGGTCACCAGCGCCACCCGATAGCCTCGATCCTGAAGTACACCGAGGTAAGGGGTCAGCTTGTGCAACTCCGGCATGCCGTTGGCTTTCGGCCCCTGAAAGCGCACCACCACCACGCAATCCCGGTCCAGGTCGCCAGCTTCAAAGGCGGCTTTCAGTTCGTTCTGGTCGTTGAACACCACCGCCGGCGCCTCAACCCGATGGTGTTCCGGCGCCACCGCCGACACCTTGATCACTCCGCGCCCGAGATTGCCATCCAGCACCCTCAATCCGCCATCCGGGGCGAAGGGCTCTGCGGCGCTGCTCAGCACATCCGGGCGCTGGCTCTTGGTAACCGCCGGCTGCCAGCGAAGGCTTTCCCCTTCCAGCTCCGGCATCCGGGCGTAGGCGTCCAGCCCCTTACCGATCACTGTGTTGACGTCGTTATGCAGGTAGCCTTGTGCCAGTAATTCCCGAATCAGGAACGGCGTGCCACCGGCTTCGTGAAAGGCGTTGATGTCTTCCTGGCCGTTCGGGTAAATGCGGGTCATGGAGGGCACCACCGACGACAACTCGGCGTAGTCGTTCCAGTCAACCAGGATCCCGGCCGCCCGGGCAATGGCGATCCAGTGGATGGTGTGGTTGGTGGAGCCACCGGTCACCAGCAGGGCTACCAGGGCATTCACAATGGCTTTCTCGTCCACCATATGGC
Source organism: Marinobacter sp. ES-1 (assembly GCF_000475255.1). Classification (NCBI taxonomy): domain Bacteria; kingdom Pseudomonadati; phylum Pseudomonadota; class Gammaproteobacteria; order Pseudomonadales; family Marinobacteraceae; genus Marinobacter; species Marinobacter sp. ES-1. The sequence goes on from NZ_AXBV01000027.1 coordinate 52,631, forward strand.
CGAGCCCCAACTCGCCGCCGTGGGGCCGGGACAACTTGATGACCTGCTCGGTCGCCGCGCGGGTCAGGGCATCCCGCAGGGGCGTATCGGGGTTTACGAAAGCCGCACCGGGCAGGTGCAGGCCCATTACCTCTACCAGTAACTGGTTACTGTTGGCGGTGCCGTAAAAGGTACAGGTGCCCGGGCTGTGGTAAGACTGGCTTTCGGCTTCCAGCAATTCATCCCGGCCGATCTTGCCCTCGGCATAGAGCTGGCGAATACGCTGCTTTTCCTTATTCGGCAGCCCCGACGGCATGGGGCCGGATGGCACCAGAATGGCCGGCAGGTGGCCGAAACTCAGGGCACCAATCAGCAACCCTGGCACAATTTTGTCACATATACCCAGTAGCATAACCGCGTCGAACATGTTGTGGCTCAGTGCCACTGCCGTACTCATGGCGATGGTGTCCCGGGAGAACAGGCTCAGCTCCATTCCCGGCTGGCCCTGGGTGACCCCGTCACACATGGCGGGAGTGCCGCCGGCAAACTGGGCTACCGAGCCCATGCCATGGGCCGCTTCGCGTATAATGTCAGGAAAGCGCTGATAAGGCTGATGGGCAGACAACATGTCGTTGTAGGCGGAAACCATGGCCACATTGGCCCGGTTAAGAAATTTCAGGGTGTCTTTATCGCCCTGGCTACAAGCCGCAAAGCCATGGGCCAGGTTACCGCAAGACAAGGTGCCACGATGGGGGTCCTTTGCCGCCAGCCCGGCCATCCTCTCGAGATAATCCGCGCGGGAAGCCCTGCTGCGTTCGATGATGCGGTTGGTCACCTTCTGAACCGTAGAGTGCATGGGCTCTCTCCCTGTATCGTGGTTATTCCAGACCTAAGTGTACTTTCTTTACCGGAGGCTTTCAGGTTCAATTGAACACTCAAATTTTACAGACAAGGACACGCACTATGCTCAGGCGCACCAAGATTGTCGCCACCCTCGGCCCCGCCACCGACAGTGAGGAATCGCTGGCAGGTATCATCGCCGCCGGCGTTGATGTTACCCGCCTCAACTTTTCCCACGGCAGCGCCGAAGAGCATATGGAACGGGCCCGCCGGGTTCGTGCAGCGGCCGCCACCCAGGGTCGCTTTGTGGCCATCCTGGCCGACCTGCAAGGCCCGAAACTGCGCATCGCCCGCTTCACCGACAACAAGGTCACCCTGGAACGGGGCCAGACCTTCGTGCTCGACGCCACCATGGACAAAGAGGCTGGCACATCGGAGCAAGTTGGCATTGATTACGAACAACTGATCAACGACGTCAGCCCGGGCGATATCCTGGTGCTGGATGACGGCCGCATTGAAATGGAAGTGACCGCGGTCGACGACCACAGCATCACCTCCACTGTGCTGATCGACGGCCCGCTGTCCAACAACAAGGGCCTGAACAAGCGCGGTGGCGGCCTCTCAGCGGACGCCCTCACCGAGAAAGACAAGCAGGACATCGTAACCGCAGCCCGCCTGGACGCCGACTACGTGGCGGTTTCCTTTGTCCGTACCGCCGACGACATGCATGTGGCCCGTCAGCTGCTGAAAGAAGCCGGCTCCGATGCCGGCCTGGTGGCGAAGATTGAACGGGCCGAACTGGCCCACGATACCGACGCACTGGATGCCGTTATCGAAGCGTCAGACGCCGTAATGGTCGCCCGGGGCGACCTGGCCGTGGAGATCGGCGATGCCGAACTGGTGGCGGTTCAGAAACACATCATCAAACGGGCCCGGGTACTGAACCGGGCCGTGATCACCGCCACCCAGATGATGGAGTCGATGATCACCAACCCCATGCCCACCCGGGCGGAAGTGTCTGACGTTGCCAACGCGGTGATGGATTACACAGATGCCGTGATGCTGTCCGCCGAGACTGCCGTAGGCGATTACCCGAAAGAAGCCGTGGAAGCCATGGTGCGCATCTGCACCGGTGCGGAACGGCACCCGTCCATGCACCAGTCCCAGCACCGGATCCACGAGAGCATGGAAAAGGTAGACGAGGCGATTGCCCTGTCTGCCATGTACGCCGCCAACCACCTGCAGGGTGTGTCTGCCATTATCTGCCTGACAGAAACCGGCTCTACTCCGCGCCTGATGTCACGGATCAAATCCAGCCTGCCGATCTTTGCCTTCTCACGGCACCACTCCACCCAGCACCGGGTGGCTCTGTTCCGGGGCGTGCAGACGGTTCCGTTCGATTCTGCCAACCACGCCAATGAAAAGGTCAATGCACTGGCTGTCGACGAACTGAAGAGCCGGGGTGTTGTGCAGGATAACGACCTGGTGGTGATCACCAAGGGCGACTATGTGAACGCCCAGGGTGGCACCAACTCCATGAAAATCGTTCGTGTAGGGTCCGACATCCAGTAGCCTGCGCCGGTCAGCCCCGGTGGCCAATGGCCGCCAGGCTGGCCCGGGCGATGCCGGTAATGGTCTGCCAGTCCTTACTGGCCACGGCTTCATCCGGCGTCAGCCAGGTACCGCCCACCGCAGAGACATTATCCAGCGCCAGGTAGGCCGCAGCCGTCTGCTGGCGAACCCCGCCGGTCGGGCAAAAGCAGACATCCGGGAAGGGGCCGGCAAACGCCTTCAAGGCCCTTTCACCCCCGGATACTTCCGCGGGAAACAACTTGAAGTGCCGGTAGCCGTGGCTGTACCCCATCATCAGTTCTGATGCGGTGGCAATGCCCGGCAGCAGGGGGGATTCCGAGGTCACACCGAAATCCAGGATGGCATCGGTTACACCAGGGGTAATGACAAACTCGGCCCCGGCTCGCTCGACGTCCCGGTACTGATCGATGCTGATCACCGTACCCGCCCCCACAATCGCGTCCGGAAGCGCTTCCCGAACCCGCCGGATGGCATCCAGGCCATGTTCTGTGCGCAAGGTGATCTCCAGCGCGCGAATACCGCCGTCAAACAACGCCCGACAAAGCGGGATGGCATCGTCCGGATCACGGATGGTGATCACGGGTATCAATGGCGACTGCGCCATCACAAACTCGATCTTTTCCTGGTGCTCCACAGACAGCAATGGCATTCAAGTCTCCCCCGGCGCTAACCGGACAACAGCCCGTTACGGGCTCCAGTAAATTCGCAAGCCTGGTTTCAGAAAAGCACGGATTGGCATTTCCCGCCAGTCATCCGGGGCCTTCAGGGCCCGCTCCAGGGTTTCCAGCTTGTCCTCACCCCTGAGATGCAACGCCAGGAACCGGGCGCCCGCCAGCACCGGCCGGGTCAGGGTTACCCGGGTATGGGCCTGGGACGGCGGTGTCATCACGCACACCCGACCGGGCGCCTGAATAGACATTGCCTCCGGCAGCTGGGGCGCATCCGGGAACAGCGACGCCGTATGGCCATCGTTGCCCATGCCCAGAACCACCACATCCAGCGGCAACTTCAACTCGGCCAGCAGCTGCTCGATAGCAGGCAAGGCTTGCTCGGCGCTGCACAGCGGCTGCCGCAGGCTGAGAAAGCGTGCCTCCTTTGCCCTGCCCTGCAGCAGGTTCTGCCGCACCAGGGTCGTGTTGCTGGCGGGGTCCCCTTCCGGCACCCAGCGCTCGTCGGCCAGCAGCATCGTGACCCGGGCCCAGGCCAGCTCCTGCTGCGCCAGCGTTTGAAAGAAGGGCACCGGCGTAGAGCCACCGGACACCACCAGCGAAGCCCGTCCGCCCCGGCGGAGCCGGCCACGCAGGCTTTCCGCTGCGTGTAACGCCAGCTGGCCCGCACATTCCTGCGTGGTCTCACTGAAAAATGCCTGCACCCCTTCGGGTAGCGGCAGGTCACACGTCTTCATACCAGCTCCTGCCATCCCGGGTGATCATGGCAATCGACGCCACCGGCCCCCAGGTGCCTGCGGCGTAGCGCTTCGGCGGTTCGCCGCTGTCGTGCCAGTTACGGATGATCTGGTCGACCCAGCGCCAGGCGTGCTCTACCTCATCGCGGCGGACAAACAGGTACTGGTTGCCCCGCATGATTTCCCACAGCAACCGCTCGTAGGCATCCGGAATTCGATCGGTATCAAAGGTTTCGGAGAACGTCAGCTCCAGTGGCCCCTGGCGCAACCGCATGCCCTTATCCAGCCCCTGGTCCTTGGTGAGGATCTTCAGGGCCATGCCCTCATCGGGCTGCAGCCGGATAATCAGTTTGTTGTTGGCCAGGTGCTTCTGGTCCGGATCGAAGATGTAATGGGGTGCCGGTTTGAAGTGGATGATGATCTGCGACATTTTCTCCGGAAGCCGCTTGCCGGTGCGAATATAGAAGGGCACGCCAGACCAGCGCCAGTTATCAATCTCGGCCTTCAGTGCAACAAAGGTCTCGGTTTCGCTGGCTTTGTTGGCGCCCTCTTCGTCCAGGTAACCGGGCACCGGCTTGCCTTCACTGGTGCCGGAGGTGTACTGCCCGCGCACCACGTATTCCGCCATCATATCCGGGGTAATCCGTTTCAGCGCCTTCAGCACTTTTACCTTTTCGTCCCGGATACTGTCGGCAGACAGGTCCGATGGCGGGTCCATGGCAATCAGACACAGCAGCTGCAGCAGGTGGTTCTGGATCATGTCCCGGATCTGGCCGGCCTGGTCGAAATAACCCCAGCGGCCTTCAATGCCCATGCTTTCTGCCACCGTGATCTCCACGTGGGAGATATGGTTCTGGTCCCACTGGGAAGCGAACAGGTTGTTGGCAAACCGCAAGGCAATCAGGTTCTGGACCGTTTCCTTACCCAGGTAATGATCAATCCGGAACAGCTGGCTTTCCCGATAAACTTCAGCCAGTTCGTCATTGATCACTTTCGAAGATTCCAGGTCGTGGCCGATGGGTTTCTCCACCACCACCCGGGTACGTTCGGTACAGCAACCACCGGCCCTCAGATTCCGGGCAATCACGCCATACATGGATGGCGGCGTGGCCATATAGACAATTAACTGGTTACCGGGATGGCGCCAGTCGTTGAGCACCAGGAAACCGTCGGTATCGGTGAAATCCAGCTCCAGGTATTCCACACGGCTGACGAATCCCTGCGCTACGGTGGCGTCGAACTCCGGCTCCGGAATCTGCTCTTCCAGCCTGGCCAACAGCGCTTTGCGCAGGGCTTCGGTGTCTGTGTCGCGCCGGGCAATGGCCAGCACCCGGCTGTCCGACGCCAGCAATCCGGCCCGGTCAAGCTGATACAGCGCCGGGAACAGTTTGCGCTGGGCAAGGTCTCCCGAGGCTCCGAACAGCATCAGATCGCAGGCACACACAGGTTGATCCACCATCAGCGTCTCCTTCGCCCGGCGTACCGCAAGGCCGGATTTTTCGTAACTTTAGCCAAATAATGGCACTGTCCCGGGGCCAAGCCAAGGGCGCTTCCGATATATGACATATTTACTACCCTTTTGTTTCCCCGCAGCAGGTATAATGACGTCTTACCACCAGAACAGAAGGGAGTATAGCTGCATGGCGGACAACCCGGGACGCAGAGACGACAACCTGCTTGAGCAGATCCAGAATCGCCTGGAATCGCTGAATAAATCCGAGCGCAAGGTTGCCGAGGCCATTCTCAAAGACCCGAGTGCGGCAACCCGGTACTCCATCGCTGCCCTTGCCCGCGCAGCGGATGTGAGCGAGCCGACGGTCAACCGGTTCTGCCGCGGATTCTCCGCAACCGGCTTTCCGGACTTCAAAATCCGGCTGGCCCAGAGCATTGCCACCGGCACCCCCTACGTGGGCCAGGATATAGAGCCGGATGACAGCCCGGCGGAGTATGGCGAAAAAATCATGCTCAGCACCATCGCCAACCTGGACAAGGCAAGGCAGGCGCTGGACCCACAGGCCATTGCCACAGTGGTGGATTACCTGATCCAGGCCAAGCAGATTGGCTTTTTCGGCATGGGCGGTTCGGCCTCGGTGGCCCTGGATGCCCAACACAAGTTTTTCCGCTTCAACATCCCGGTAACCTCCTACGACGACGCCCTGATGCAACGCATGGTGGCCGCCGGTTCCGGGGTTGGCGACGCCATCGTGCTGATCTCCTTTACCGGCCGTACCCGGGAAACCGTGGAGATTGCACACCTGGCCCGGGCCAACGGTGCTACGGTTATCGGCATTACCAATCCGGAGTCGCCGCTGGCGGAAGCCTGCACCGCGGTTGTGGGTGTCACTGCACCGGAAGATACCGAGGTCTACATGCCCATGTCTTCCCGGATCATTCACCTGACGGTCATCGATATCCTGGCTACCGGAGTCACCCTCAAGCGCGGCCCGGATTTCCTGGATCACCTGAAAAAGATCAAGGAAAGCCTGAAGGCTACCCGCTTCCCCCAGAACTGATCCCCGGATACGAAAAAGGGTGCCCGAGGGCACCCTTTACGGTCTGAAGCCTGACCTTAATTCCGCTCGACTTCAGCGGTGTTTCTCAGGTACTGCTGATAGGCCTGGTACTCACGCTGTCCCTCAAGCTGCGCCAGGAACTGCTGCAGCTGGCGGTACTCAGGATTATCATCCTGAACCTCACCCGGGTTAACCGCGCTCAGCACGATCACCGCCGCCTCGCTACCACCCAGCGCCTTGCCGACAACCGGCTGCTCGCCTTCAGGATGCGGCAGGGAGAACACAGCCTGGGCAATGAACGGATCCAGTCCTGCCACGTTACGGCCCTCGCCTTCAAAACCCTGCCACTGGTCAGCCATCGGCTGCTCACCGGCTTCTACCGCAGCCACCAGCTCGGCCGCACGGTCATCCAGGGCCTTGCGGGTTGCACGGCTGGTCAGCAGGTCACGAACCTGGCCTTCAACATCCGCCAACTCCAGCTGGCGCGGCTCCTGATACTCGCGAACCCGGGCCACCACCGCACGATTATTTTCAACATCGATCAGTTCGGTGTTGTAGCCGCCAGTCAGCACGTCGTCAGAGAACAACTGTCGAACCAGTCCGGCGTGGTCAAACGGCCCAGGGCCGCCGTCGCGAGTTACACCAGAGACTTCCTGAACTTCCAGCCCCAGTTCGGAGGCCGGGCCCGCCAGGTCATCCGCAGCATAGGCAGCATCCGCCAGCTGGGACCGCACTTCGGCGAAACGCTCGGTTGCCCGGGCACGGGCCAGCTCGTCACGCAGTTCGGCCTCCAGCTCCGCAAATGCCGGCACATCGGCACGGCGCACTTCTTCAAGGCGAATCAGGTGCACACCAAAGCTGGTTTCCACCGGGCCGGAGGTTTCACCTTCTTCCAGTGAAAACAGCGCTTGCTCGAAAGCTTCGTCATAAACACCGCGACCTGCAAAGCCCAGATCACCACCCTTACGGGCGGAAACGGTATCAACCGAGAACTCTTCCGCCAGCGCAGCGAAGGATTCACCCTCGTCCAGACGCTGCTGGATGGTTGCCATGGTTTGCTCAGCCTCGGCACCCGCTTCAATCAGGATATGGGCGGCACGACGCTCTTCACGGGCAAAGTCTTCGGCCCGCTCATCATAGTAGCCACGCACTTCCTCATCGGAGATTTCGATGGCACTTGCCAGGGCCTCCAGCGACAGGGTGATGTAGGCGGCAGAAACCTGTTCCGGTTTACGGAACTGGTCTTTGTTGTCTTCGTAGTATGCCTCGATGTCTGCATCCGATACCGACACCTGGTCGGCTACCGCATCGGCATTAATCGTCAGTACGCGGAAGTCCCGGGTCTGGTTCTGGATTGCCAGCAGTTGTTCCGCCTGGGCGGGAACCGCAAGGCCGGTCTGGGCAATCGCCGCACGGATCTGGTTAACCACGTAGTTCTTGCGCAGGCTTTCACGGAATTCGGCAACACCCATACCCAGGTTACGCACAGTGGCCACAAAGCGGTCGCGGTTGAACTGGCCATCCACCTGGAACTGGGGCATCTGGGTAATCAGGGAATCGATGTCGGCATCGGAAAGTTCGAGGCCCTGGTTGGCAGCGTCCTGGGTGAGCACGGCTTCCTGGATCAAAGCCTCCAGAACATCCCGGCGAACCTGGTCTTCATCCACCAGTGACGGATCCGGGTTTTCCATCTGCATGAGGCGTTGCTGGGTTTCCAGCTGAACGGTGCGCAGGAACTCCCGTTCGGTAATGTCGTTACCGTTTACGGTGGCCACTTCCGGTTCACCGGTGAAGCCGCCAATGATCGCGTCCATCCCCCAGATCGACAAGGAAATGATCAAAAGGCCGATAATAACCTTTGCGATGGTGCCCTGGGCATTATCCCGAATATCTTGAAGCATGTTATTCCTGAATCCCTGTTCAAGGTCGTGCGGATGTTTTGTTGGCGAGAAGCTGTTCTGGCAGCCCCTTCTTAACGCAAAAAGGCGCACCCTTTACGGAATGCGCCTCGAGTTCCTGCGGCAGCTCCCGCGTGCGAAAGCCGCCAAAGAAAGAACCGTTACTTAACGGCGTCTTTCAGGGCCTTACCTGCTTTGAAGCCAGGTACTTTAGAGGCCGCGATCTTGATTTCAGCGCCGGTCTGCGGGTTGCGGCCGGTACGGGCTGCACGCTCTTTCACAGAGAAGGTACCGAAACCGATCAGGGTAACCTGGTCGCCTTTCTTCAGAGCACCGGTGATGGAGCTGGTCATTGCATCCAGCGCACGGCCAGCTGCTGCTTTGGAAATATCTGCGGATTCTGCAATTGCGTCGATCAGTTCGGACTTGTTCACACTAAACCCCTTCGATTTCAGGTTGAAGATGTTATAGGTCGGATTTTTTTAGCGGACTTTTCCGACTATCGCATAAGCAGTCGGAGAATTCCATTCTTCTGTTTTTTTATTCCTTGCGGTGTTTCACCGGTGATCGGAATAGGCACATACTGCGCGGGAGCCCTTGGTATTGGCTGCTTCACGGCGAAACAGTTATACCAATGGGCTCTCCGACGTGTCAACAACTCATCCCGTCATTAATGAGTATTTATGCGCTCGGTAACATCACTGGCATCTTCTTTTGCTTTCGAAGACGCCGCTTTGCCAGGGGCATTTTCGGCAGACGGATCCGGTGCGTATTCCAGGGCAATGTCCAGCACCTCGTCAATCCACTTCACCGGACGAATCTCCAGCGACTCCTTGATATTATCCGGTATCTCCTTGAGATCACGGACATTTTCATCAGGAATCAGAATGGTCTTGATGCCACCACGGTGGGCTGCCAGCAACTTTTCCTTCAGTCCGCCGATCGGCAGTACCCTGCCCCGCAATGTGATCTCACCGGTCATGGCCACATCGGCCCGCACAGGAATTCGGGTCAGTGCAGAAACCAGCGCGGTGCACATGCCGATACCGGCGCTCGGGCCGTCTTTCGGGGTTGCACCTTCCGGAACGTGGATGTGCAGATCGTGCTTTTCATGGAAATCGTCAGCAATTCCAAGCCCTGCTGCACGGCTGCGAACCACGGTGAGCGCAGTCTGGATAGACTCCTGCATCACATCACCCAGAGAACCGGTTTTCACCACCCGGCCCTTACCCGGAGTCAGGGCGCATTCGATGGTCAGCAGTTCGCCGCCCACCTGGGTCCAGGCCAGGCCCGTCACCTGGCCAACCTGGTTGTTCTCCTCGGCCAGGCCGTACTTGAACTTCTTCACGCCGGAATAATCTTCCAGCATGTCCGGCGTCAGGGTAATAGAAGCGTTATCACTGCTCTCTACGTGCTCACGCACCACCTTACGGCAGATCTTGGCAATCTCCCGCTCCAGGCCACGCACACCGGCTTCCCGGGTGTAGTAGCGGATAAGGTCGCGCAGGGTCTCTTCCGGCAGCTTGAGCTCGTCCTTACGCAGGCCATTAGCCTTGATCTGCTTGGGCAGCAGGTAACGCAGGGCAATGTTGACCTTCTCGTCTTCGGTGTAACCCGGAATCCGGATGATCTCCATACGGTCCAGCAACGCCGGCGGAATATCCATGGAGTTGGAGGTACACACGAACATCACATCGGAAAGGTCGTAATCCACTTCCAGGTAATGGTCGTTGAAGGTGTGGTTCTGTTCCGGGTCCAGGACCTCAAGCAGGGCCGACGCCGGGTCACCCCGATGGTCCATACCCATCTTGTCGATTTCATCGAACAGGAACAGCGGGTTCTTCACCTCTACCTTGGCCAGCTTCTGCAACAGCTTGCCCGGCAAAGCGCCGATGTAAGTTTTGCGATGACCACGGATTTCCGCTTCGTCACGCACGCCACCCAGGGCCATGCGGGTGTATTTCCGGTTGGTAGCCTTGGCGATGGACTGCCCCAGCGAGGTCTTGCCCACACCGGGAGGCCCTACCAGGCACAATACCGGCCCTTTGACCTTCTTCACCCGGCTTTGCACCGCCAGGTACTCAAGGATGCGCTTTTTGACTTCATCCAGGCCGTAGTGGTCCCGGTCGAGAATCTCGCGCGCTTTTTCCAGGTCGTGGCGAACGCGGCTGCGCTTTTTCCACGGCACTGCCAGCATCCAGTCGATGTAGCCCCGCACTACCGTGGCTTCGGCAGACATGGGAGACATCATCTTCAGCTTGTTCAGCTCCGCTTCGGTCTTCTTGCGGGCTTCTTCCGGCAGGCCGGCCTGCTCGAGCTTCTGCTCCAGCTCTTCAAAATCGTTGTTACCCTCACCCAGATTGCCCATCTCTTTCTGGATGGCCTTCATCTGTTCGTTCAGGTAATACTCCCGCTGGCTGCGCTCCATCTGCTTCTTCACGCGGCCACGGATGCGTTTTTCAACCTCGATCAGGTCGATCTCGCCGTCCAGCTTGCCCAGCAGCAGGTCTACCCGCTTGCGTACATCCAGGGCTTCCAGCAGTTCCTGCTTCTCCGGAATGCGCATATCCAGGTGCGCGGCCATGGTGTCTACCAGGCGCTCCAGCTCATTGATGCCGGTGAGTGCATTGGACACTTCCGAAGGCACTTTCTTGGACAGCTTTACGAACTTCTCGAATTCGCCCATCAGGGTCTTGGTGAGAACGTCTTCTTCGCGCTCGGGCAAAGACTCCTCATCCATCAGAACAGCCTGGCCGGTCAGGAAGTCGGCTTCTTCAATGCCGGTAATGCTGGCCCGGGCATTACCTTCAACCAGCACTTTAACGGTGCCGTCCGGCAACCGGAGCATCTGCAGCACAGTAGCCAGCGTGCCCATGTCGAACACATCTTTCGGGCCCGGCTCGTCGGTAGAAGCGTCTTTCTGGGCGACCAGAAGGATTTCCTTGCTGCCCTCCATCGCGGCTTCCAGGGCCTGGATGGATTTTTCTCGGCCCACAAACAGTGGCACCACCATGTGCGGAAATACCACCACATCCCGCAGCGGGAGCAGCGGATATTCTTGCACGGTTTCTTCAGGTATACGGGTCATAGGGAATCCTCTGACAGCGTTTCTTTCAGCATATCACCCATCATTGGGGCGCAGACAAAAATTGCAATCTTTTTACGAAAGGAAAGCACGGGCGGGATGATGCGGTTTTGTGAAAGCAGGCCAATGAAAAAGGGGCGTTGCCGCCCCTTTTTCTGATGCACCATGACGGTCCGGAAATCAGTCTTCCGGTACTGCCTTGGCGTGATCGCTGCTGGCGTAGATCTTGAAGGGCTCGGAATCGCCCTTGATCACGCTTTCATCAATCACCACCTTGGACACATCGTGCTCGGATGGAATCTGGTACATGGTATCCAGCAGAGTGGCTTCCATGATGGAGCGCAGGCCCCGGGCACCGGTCTTGCGTTCCATGGCCCTTCTGGCCACCGCGCGCAGGGCGTCTTCCCGGAAATCCAGCTCCACACCTTCCATATCGAAAAGCTTCTGGTACTGCTTGGTCAGTGCGTTCTTGGGCTCGGTCAGGATCTGCACCAGGGCCTCTTCGTCCAGCTCGGTCAGGGTTGCCACAACCGGCAAACGACCGACGAACTCCGGAATCAGGCCGAACTTCACAAGGTCCTCGGTTTCCACATCACGGATGATGTCGCCGGTGTTCTTGCTGTCGTCCGGGCTCTTCACCGTAGCGGAGAAACCGATGGAGCTGCGCTCGGACCGTTCCTGAATCACCTTTTCCAGGCCAGCGAAGGCACCACCACAGATAAACAGCATGTTGGTGGTATCAACCTGCAGGAACTCCTGCTGCGGATGCTTGCGGCCACCCTGGGGCGGAACCGATGCAACCGTGCCTTCGATCAGCTTGAGCAGTGCCTGCTGAACACCCTCACCGGATACGTCCCGGGTAATGGAGGGGTTGTCAGACTTGCGGGAAATCTTGTCGATTTCATCGATGTACACAATGCCGCGCTGGGCCTTGTCGACATCGTAGTCGCACTTCTGCAGCAGCTTCTGGATGATGTTTTCAACATCCTCACCCACATAACCGGCTTCGGTCAGCGTGGTGGCATCGGCAATGGTAAACGGCACGTTCAGCATGCGGGCCAGGGTTTCAGCCAGCAGTGTCTTACCGCTACCGGTCGGGCCGATCAGCAGGATGTTACTCTTGCCCAGCTCCACGTCGCTCTTGCCTTCACCATAACGCAGACGCTTGTAGTGGTTGTACACCGCTACAGACAGAACCACCTTGGCGCGATCCTGGCCGATCACATATTCGTTCAGGGTCTCCCGGATTTCCGCAGGGGTAGGCAGCCGGTCGCTGGCCTCTTCCTGGGCATTTTCCTGGATTTCTTCCCGAATAATGTCGTTACACAGGTCTACACACTCGTCGCAGATGAACACCGAGGGCCCTGCAATGAGCTTACGGACTTCATGCTGGCTCTTTCCACAAAACGAGCAGTACAGCAACTTGCCGTTATCGTCGCCTCTGCCGTTTCTTTCATCTGCCATTGAAATACCTCTGTTCTTCGTTGGTCGGCGCAATCAAACAGTACGCCGACCAGGGATGATGCGATGACTTTCAGTATTAGTTATTCGATACGCGCTTATCAAGTACTGTATCGATCAACCCGTACTCCTTCGCCTGGACCGGGTCCATGAAATTATCACGGTCGGTATCACGGGCGATGGTATCCAGGTCCTGGCCGGTATGGTGGGCCAGAATGGAGTTCAGAGTATGGCGAATCTTCAGAATCTCGCGGGTGTGGATCTCGATATCCGTTGCCTGGCCCTGATATCCGCCCAGCGGCTGGTGGATCATCACGCGGGAATTCGGCAGGCAGGCACGCTTGCCCTTGGCACCACCGGCAAGCAGGAAAGCACCCATGCTGGCCGCCTGGCCAATACACAGGGTAGAAACGTCCGGCTTGATGAACTGCATGGTGTCGTAGATCGACATACCCGCAGTTACGGAGCCACCCGGGCTGTTGATGTACAGGTGGATATCTTTGTCCGGGTTTTCGGATTCCAGGAACAGCAGCTGGGCAACCACAAGGTTCGCCATGTGATCTTCAACCGGGCCAACCAGGAAAATCACCCGCTCCTTGAGCAGACGTGAATAAATGTCGAAGGAACGCTCTCCACGTGCCGTCTGTTCAATTACCATCGGCACCAGACCGGCGCTGGTTATCATTGTAGGGCCATCAAACGGTTTCTGCGTCATGTGCGCCTGAACTCCTTATGGACAATGGGCATGGACTCCTGCGGAGGATATCCTGAATCGGCGATCAGGACACCCCTGAATACTTATACTCTGCCAGCAGTAAGCCCAGATGAAAACAGCCGGACACGCCGGCTGTTTCCAGAAAGCGGCACCGGGCACCAGGCCCGGGCCTGATCAGCGCTGCTGCTGACCAGCGGCTACCGCTTCTTCGTACTTCATTTTCTTCTCGCTCACCTTGGCCTGGGCCAGGACGTGGTCAACCACGGCATCTTCCAGTACAGAAGACTCAACCTGGGCCTTCTGGTCCGGGTTGCTGCTGAAGTGGGCGATAACTTCGTCCGGCTGCTCGTAGGTAGAAGCGATTTCCTGGATCTTCTCTTCAACCTTGGCATCATCGGCTTTCAGGTCGTTCTTCTTGACCACTTCCTGGAACAGCAGGCCGGTCTTCACGCGGCGCTTGGCCTGGTCTTCGAAGATTTCCTTCGGCAGCTGCTGGAAGTCAACCTGGCCACCGAAACGCTGAACAGCGTCCTGGCGCAGACGGTCGATTTCCTGGTCTACCAGGGCAGACGGAATGTCCAGCTCGGTGGTCGCCAGCAGGCCTTCAACAACGTCGTTCTTGACCTTGTTGGAAACCGCCTGCTTGAGCTCGCGCTCCATGTTCTTCTTCACTTCCTCACGGAAGGCCGCTTCGTCTTCGGCTTCGATACCGAACTTCTGGAAGAACTCTTCGTTCAGTTCAGGCAGCTGCGGCTCTTCAACCTTGTGAATGGTGATAGCGAACTTGGCAGGCTTACCGGCCAGGTCTTCGTTGTGGTAATCTGCAGGGAATTCCACGTCGATTTCCAGCTCTTCGCCGGCCTTACCACCAACAATGCCCTTCTCGAAGCCCGGAATCATCTGGCCGGAGCCCAGGGTCAGGCGATGGCCTTCAGCGGAGCCGCCTTCGAACTCTTCACCGTCGATGGAGCCTTTGAAGTCGATGGTCACAACGTCCTTGTTCTTGGACTTGCGCTTCACTTCCTTCATGGTGGCCTGCTGACGACGCAGGTTATCGATCATGGTATCGATGTCTTTGTCAGTCACTTCAGACACCGGCTTCTCGACTTCAACCTTGCTCAGGTCGCCCAGTTCGATTTCCGGCAGCACTTCAAAGATAGCCACGAACTCGAGGTCTTTGCCCTCTTCCATGGTCTTCGGCTCGAACCGCGGCCAGCCGGCCGGGTTAACGTCCTGCTCCTGCAGTGCCTTGATGTAGTTGTCGCGCATAACCTCGCCAACAATTTCCTGGCGGATGCTGTCACCGAAACGACGCTTGACCACGCTCATGGGCACCTTGCCAGGGCGGAAACCGTTCAGGCGAACAGTACGGGCAGTTTCCTGCAGGCGTTTCTGGACCGCCTGGTCGATTTCCTGGGCGGGCACACCAATCGTCATGCGACGCTCGATGTTGGAGGTCGTTTCAACAGACACTTGCATGGAAGATCCTCAAATTACAGATTCTGTATGTGAATGAAAATTAAAACAAAATCCCGAATGAAGCGGTTCACCCCAAAGGGACGCAAAATTAAAAGCCGGTAGTTTATCACGGTTTACCCTGCCGAGAGAATCACCCGACACGACGGAATAACGGTTTGAGACCAGCACCACAACCGTACTGGACAAAAGATGGGGACAAATCAGAAAAAAGAAAGGGTGGTGCGAGAGGAGAGACTTGAACTCTCACGGGTTGCCCCGCTGGAACCTAAATCCAGTGCGTCTACCAATTCCGCCACTCTCGCATATCCGTCGCAGCACCGATCCCGGAACGGGAAGGTCAGAACCACGGAAACAAACAAGGGGAAAAGTGGGGTGGACGAAGGGGTTCGAACCCTCGACCGCAGGAGTCACAATCCTGAGCTCTACCAACTGAGCTACGTCCACCACATCAGGGAGGTACCTTACGGTACGCATCTGCTTACTTCAACTTTGCTGGTTCGGCGAGTCCGGTGCCAACCTGCTTCGAGCAGTATGGCGCGCCCGGCAGGACTCGAACCTGCGACCATCCGCTTAGAAGGCGGATGCTCTATCCAGCTGAGCTACGGGCGCTTGACCGTTCGCCCACCTGAACATCCAGAAAAATGGTCGGGGTAGAGAGATTCGAACTCCCGACATCCTGCTCCCAAAGCAGGCGCGCTACCAGACTGCGCTATACCCCGTTAACTGAACAACAAGTGCCTCAGCAAAGTTGGCGCGCATATTACCGGCGCCTGAGGCATCCGTCAACACGGTTTTTAAAAAACCTGCGTATAACGTTGATTCAGAAGACTGCCTGCCCCCGCAAAAGTTCCCTCCGGGAAGCTACATTGGCGTTCACGACGAAGCATGAGACAATGCGCGGCCTCACTTCACCACTATTCATGCCCAACCGACAAGACGGAAACATGAGCGCCAAACTGATTAACGGAAAAGACATTGCCGCACAGGTCCGGCAGCGGGTTGCTGCCGGCGTGGAAGCCCGCAAACAGAAGGGGCTTCGTGTACCAGGCCTGGCCGTGGTACTGGTCGGCAACGATCCCGCCTCGCAAGTTTATGTAGGCAACAAGCGCAAAGCTTGCGAACAGGCCGGTATCCTTTCACTGTCTTACGACCTGCCCGCAGACACCTCCCAGCAGGCCCTTGAAGCCCTGGTAGACGAGCTGAACGAAAACCCGACGGTAGACGGCATCCTGGTACAGCTTCCCCTGCCCTCACACCTGGACGCAGACCCGATCCTGGTAAAAATTCGTCCGGACAAAGATGTGGACGGCTTCCACCCCTACAACACCGGCCGCCTGATGCAGCGCAAGCCCGCCCTGCGCCCCTGCACACCGGCTGGCGTGATTACCCTGCTGGACTCCGTTGGCACACCCTATAAAGGCCAGCACGCCGTGATTGTGGGTGCTTCCAACATCGTCGGCCGCCCCATGTGCATGGAGCTGCTGCTCAAAGGCGCCACCACCACCGTATGCCACCGCTTTACCGACAACCTGGAAAAGTTTGTCAGCGAAGCAGACATCCTGGTCGCCGCAGTGGGCAAACCCGGCATCATCAAGGGCGAATGGGTAAAACCCGGCGCCACGGTGATTGATGTAGGCATTAACCGGATGGCCGACGGAAAACTGTGTGGCGACGTGGACTTTGAGGCGGCAGCTGCGCGGGCCGCTTATATCACCCCGGTTCCCGGTGGTGTGGGACCGATGACCATTGCCACGCTACTGGAGAACACCTTGTATGCGGCGGATGTGCTGCATTCGGAGGTCTAGATTCTTCGGAGACCGGCGCTTACAGAAGGGTGGGGTCGTACCCCCGCCGGGGGTACGACCCCCTTGTAGCCTGCAAGGCCCACAAAAAACCCCGCCGAGGCGGGGTTTTTTGTGTCCGGTCTTACTGACCGTACTTGGCTTTTGCCTTCTGACGATAGGCGTGCAGCAGCGGCTCGGTGTAGCCGGCCGGCTGTTCGCGACCTTTCAGAACCAGGTCCACAGCCGCCTGGAAGGCAATGCTGTCGTCGAAGTTCGGCGCCATGTTGCGGTACCCGGCATCGCCGGCGTTCTGCTTGTCGACCACGGCTGCCATGCGCTTCATGGTTTCCATGATCTGCTCTTCGGTGCAGATACCGTGGTACAGCCAGTTGGTCAGCAGCTGGGAAGAGATACGCAGGGTTGCGCGGTCTTCCATCAGGCCGATGTCGTTAATATCCGGCACCTTGGAGCAGCCAACGCCGGAATCGATCCAGCGAACTACGTAGCCGAGGATACCCTGGGCGTTGTTGTCCAGTTCTTGCTGGATGTCTTCGGCCGTCAGGGCAGACGGATCTTCCATCACCGGCACCGTCAGGATGTCCTCCAGGGACGCCCGCTCGCGGTTAGCCAGCTCTTTCTGTACGTCAAACACATTCACCTGGTGGTAGTGCGTGGCGTGCAGGGTAGCGGCAGTCGGAGACGGAACCCATGCCGTGTTGGCACCCGCTTTCGGATGACCGATCTTGGCTTCCAGCATGCCAGCCATCAGGTCTGGCATGGCCCACATGCCCTTACCGATCTGGGCAACACCAGACAGGCCGGTTTCCAGGCCGATGTCCACGTTCCACTGCTCGTAGGCGCTGATCCAGGCCGCCTGTTTCATCTCACCCTTACGGATGAACGGACCCAGCTCCATGGAGGTGTGGATCTCGTCGCCGGTGCGGTCCAGGAAGCCGGTATTGATAAACACGGTGCGCTCTTTGGCAGCGTGGATACAGGCTTTCAGGTTAACCGTGGTGCGACGCTCTTCGTCCATAATGCCGACTTTCAGGGTAAAGCGCGGCAGGCCAAGGGCATCTTCAACGCGGCCGAAGAATTCGTTGGTGAAGGCCACTTCTTCCGGGCCGTGCTGCTTGGGCTTAACAATGTACACAGAACCCTTGGTGCTGTTCTGGAACTTGCCGTCACCCTTCAGGTCGTGGATGGCAATCAGGGACGTAACCAGGCCGTCCATCAGGCCTTCCGGAATCTCGCTGCCGTCTTTCAGCAGGATAGCCGGGTTAGTCATCAGGTGGCCGACGTTACGAACGAACAGCAGGCTGCGGCCCTTCAGGGTAACTTCGCTGCCGTCAGCGCCGGTGTAGCTGCGGTCGCCATTCATGCGACGGGTCATCATCTGACCGCCTTTCTCGAAGGACTCTTCCAGGTCACCCTTCATCAGGCCCAGCCAGTTTTTGTAGGCCAGCACCTTGTCATCCGCGTCTACGGCAGCCACGGAGTCTTCGCAGTCCATGATGGTGGTCAGGGCTGATTCCATCAGAACGTCTTTAACGTTGGCACCGTCGTCTTTACCGATCGGATGGCTGGCATCGACCTGGATTTCGAAGTGCATGCCGTTCTTCACCAGCAGAATACCGGTAGGTGCATCGGCAGCGCCGGTGTAACCCACAAAGCCGGACTCGTCTTTCAGGCCGGTCACTTCACCGTTCTGCAGTTTCACCGCCAGCTTGCCGCCGTCGATGTAGTACCTGGCAGCATCGTTATGGCTGCCGGAAGCCAGGGGCGCGGAGCCGTCCAGCAGTTTGCGGGCCCACTCGATAACCTTGGCACCACGAACCGGGTTGTAACCACGGCCTTTCTCGGCACCGCCTTCCTCGGAAATAGCATCGGTGCCGTACAGGGCATCGTACAGGCTACCCCAGCGGGCATTGGCAGCGTTCAGCGCGAAACGGGCGTTCATGATCGGCACAACCAGCTGCGGGCCGGCCATGGTGGCGATTTCCGGGTCTACGTTGGCGGTAGAAATTTTGAAATCCGCCGGCTCGTCAACCAGGTAACCGATTTCTTTCAGGAAGGCCTTGTACTCGGCCATGTCCAGCTTCTGGCCTTTATGGTCACGGTTCCAGGTGTCCATTTTTTCCTGGATCTCGTCGCGCTTGACCAGCAGGTCGCGGTTGCGCGGAGCCAGCTCGTTCACAATCTTGTCGAACTCGGCCCAGAATTTTTCAGCGTCAACGCCGGTACCCGGGATCGCTTCGTTGTTTACGAAATCGTACAGATTCTTGGCGATTTGAATGCCGCCAACTTGAACGCGTTCTGTCATCGTTGCTTGCCTCGATGGGTTATGTTTCCCGACTCCCCCTTAGCGCACCAGGTGCGGGGGCATTAGTATTTGAGCGGCGCATTGTACGTGAAAATCCCTACAAGGTCATTCCCACTCAGCACAATGCGACTTTATGTGTATCAACCGGATCTCAGGCGCGGCGCCAGGTGGTTCCTTCCCGGCTGTCATCCAGGATAATGCCCTTGTCCAGCAGCTCATCGCGAATGCGGTCTGCTTCAGCAAAATCCTTTCCCTTGCGCGCGTCGGCGCGGGCCTGGATCATCGCCTCGATATCTTCCGCCGTCAGCTCACTGCCGGTATCCGCCTGGAAGAATGCTTCCGGGTCCTGCTGCAGCAAGCCCAGCACCGCACCCAAACGCACCAGCACGGCCGCACTGCGCTTGGCAGCCTCTTCGTCACCTTCCCGGCGCTGATGATTAATGTCATTAGCTACCGCGTGCAACACAGCAATGGCGCCTGCGGTGTTGAAATCGTCGTCCATAGCCTCGGCAAACCGACGATCATGGTCGGATTCCGGCACATCGGCTTCTTTCGCCGGCGTGATGCCACGCAGGGCGTGATACAGCTTGGTCAGCGTGCGGCCAGCTTCGGCCAGGTTGTCTTCTGAATAGTCCACCTGGCTGCGGTAGTGGCTGGACACCAGGAAGTAGCGCACCACTTCCGCCGGGTATTTTTCCAGGATCTCGCGAATGGTGAAGAAGTTGCCCAGAGACTTGGACATCTTCTCTTTGTTTACACGAATGGCGCCGGCATGCATCCAGGTGTGCACAAACTTGTGGCCGGTGGCGCACTCGGACTGGGCAATCTCGTTCTCGTGGTGCGGGAACAGCAGGTCCGGGCCGCCGCCGTGGATATCGAAGGTATCCCCAAGGCACTTGGTGGACATGGCAGAGCACTCGATGTGCCAGCCCGGGCGACCTTCACCCCAGGGCGACTGCCAGCTCACCTCGCCCGGCTTGGCAGTTTTCCACAGGGCAAAGTCCGCCGGACTGCGCTTGGCTTCCTGCACGTCCACACGGGCACCCGCCAGCAGGTCTTCCAGTTTCTTCTTGCTGAGCTTGCCGTAATCCGGGAATGAATCCACCGCAAAGTACACGTCGCCGTTGTCCGCCGCATAGGCGTGGCCGCCGGAAATCAGGGTCTGGATCATGGCGATGATGTCGTCGATGTAAGCTGTCGCCCGGGGCTCGTCATTGGGCGCCAGCACGCCCAGACGCGCTTCGTCTTCGTGCATCGCGTGGATCATGCGGTCGGTCAGGTCGGTGTAGACCTCACCGTTTTCGTCCGCCCGACGCAGGATCTTGTCGTCGATATCGGTAATGTTGCGCACGTAGTGCACATCATAACCACGGTGGCGCAGGTACCGGGTAATCACATCGAAGGCCACCAGCACCCGGGCATGGCCCAGGTGGCAGTAGTCGTAAACCGTCATGCCGCACACATACATGCGCACCTTGCCCGGCTCGATGGTTTTGAACTCTTCCTTTTGCTGCGTCAGCGTGTTGTAGATGCGCATTACTTGCCTCCCTTACCCCAGGAATCCCTCAGGGTCACGGTACGGTTGAACACCGGCTTGCCGGCCTTGGCGGTCAGTTCCTGGTCGCAGAAGAAATAGCCTTCCCGCTCGAACTGGTAAGGCAGGTCGGTACGCGGCTCGGCCAGGCTTTTCTCTACCCGCGCGCCTTTCAGCACCACCAGGGATTCCGGATTCAGGTGGTCCAGGAAGTCGCCTTCCTTGTCGCTGTCCGGGTTCTCGTGGTTGAACAGACGGTCGTACAGATTGATATCTGACTCAACGCTATCAGTGGCCGACACCCAGTGAATCACGCCATTAGGCTTGTAGCCTTCGGGGTTCACGCCCAGGGTGTTCGGATCGTATTCGCACTTCAGCTCGACAATTTCGCCACTGTCATCACGCACAACCTCTTTGCAGGTCATCACGTAACCACCGCGCAGGCGCACCGCTTGGTCCGGGGCCAGCCGCTTCCACTTGCGTGGCGGCTCGATCACGAAGTCTTCCCGGTCGATGTACAGGGTCTGGCTCCAGGTCACTTCCCGCTCACCCATCTCCGGCTTCTGCGGATGCACCGGCAGGGTCAGGGTTTCAACCTGGTCGGCCGGGTAGTTGGTCAGGGTCACCTTGAGCGGGCGCATGACGCACATGGCGCGGGGCGCCCGGTCGTTCAGGTCTTCGCGAATGGCATATTCCAGCATGCCCACATCCACGGTGCCGCCGGCCTTGTTCACACCGATCATGTCGCAGAAACTGCGGATGGACTCCGGGGTGTAACCGCGACGACGCATGCCGGAGATGGTCGGCATCCGGGGATCGTTCCAGCCGTCTACCACGTTTTCGTCCACCAGCCGCTTCAGCTTGCGCTTGCTGGTGATGGTGTAGTTCAGGTTCAGCCGGGCAAATTCGATCTGGCGTGGGTGGCACGGAATGGTGATGTTATCCAGCACCCAGTCGTACAGCGGCCGGTGATCTTCAAACTCCAGGGTGCACAGGGAATGGGTAATGCCTTCCAGGGCATCGGAAATCGGATGGGTGAAGTCGTACATCGGGTAGATGCACCACTTGCTGCCGGTCTGGTGATGGTCGGCATAGCGAATACGGTACAGGATGGGGTCCCGCATGTTGATGTTCGGAGAGGCCATGTCAATCTTGGCCCGCAACACCAGCTCGCCGTTCTGGAACTTGCCGTCGCGCATATCCCGGAACAGCTGCAGGCTTTCCTCCACCGGACGGTCCCGGTACGGGCTGTTCTTGCCCGGCTCTTTCAGGGAACCGCGGTATTCGGCCATCTGTTCGGCGTTCAGCGCGCACACATAGGCCTTGTCCTTCTGGATAAGCTCTTCGGCGAAGGCATACAACTGGTCAAAGTAGTCCGAGGCATAGCGTACTTCGCCCGCCCACTTGTAACCCAACCATTCGACATCCTGCTTGATAGCGTCGATGTATTCCTGGCTCTCTTTTTCCGGGTTGGTGTCGTCAAAGCGCAGGTTGCATTCGCCATTGAAGGTTTCGGCAATGCCGAAGTTCAGGCAGATAGACTTGGCGTGACCAACGTGCAGATAACCATTGGGCTCCGGCGGAAAACGGGTAACGACCGTGCCGGTGTGCTCGCCCTTGGCGATGGCATCTTCGATCAGGCTTTGAATAAAGTTGTGGGCTTTCTTCGACTCGGCGCTCATACAATCTCTGTCAACGGGGGATGAAACATGGGAGCAATCCGAAGGCTCCGTGTCGGGTAGGGACAGGCCATTACTGGCCCATCCCCCCCTAAGAACCGTACGTGCGAGTTTCCCCGCATACGGCTCAAGCCTATTTAAGTCAGGCCTTCGCCTGACCGGCAGCTCGCTCAGTAGAGCGCATTCTAATGCCGCTCCACTTAAGAGTCACCTTTGTTCCGCCCTGGCTATGAACCTGGGCGTGGCAGTTGGGATGAAGTAGTACCCGATTCTGTAAGGTATCGGGGCCGCCGTCCACACGTCGAATGATGTGATGGTCGTGCCAGCCTGTTACCTCCGTCACCGGTTGCCCACAGAGTGCACAGAGTCCTTTTTGCCGGATATACAGGCTCATGATCTGTTTACGGAAACGCAGTTTGTGCCGTTGCCGCTGAACTCTGAGAGCTTCCCACTTCAGTTCGTGCTCTACGTCATAGGGCTGATAATCAACCGGTAGACGTTTATGGCGCACGATGGGCGTTCCAGGCAGGTAATACAGTTCCCGGTAGGCCCTCTCCCCTCTGCGATTTATGTAGGGGTACGCAAATACCCGCTTCCGACCGCCTATGTGATGGAAGTATTTCTTCCTGATCCAATTAGCGGACTTATTCGGATGCCTGCGTTTTGCCCACCTCCAGAGTCGCCAGAAAATCAGATTTTCCAGTTTACTGAAGATTTCCTTCGCCACGACTGGGGAATGGTAACTGGCCCACCCCCGCAGTATCGGGTTCAGTTGCGCGATGAGCGCCTCTTGCGTTAGCGCGCCGCTGCTTTTAATGACATCGCTTACCCTCCGATAGAACGTTTTCACGCTCTTCTTTGAGGGCTTGATCAGCAGCTTTGGCTTCCGGTACGGCGATTTCGGCACATACTTTCTGAAATTCCACCCCAGAAAGTCGAACCCCTCGGTGATGTGAGTCAGGTGCGTTTTCGCTTGTGACAGTTCAACGCCTCGCTGTGCAAGGAATTGTTCTATCCAAGGCTTGATGACGTCCGCCAACAGCTCTTTGGAGTCTGCTAGTACGACGAAGTCATCCGCATACCGTATCACATGCACCTTTCTCTTCCCGGCTTTTGTTTTTCCAAGCTGATCAGCCAGATGGCATTTCAGTTGAGCTTCCAGGCCGTTCAGAGTGGCGTTTGCCAAGCTAGGCGAAATGATCCCGCCCTGTGGTGTTCCGGCTGTGGTAGCCGAGTACTGTTGCCGGTCGATAACCCCGGCTTTCAACCACTTTCTGAGGATTGCCTTGTCCATACAGACATTGCGACTCAGCCACTCATGGTTGATGTTGTCAAAGAACCCCTTGATGTCGGCTTCCAGAATCCACTGCGCACCGGTTTGCGGTGCCAGCAGATGGAAGAGCTCCACCATCGCGTCGGCCGTCGAGCGATCTGGTCGAAACCCATAGGATTTCGGATCACTTGTGACCTCAACAACGGGTTCAAGGGCAAGGAGATGAAGCGCTTGCATGGCACGATCCAGCATGACTGGAATGCCAAGCGGACGCTTCTCCTTTTTGCCGGGCTTTGGAATCCATACCCGTTTTAGGGGCTTGGGTCGATAGCCGCGTTTCTCTGACAGACTTTGTACAGCACACCATTTGGCACTGGGCGTCCCCCAGGTGATACCGTCCACTCCGGGCGTTTTTTTGCCCTGGTTTTCGGTTACTCGTTTAACGGCCAAACATCGGCCGTAGAACGAGCTGACTAACAACCGTTGGAGGCGTTTTACCTTCCGCCAGTTTTCGTCTTTTGCCGCCTGCGCGATTCTCAACTGCGTTTTTCGAACAGTGGTTTCCACCGTGGCCCAAGGAACCTCCTGCCAAGATGTTACCCTGCTGCTGGAAGACGCAGACGTTTCTGGGTAAGCCAGATTTGTTTTCATACTGTCCTCCTTGAGGAATTTAAAGAATCCTCCGGAGGCAGATGTCCCCCGAGGGGGATATCTACCCCCTCGGGTTCGTTGCTTTAATCCTCGCCGAAATCGGCAAGTGTCATCACGCTAATAGACCAGGTGCACGTCAGCCATGGTTTCCCACGTCGGCGTGTTTCAGCCGCTATGCTCGCCATTACAGCCAGCCATTTGCTTTTTGCACCTTCCTACTCCTCACTCTGATCAGCTTCGCTTGCGCGTTGCCTGCCCTTTGCTGGGCCAGAGATCAGGGTTTCCACGTTCCCTGTCTGTCACCAATCCATCCCCTTAGGTTCCATCTATCCACCGGCGGTTCTTCGGTACCGCATCACTTAGTTCCACAGTAATGACCAACCGCGTTGCCGATTTTTGGCTGGGGCCGATAATCGCCGTAGGCCCGTCAATAGTTACGATGGGTTTGTCGATGATTCACATGTGTTAACCGTAGGGAGGGGTCACTAGCCGCACCAACTCCGTGCGATTCGGAGTTGATATCCATCTCGTCGCCGAGTTGGATAATCTCTGGGAATGCGACATTGTCAGACGGGCTTCACACCATCGGGTTGGCCCCAATAGCATGCCGTCGTAGTGAACTCGCAGGTACATGCGAGGATCCGATACCTTTCGCCAGGCAGGCGATCAGCCGGACATTAACAGACAGAGCTTTCGCTCCGCGTGGTTGGATACTAAGCACTCAAGTCTCGCGACTTTAGAGACATTGCACTCAGTAACCTATTTAGAGGGCGCACGAACCCCGTAGGGGTCGTGATCCCCTATAGGGCTTCGTGCTCTGTAACAATTTTTTACAAAAAATTGTCCTTCAGCTTTAAGAAATCACGAAAATCGATCACTTATTGATCGGATAGCCGTAGATTTCTTGTATCGGATGGTCCGATATTTTTCCTGAGCTGTTCGCCCAGTTTGGCTATTCAGCTATGCTTAGTATGCTATTTTCGGCTTCAAATCATTGAATATCAACGATTTCTGGTGCCAAGGCTAGCTACCACCAATCACACGACACGATAACGTGTCGCACGAAACCGCCTATTATACTCACAAATAGTCTCAGGACTCATGCACACAACGAAACTCTTCAGTACAATAGCGACTTTGATCATTCCGACCTCAAACTACAGGAAGCCCTGATGATTCTGCTGAAAACCAACCTCGGTGATATCAAACTGGAACTGGACTACGAAAACGCGCCGGAAACCGCCAAGAACTTCGAGCAGTATGTTCGTGAAGGTTTCTACGATGGCCTGATCTTCCACCGGGTAATCAGCAATTTCATGATCCAGGGCGGCGGCTTCGAGCCGGGCATGACCCCGCGCAAAACCCGCGAGCCGATCCAGAACGAAGCCGATAACGGCCTGAGCAACAAAACCGGCACCATCGCCATGGCCCGCACCATGGACCCGCACTCCGCAACTGCCCAGTTCTTCATCAACGTGCAGGACAACGGCTTCCTGGACCACACTACCAAGAATGCCGAAGGCTGGGGTTACTGCGTGTTCGGTAAGGTTGTTGACGGCATGGACACCGTGAATCAGATCCGCGCCGTTCGCACCACCATGAACGCCGGCCACCAGGACGTTCCCTTCGAGGACGTGGTTATCGAGAAGGCCGAGGTTCTGGAGGACGCGTGACCACGCTGTTTATCTCCGACCTGCACCTGGAAGAATCGCGCCCGGACATCACGGGCGCCTTTCTCGGGTTCCTGAAAACCCACGCCATGGGTGTGGAGCAGCTGTACATTCTGGGCGACTTCTTTGAAGCCTGGATTGGCGACGACGAACGCACGCCGCTGCAGGAACAGGTAGCTGCGGCACTCCGTGAAGTGCGGGACAGTGGCACAGAGATTTTCCTGATGCACGGCAACCGTGACTTCCTGATCGGCAATGACTACTGCGAGCGGGCCGGCGCCACCCTGCTGGACGACCCTACTGTGATCGACCTGTACGGCACCCCTGCCCTGCTGATGCATGGCGACAGCCTGTGCACCGCCGACGTGGAATACCAGAAGTTCCGGGCCAACATGCGCAATCCGCAGATGCAGAAAATGATGCTGGCCCGCCCACTGGAAGACCGCCAGCAGATGGCGCGACAGCTGCGCCAGATGTCCATGGCCAAGAATCAGGGCAAAGCCGAAGACATCATGGATGTCACGCCCGAAGAAGTGGTGAAAGAGCTTGAACATCATGGCGTACAGCTGATGATCCACGGCCACACTCACCGACCGGCCATCCATGACCTGGAAGCCAACGGCGAACCCGCCCGGCGGATTGTACTTGGTGACTGGGACACGCACGTTTGGTGGCTGGAAGCCCGTTCAGGGCAGGAACCGGACCTGAAGAAAGCCCCGCTATGATTCGGGGCCGCCGGCTGGCTCCCGATAGGTTTCCAGCCGCTTCAGCCAGCCTGGCAGCCAGCATTCCCGCTCAATCGGATTCCCGGCATTCTCCGCCCGCCGGGCAAGCACCCGGCCGGCGGCTTCCCGGAACGACTGCAATTCGGTTTTATCGCCTGCCGTGTCCATCTCCAGCAAGACCTGCAACAGCCCCCAGCCTTGGCCCTGGTAACGCTCACCTTCCGCGAGCCCCTCGCCCTTGAAGTTCACATAATCCATAAGGGCGTATACGCCGCCGGGGGTGGCACTCAAAGCTTCCAGGTGAGCACTTACCTGCTGCTGGCGATTCTCCGGAGCGGCCGCCACGATCTTGCCCAGAGATTCAGCTGCCCGCCGAAAAATGAACTCCGCCTGAAGCCCCTGGGTTCCGGCCAAAAACTCTCTCAACTCGGCAATCCTGGCAGAATCTTCCAGGACGAGAAACGCAGCCCTGTCAGGCCAGGGCGCATCGAAGGGCTCGAGGCTGCGCAACCAGTCTGGCACCTTGGCCTGGCGTTGCACCATGTAACGGATAAGCTGGGGGAAACTTTCTGTGAATCGGCCCTCTACCCCCTCCGGATACCAGATAAAGTGCCCGATACCCAGAGACGGAAAGGCTTCGCCTTCGTTCCAGTGCACCAGGCAATCGAACCGGCTGGCGCATTCGTTGGCGAAGATTTTCTGGCCCACCCAGTCCAGCTGGGCAGGCTTGAGGGCCAGCGAGTCCGCCGTCACCGGGTCCCGGTCCGCATCGCACCCGGACAAGGCCAACAGCATGGCCGTCAGCAACAACGGAATCAGCGGCCTCATTTACTGCTCCACAAATGCCCGCTCGATAACATAGTGGCCCATGTCACCGCCACGGGCTTCTTTAAAGCCCATGTCGTTGAGGATGTTGCAGGTATCCTTGAGCATGCTCGGGCTGCCGCAAATCATGAAGCGGTCCTGCTCGATATCAAATTCCGGCAGGCCCAGATCCCGCGTGATCTTGCCGGTTTTCATGGCTTCAGTCAGGCGGCCCTGGTTGCGGAACGGCTCCCGGGTAACGGTCGGGTAGTACAGCAGCTTGCCGGACACCATCTCGCCAAAGAATTCATTCTCCGGCAATTCGTCGATCTCTTGCTGGTACGCCAGTTCAGATACGTAGCGCACGCCGTGAGTGAGGATCACCTTATCGAAGGCCTCGTACACTTCCGGGTCTTTGATAATGCTCATAAACGGCGCCAGCCCGGTACCGGTGCTGATCAGCCACAGGTTGCGGCCCGGCAGCAGGTTATCCAGCACCAGGGTGCCAGTGGGCTTGCGGCTGACCAGGATCTCGTCACCTACCTTGATCTGCTGCAGGCGGGAAGTCAGCGGGCCATCGGGCACTTTGATAGAGAAGAACTCCAGTTCTTCCTCGTAATTGGCACTGGCGATGCTGTAGGCACGCATCAGCGGCTTGCCATCGGTTTCCAGGCCGATCATCACAAAATGGCCGTTCTTGAAACGGAAGCCCGGGTCCCGGCTGGTTTTGAAACTGAACAAGGTGTCGTTCCAGTGATGCACACTGGTCACGGTTTCTTTCATCATTTTGCTCATGGGGCCCTCGCCAGATTATTTGCGGTCAGTCATCAATTGGTAACCAGTTTAACCTTTTGCTTGAAATCGACAAAACAGGCTGTTCTCATAAACCTGTTCGATTTTATCGATAACATGGCCTCACCCATTAAAAAAGCTGCAACAGTGCCGGACCAATCATGAAATACAGTTTCCGTCAGCTCGAAGTCTTCCTTGCCGCCGCCCACTTCCAGAACATCACCCGGGCTGCGGAATCCCTGGCCATGTCGCAGTCGGCTGCCAGCAGTGCCCTGAAGGAACTGGAAAACCAGTTCGACATCCAGCTGTTCGACCGCGTAGGCAAGCGCCTGCAGCTGAACGAACTGGGCAGGCTGTACCGGCCTAAGGCCGAGTCCCTACTGGCCCAGGCCACCGAACTGGAACAGGCCCTGAGCAAGCACTCGGAAGTCGGCGCCCTGAAAGTAGGTGCCACACTGACCATAGGTAACTATCTGGCCGTTGGCGTGATGGCCCAATACATGAATACCCCTACCCGGCCGAAAGTATCGCTGGAAGTGGCCAACACCAGCACCATCGCAAAACGGGTCAGGGACTTTGAGCTGGACATCGGCTTGATTGAAGGCGAACTGCAAGCATCGGAACTGGAAGTGATCCCCTGGCGGGAAGACCGGCTGGTAGCCTTCTGCTCCCCTACCCACCCGCTGGCAGCAAAGGGCGAACTGACCGACGACGACCTGCGCGCCGCCACCTGGATTTTGCGGGAACAGGGCTCCGGCACCCGCCAGAGCTTCGAGCGCGGCATGCACGGCCTGCTGCCAGACCTGAACGTATTACTGGAACTGGAACACACCGAAGCCATCAAGCGCGCCGTGGAAGCGGACCTGGGCATCGGATGTCTGTCAGAAGTGGTGCTGGCCGATGCCTTCAAACGCGGCAGCCTGGTGCCCCTGAAAGTGCCCCACCGGCAGTTTGACCGGCATTTCTACTTCATCCTGCACA
This sequence comes from Marinobacter sp. ES-1, assembly GCF_000475255.1. Classification (NCBI taxonomy): domain Bacteria; kingdom Pseudomonadati; phylum Pseudomonadota; class Gammaproteobacteria; order Pseudomonadales; family Marinobacteraceae; genus Marinobacter; species Marinobacter sp. ES-1. The sequence goes on from NZ_AXBV01000027.1 coordinate 81,815, forward strand.
AGCAGAAATACCGAAGTGCGGGGATTGCCCGGTGGATGGCCTTGTGCCAGGAGCTTTAAGAACTTTTTGCCAAAGGCCCGCTATGAAACCGGAACTCCGAATCCGGCTCTTCAATCAGCCGCTGCTCGATGGCCATAAAATCCGCTACCCGCTCATCCACCGGGCCGCCGTTGGCCTGTACCGCCAGCTTCAGGTAATCCTGGTAATGCCGCGCTTCGGATTTCAGCAGGCTGTTGTAGAACTCCGCCAGTTTCTCATCCAGGTGCGGTGCCAGGGCTGCGAAGCGTTCGCAGGAGCGGGCTTCGATGATGGCACCGACAATCAGCACATCCACCAGGCGGCCTGGATCGTCCTTGCGCACGGCTTCGCGCAGGCCGGCGGCATAGCGGGCCGGCGTCAGGTGGGTGTAGGCCACACCCCGCTTGTTCATGATTGCCAGCACCTGCTCGAAGTGCCGTAGCTCTTCCCGTGCCAGGCGGGACATTTTTTTCAGCAGGTCGGTGTTGTCCACATACCGGTACATCAGGCTCAGGGCGGTGGAGGCTGCTTTCTTTTCGCAATGGGCGTGGTCAATCAGCATCAGGTCCTGGTTGGCCAGGGCGTTCTCGATCCAGCGCGATGGCGTTCGGCAGGGCAGGAAATCGTGTATCTCTTGCAGGGCTTCGTTCATGGCTTTGGCAACGGTCCGGTTCAACAAGCGCGGGAGTATAACGCACCTAACAGAACTCTCCGACCTCTGTCCAACTTAACTTTATAAGGGCTTTCCTATAGAATGCAGCGCCAGATCAAGGAGTCTCTGAATAAATCCTGAAACCCCATCGGTGATTTGAGGCCTTATTCAGAGGCTCCTGCGGCCTTTTCGCCAAAAAACTCCCGCCGGGCACCACGCCCACAGCGCGGAACATTCCAACTGATGAGGGTCCATATCGTGTTAGAAGCCTATCGTGAACACGTTGCTGAACGTGAAGCCCTGGGTATCCCGCCCAAGCCCCTGAACCCCGAGCAGACTGCTGGTCTGATCGAGCTGCTGAAGAACCCGCCGGCTGGTGAAGAAGCCACCCTGGTTGACCTGCTGGAAAACCGCGTTCCGCCGGGAGTGGACGAAGCCGCTTACGTAAAAGCTGCGTTCCTGACCGCGATCGTTAAAGGCGAAGCTGCTTCCCCGCTGATCGACAAGAAGAAGGCTGTCCAGCTGCTGGGCATGATGCAGGGCGGCTACAACATCGCTACCCTGGTCGACCTTCTGGACGACAGCGAACTGGCCGAACTGGCTGGTGAAGAACTCAAGCACACTCTGCTGATGTTCGACGCGTTCAACGACGTTAAAGAAAAGATGGACGCCGGCAACGCCGTTGCCAAGTCTGTTGTTGAGTCCTGGGCCAACGCCGAGTGGTTCACCAACAAGAACAAGGTTCCCGAAAGCACCAAGATGGTGGTGTTCAAGGTAACCGGCGAAACCAACACCGACGACCTGTCTCCGGCTCCGGATGCCTGGTCCCGCCCGGACATCCCGCTGCACGCCCGCGCCGCCTATAAGATGGAACGCGACGGCCTGAAGCCGGAAGAGCCCGGCGTAACTGGCCCGATGAGCCAGATCGAAGAAATCAAGTCCAAGGGCCTGCCGGTTGCCTTCGTAGGTGACGTAGTCGGTACCGGTTCTTCCCGTAAGTCTGCCACCAACTCTGTTCTGTGGTTCTTCGGCGACGACATCCCGGGCGTGCCGAACAAGCGTGCCGGCGGTGTGTGTATCGGTAACAAGGTTGCCCCGATCTTCTTCAACACCATGGAAGATGCCGGCGCCCTGGTTTTCGAAGCACCTGTAGACAACATGAACATGGGCGACGTGATCGAAATCCGCCCGTACGAAGGCAAGATCCTGAACGAAGCCGGCGAGACCATCTCCGAGTTCAAGTTCAAGTCTGACGTCATCCTGGACGAAGTTCAGGCCGGCGGTCGTATCCCGCTGATCATCGGCCGTGGCCTGACCGCCAAGGCGCGTACTGCACTGGGCATGGGCCCGACAGACCTGTTCCGCCTGCCGAAAGATCCGGAAGCCGGTACCAAGGGCTTCACCCTGGGCCAGAAGATGGTCGGCAAGGCCTGCGGCCTGGAAGAAGGCCAGGGCGTGCGCCCGGGTACCTACTGCGAGCCGCACATGACCACCGTTGGCTCCCAGGACACCACTGGTCCGATGACCCGTGACGAACTGAAAGACCTGGCGTGTCTGGGCTTCCAGGCTGACCTGGTTATGCAGTCCTTCTGTCACACCGCCGCTTATCCGAAGCCGGTTGACGTTGAAATGCAGCACACCATGCCGGACTTCATCCGTACCCGTGGCGGTGTTTCCCTGCGTCCGGGCGACGGTATCATCCACTCCTGGCTGAACCGCATGCTGCTGCCGGACACCGTGGGCACCGGTGGTGACTCCCACACCCGTTTCCCGATGGGCATCTCCTTCCCGGCCGGTTCTGGCCTGGTCGCGTTTGCTGCAGCCACCGGTGTTATGCCGCTGGATATGCCGGAATCCGTTCTGGTTCGCTTCAAAGGCGAAATGCAGCCGGGCATCACCCTGCGTGACCTGGTACATGCCATTCCGCTGTACGGCATCAAGAACGGCATGCTGACTGTTGAGAAGAAAGGCAAGATCAACGAGTTCTCTGGCCGCATCCTGGAAATCGAAGGTCTGGAGCACCTGACCGTTGAGCAGGCGTTCGAATTGTCTGACGCTTCTGCTGAGCGCTCTGCTGCCGGTTGTACCATCAACCTGTCTGAAGAGTCTGTTGCCGAGTACCTGCGCTCCAACATCGTGATGCTACGCTGGATGATTGCCGAAGGTTACGGCGATCCGCGTACCCTGGAGCGTCGCGCCCAGCAGATGGAAGAGTGGCTGGCCAATCCGAAGCTGATGCGTGCTGATGCAGACGCAGAATACGCCCACGTGGTCGAAATCGACCTGGCCGACATCAAAGAGCCGATCGTGTGCTGCCCGAACGACCCTGACGATGCCAAGTTCCTGTCCGAAGTGGCTGGCGACAAGGTAGACGAAGTGTTCATCGGTTCCTGCATGACCAACATCGGTCACTTCCGCGCTGCCGGCAAGCTGCTTGAGCAGAACAAAGAGCCGCTCAAGACCCGTCTGTGGATGTCTCCGCCCACCAAGATGGACCAGCAGCAGCTGATGGAAGAAGGCTACTTCAACACCTACGGCACCGCCGGTGTTCGCACCGAGATGCCGGGCTGCTCCCTGTGCATGGGTAACCAGGCACGTGTAGCTGCCAAGTCTACGGTTCTGTCTACCTCTACCCGTAACTTCCCGAACCGTCTGGGCGATGGTGCCAACGTGTACCTGACCTCTGCGGAACTGGCAGCTGTGGGCGCGGTACTGGGCAAACTCCCGACTCCGGCGGAGTACATGGAGTACGCCAAGGATTTGAACAGCATGTCCAAAGAGATCTACAAGTATCTCAACTTCGACCAGATGGAAGAGTACACCCAGAAGGCATCTGAGGCTTCCGTAGCCTGAGACCCTCTGAGGTAGCTTTACCTCTGATCTGAAACGCCAGCCTTCGGGCTGGCGTTTTTTTATGCCTCAGGTTTACCCAAATAATTGTTTTTCAGGAAACCCAGTGCCCGTGTGGAATTCCAGCCCGGGAGTTGTGCCGGCCCCGCGGCGGGGGGAGTCTTTCTTCCGGGAAAAACAACTCGCTTCGCTCAGACATCTTTTTCCCTGCAGAAAAGACTCCCCCACCCCGTGGCCAGCGCCGAACCATGTGTGGGTTTCAGGTACAAAAAAGGGCTCCCCTTGGGGAGCCCTTGTCAGAACACTGATGTGAATCAGTGGATTCTGTTACCGCTGGATATGCTGGTACTCACCAGAATCCTTGGTGGCCAGGCTGACCACTACGATGGCAATGAAGGCGGCAACGAAACCAGGGATGATTTCATATACGCCCGGGCCACCCATGAAGCTGCCATTCCAGCCCAGGGAGATCCAGATCATTACAGTCGCAGCACCCACGACCATACCGGCAATGGCACCGGCGCCGTTGGTGCGGGACCACATCAGGGACAGCAGGATCAGCGGGCCGAAGGCGGCACCGAAGCCTGCCCAGGCGTTACTGACCAGGGCCAGGACCTGTGAGTCCGGGTCAGAGGCGATAACTGCCGCTACCAGGCCAACGGCTACAACGCAGGCACGGCCGACGTTTACGCACTCTTTGTCGGTCGCTTCTTTGCGCAGGAACAGGCGGTAGAAGTCCTCAGTCAGTGAGGAAGACGATACCAGCAGCTGACTGGAGATGGTGCTCATGACCGCCGCCAGCAGGGCTGCGTAAAGGAAGCCGGTGATCAGCGGGTGGAACAGCAGGTCAGACAGGATGATGAAGATGGTTTCCGGGTCTGCGATGTCCATACCGTTACGAACGGCGTAGGCACGGCCGAAGATACCCAGTGAGATGGCACCGATCAGGGAGATACCCATCCAGCCCATACCGATGTTACGGGCGGTCGGAACGTCTTTCAGGGAGCGGATAGCCATAAAGCGCACAATGATATGCGGCTGGCCAAAGTAGCCAAGACCCCAGGTAACCGCTGACAGCCAACCGATAAAGGTCAAGCCTTCGGTCCAGGACAGCAGGGTCGGGTCGACGCTGTTCAGGGTTTCAGAAGCCTGGGCGAAGCCGCCACCGCCTTCACCGAACAGAACCACCGCCGGCATGATCACCAGTGCCAGCATCATGATGCAGCCCTGCACGAAGTCGGTCATGCTCACTGCCAGGAAGCCGCCTACTACGGTGTAGGCCAGAACCACGCCGAGGGTGATTACAATACCCACTGCATAATCGCTCAGGCCGCCGAAGTTGAAGATGCCGGCAAAGGCACTTTCAAACAGCTTGCCACCGGCAACCAGGCCGGATGCGGTGTAAACCGCAAAGAAGATAACGATAACAATGGCAGACACGGTTCTCAGGGACAGGGCCTGAGTCGGGAACCGGTTTGCAAGGAAAGACGGGATGGTGATGGCGTTACCGTAGTGAACGGTTTGTTCCCGCAGGCGGGGTGCCACCAGAACCCAGTTAAAGAATGCGCCCACAAACAGGCCGATACCGATCCAGGCTGAAGCCAGACCGGATACATACAATGCCCCGGGCAGACCCAAAAGCAACCAGCCACTCATATCGGAAGCACCGGCAGACAGTGCCGCTACTTTCGGGCTGAGTGCCCGCCCACCGAGCATGTAATCTTCAGATGAAGACGTAGATCTCTGCATTGCATAAATGCCAATGGCAATCATGATTGCAAAGTACGCAAATAGACTGATCCAAACGCCACTAGCCATAAGGCTCCTCCGGTTTAAGTGAGTCGGACCTCGGTCCGCTCTCAGAGCACAGCGCCGGCACGTGGCCTGCGGACTGCACTGTTTTTCTTGTTTACCTGAAATCTTCCTGACTGGAGCGGGACTTACCCGCACGGATACTCCTTCACTATAGTCGACCGCCGCTGGTTTGCGACAATCGCCTACCCTGCTTCCGCAAGGCGGGAATACAGACGCTATAAGTTAGTATTACTACGGATGCCCGGCTTACAAAATCCTACGATTGTTTTGCACAATCCTACGGGACTGTCGGTTTTACGGGCAGATCAGGCTACCCGGTCACCAATCTGTAACCGGGACGGGGTCGTTCCCTTGTATTTGCGCAGGGCATTGGTGAGTGCGCTCTGGGAGGAAAAGCCGGTCCGGTAACTGATTTCAGACACCGAGAGGGACGTTGACGACAACAGGCGCACGGCCTGGTCGAGCCGGGTCTGAATCAGAAACTGATGCGGGGTAATGCCCGACACTTCGCGGAACACTTCGTGGAAACGGCTGGTACTCAGGCAGGCTTCCCGGGCCAGGTCCTGCACGGTGATCTTCCGGTGCAGGTTATCGACGATATACCGGCGAATGGCGTCCGGGCTGATGCTGTGCCGGCTGGCACGGGTGGCCTGCCCGTCTACAATCCGGTCGGCCATGGAATACAGGATACTGGCCGCAAGGTGCCGGTGCAGGGGTTCGTTATCCGGGGAGCGGTCGAATTCTCCGGCGGCAAACTGCACAAGGCCCTGCAGCCGGTTGTCCATCTGGATAGTGCGGGGCTTCTCGAAGACCCCGGCCATGCGTTCGTAGTCGGCATGGGCCGGGGAATCCAGGACAGGGCTCAGCGGGTCCAGGTTAATCACCAGCACGTGGTTCTCGTAGTCCCCGCAGTAGTCGTGCCGGGCTTCGGTTGGCACCAGGCAGGCTTTCCAGGTGTCCAGAAACGAACCCACGCCGTCGACACTCAGTTCGGCAGCGCCACGCACGCCCACCACAATCTGGTGATGTTCGTGATGGTGTTGGTGTGAATTGACCGGCAGTTTCAGAAGCTTTGCGTCAAGCATTCAAGCTGCACGCCTTTAATCGAGAATGTGTTGCAATTAAAGCAGATCGCGACAGAAAGTGCACGAAATCAACTATCAACGCGGGCAAGGGCCGACAGCAATCCCGTCACACTTTCCGAAACCTGCGCCAGGGGCAAGGCGGCATTCACAACATGGTATTGCATGGGTGCAGCGGTCGCCCGGGCCAGGTAGGTATCGCGAATCCGCTGGAAAAAGGCCAGTTCTTCCTGCTCGAACCGGTCCAGTTCGCCCCGCTTCTTTGCGCGGGCCATGCCGGTTTCTACCGGTGCGTCCAGAAGGACAACATGGTCCGGCCGCACATCGCCCTGCACCAGGGTTTCCAGCAGCGCTATGCGCTCCTCAGGCACCCCCCTGCCCCCTCCCTGATACGCGAAGGTGGCATCGGTAAAGCGGTCACACAGCACCCACTTGCCTGCGGCCAGTGCCGGCAGAATCCGGTTGTGCAGGTGCTGGGCACGGGCGGCGAACATCAGCAGCAGTTCGGTGGTTTCATGCACCGGTTCTTCCCTGGGGGCCAGCAACAGCTCCCGGATCTTTTCCGCCATGGGCGTGCCACCCGGCTCCCGGGTAACCACCACATCAATCCCCAGCGATGTCAGCGTGTCTGCCGCGTTCTGCAACTGGGTGGATTTACCAACCCCCTCGGTGCCCTCAAAGGTAATAAAGCGGCCTCTGGCAGCCATCAGTTTTCCTCGTTGTCATCTGCGCCGGCATCCGGTGCCGGGAAGGATCGGTAATCTTCTCTGCGGTTCAGCTGGAACTCCCGGACCGCTTTCTGGTGTTCGGCCAGGGTGCGGGAGAACGTGTGGCTTCCGTCACCACGGGCTACGAAGTACAGGGCGTCGCCGTCGTCCGGGTGCAAGGCGGCATGTACCGAATCCCGGCCGGGCAAGGCAATGGGCGTGGGTGGCAGGCCGTCAATCCGGTAGGTGTTATAGGGCGTGTAGGCGCGCAGGTCCCGGGTACGGATACGGCCATCGTAGCTGTCACCCATGCCGTAGATCACCGTCGGGTCGGTCTGCAGGCGCATGCCTTTCTGCAAGCGGCGCACAAACACACCGGCCACCTGCTGCCGCTCATAGGCTACACCGGTTTCCCGCTCGACAATCGAGGCCATGATCAATGCTTCGTAGGGGGAGCTATAGGGCAAGCCTTCTTCCCGGTTCTCCCACTCTTCTTCAAGGACAGCCGTCATCCGCTTATAGGCGCGTTTGAGGATATCCAGGTCGGTCTCGCTGCCACTGAACATGTAGGTATCCGGGAAGAACCAACCCTCAGGGTGTTGGCCTTCGGCGCCAACGGCTTCCATAACCTGCTCGTCAGTCCAGTCTGTGGTTTCTTTCCGGAGCCGTCTGGAGTTGGCCAGGGCGGTTCTCATGTCAGAGAAGGTCCAGCCCTCAATAAACTGGACGGACCAGAGTTTCACCTTGCCCTGTACCATGGTGTCGAGCATGGCCAGTGGCGTCATCCCCGGTTGAAGTTCGTAGTCACCGGCTTTGATACGGGTCTGTTCCGGGTTCAGGCGGCCGTATAGCTTTAACCAGAGCGGATCGCTGACCAGGCCGTCGTCCGACAGCTTCTGCGCCAGCCGGCCAAAGGAGGTGCCCTGCTCTACACTGAACAACACCGGCTCATCCAGGGCAACCGGTTGCTTCAGGGTCTGCAGGCCCTGCCATAGCCACAAACCGGCGCCAGCAGCCGCCAGGATCGCGAGAGCCACAATCAGAATCAGTAACTTCCTGAACACACGCATTATTCCAAAGTTGTGGAGAGACGGCAGATTGTCGCAAGGCACCGCTCTGCAGGCAAATCCTGGCCCGCCAGGTTGCGAACCCTCACTACCCCGAGCACGCTGTTGGTGAGGTACAGGCCCCGGCAAACTTCCGGCTGCAACTGTTCCCTGGTGATGGGTGCTTCCTGGAACGGCTCCCCGGCCTGCTGCAAGCGCTCGATAACCAGCTGGCGCATAACACCAGCCACGGCCACCGAATTCCCGGGGGGTGTTATCCAGCCTTCATCGGTGAGTACAAACAGATTGGTTCGGGTGCCCTCGACAATATGCCCTGCGGCATCTGCCATCAGCACCTCAAAGCAGTCACCGGAGAGCTCCCGGGCCGCCATCACCTGTTCCAGGCGATTGAGGGATTTGATACCGGCCAGCAAGGGATTGACCGTAAGGGGTACTGATGAGAACTCCACCACCACGCCGGCAGAATCGGGCATCGGCGGCGCATCGGAACAGGAAACCAGCAGGTTGGGCTCCATACCGCCCCCCGGGCGATAGCCTCTCCCACCCGCACCACGGGTCAGGATCAACTTCAGGACCCACACCTTCCCGGGGCTTCCGTAACGCTCAAGGGCTTCGCGGCTGGCCGCGAGCAGTTCGTCCTGACGCACCTCAATTCCCAGCCGGGCAGCATCCCGCACCAGTCGGGCCAGGTGGTAATCCAGCCAGGGGGCTGAGCTCCCTTCTGCACGAATGGTTTCAAACAGGCCATCGCCGTAGGCCAGGCCCCGGTCTGCCGCCGGCAAACCGGTTTCATCTGCCCAGAAGCGCTTTACCACAGAGGTCTCAGCCTTCGTAACGGCGGAAAATCAACGTACCGTTGGTACCGCCAAAGCCGAAGGAGTTAGACAGCGCTACCCGGGCATCGGATTTGCGGCTCTGATTGGCCACGAAGTCCAGGTCGCAACCTTCATCCGGGTTATCCAGGTTGATGGTTGGCGGCAGAATGCCGTCGCGCAGGGCCAGCACCGAGAAAATGGCCTCAACGGCACCGGCAGCGCCCAGCAGGTGGCCCGTCATGGACTTGGTGCTGCTCATGGCCAGCTTTTGCGCATGGCCACCAAATACCGATTTAACAGCAGCCACTTCGGCTACATCACCCACCAGGCTCGATGTGCCGTGGGCGTTGATGTAATCCACTTCTTCCGGCTTCAGGCCCGCATCCCGCAAGGCATTGGCCATGGACCGGGCAGCGCCGTCGCCGTCTGCAGGGGGTGCGGTAATGTGGTGGGCGTCATCGCTCATGCCAAAGCCGACCACTTCGCCGTAAATCGTCGCGCCACGGGCTTTTGCATGTTCCAGATCTTCCAGGACCAGCACGCCAGCCCCATCACTCAACACAAAGCCGTCGCGCTCCTTGTCCCAGGGGCGGCTGGCCTTTTCCGGCTCATCATTGCGGGTCGACAGGGCACGGGCGGAAGAGAATGCCGCAATGCCGGAACGGGTGGTGGCCATTTCGGCACCACCGGCCAGCATCACGTCAGCGTCGCCATAGGCGATGGTGCGGGCCGCATAGCCAATATTGTGGGTACCGGTGGTGCAGGCGGTCACAATGGCGATGTTCGGGCCTTTGTAGCCAAACCGGATAGCCGCATTACCGGAAATCATATTGATCACAGACGCCGGCACAAAGAACGGAGATACCTTGCGGGGGCCGGCCTTTTCCATCTGGATAATGTTCTTTTCGATGTACTCCAGGCCGCCAATACCGGAACCGATGGCAATGCCCACCCGCTCCTTGTCGAGCTTGTCGAACTGTTCCAGGCCACTGTCGTCCACCGCCTGCTGGGCGGCAATCAGGCCATAGTGAATGAAAGCGTCAAGCTTGCGGGCTTCTTTGGAAGACAGCCAGGGTTCGATATCCAGGTCCTTCACCGCCCCGCCGATACGCGTGCCGTATTCACTGGCATCGAACCGGTCGATCTGGCCAATGCCACTGCGCCCGGCACACACTGCGTTCCAGGAGGTACTGACATCGTTCCCTACCGGGGACAACATCCCCATGCCTGTAATGACAACCCGTCGCTTGCTCATAACCCCACTCACCTGAATATTCCGTGTCGTTTTTAACCGAAATGCTGATATTCAGCCAATAAAAAAGCCGTCCTTCAAGAAGCCTAAAGGACGGCTTTTAGCCTGGCTATCTGATCTACTGAGTATCAGGTATGCGCGACAATATAGTCGATTGCGTCCTGAACGGAGCCCAGCTTCTCAGCCTCTTCATCAGGAATTTCAGTTTCGAATTCCTCTTCCAGGGCCATAACCAGCTCAACAGTGTCCAGTGAGTCAGCGCCAAGATCCTCTACAAAAGAAGATGTGTTCTGAACTTCGGACTCTTTAACGCCCAGCTGCTCACAAACAATCTTCTTCACGCGCTCTTCAACTGTACTCATAATGTCCTCACTTTAGTGTCAACCAAGCAACTCAATGGCTGCCAGTTTAGTTTAAACCCTACCTGCAAACAAGCAGGGATTCAGTTAAACATGTTGTGCGACAAGGGGTTGCACTACAGCCCGAAACGGGCTTAACCCATGTACATGCCGCCATTCACATGAATGGTTTCTCCGGTAACGTAAGCTGCGCCCTCAGAGGCCAGGAAAGCCACCACAGAAGCTACTTCTTCCGGCTCGCCCAAACGCCCTGCCGGAATAATTTCCAGCATAGCGTCACGCTGCTTGTCGTCCAGTTTTTTGGTCATATCGGTGTCAATAAAACCGGGCGCTACACAGTTAGCGGTAATGCCGCGGTTAGACATTTCTTTGGCCAGGCTGCGGGTGAAACCCTCAACCCCGGCCTTGGCAGCGCAATAATTGCCCTGCCCCGGGTTGCCCATGCCGGCAACCACGGAACTGATATTGATAATCCGGCCCCAGCGGGCCTTGGCCATACCACGCAAAACGGCCTTGCTGGTACGGTAAACGCTGGAAAGGTTGGTTTCCAGCACCGACGTCCAGTCGTCGTCTTTCAAGCGCATCAACAGGTTATCACGGGTGATACCCGCATTGTTGACCAGGATCTGCGGAGCACCAGACTGTTCGGTCAGCTGCTTCAGGCCCGCCTCGATGCTGTCGGCATCGGCTACGTTCATCACAATACCGTAGCCCTTGAAGCCAGCAGACTTCAGGCCTTCGGTAATGGATTCAGCACCTTCAGCACTGGTAGCCGTGCCCACAACTTCCGCACCCTGCCGGGCCAGCTCATGGGCAATGGCCTTGCCAATCCCCCGGGTAGCACCGGTTACCAGTGCAACTTTGCCTTCCAAAGACATAAACAACTCCGCTTATCAGGACTGGCCAAACGCCTTCAGGGCGGCTGCCAGAGAATCGGGATCTTCGATGCTGCTCACCGCCAACTGGCGGTCAATGCGCTTGGCCAGCCCGGCCAGAACCTTGCCGGCACCACACTCAACCGACACGTTAACGCCCTCGGCAACCAACGCCCGCACAGAGTCTGTCCAAAGCACCGGAGAATACAACTGCTTCAGGAGGTTTGCCTTGAGCGTATCGGCATCTTTAACCACGGCTGCATTCACATTCTGAACCACCGGAATGACAGCATCGTTAAAGCGGACATCCTCCAGTGCTTCAGCCAGCTGCTCGGCAGCGCCTTTCATCAGGGAGCAGTGGGAAGGCACGCTCACCGGCAGCGGCATGGCCTTGCGGGCACCCTTTGCCTTGCAAGCCTCGATTGCTCGCTCTACCGCCGCAGCGGAACCGGCAATCACCACCTGGCCGGGTGCGTTGAAGTTCACTGCTGCAACCACGTCGCCCTGGGCAGCTTCTTCACAGGCCGCAACCACATCGGCGTCCTCCAGGCCCAGAATGGCTGCCATCTTGCCTTCACCGGCAGGCACGGCATCCTGCATCAGCTCGCCGCGCAGTTGAACAAGCTTTACAGCTTCAATGAAGTCGAGGCTCTCAGCCGCCACCAGGGCGCTGTACTCACCCAGGCTGTGGCCAGCCAAGAAGTCCGGGCGCGGGCCTTCAGACACGCACCACTGGCGCCACAAGGCGACACTGGCGGTCAGCAACGCAGGCTGGGTTACCATGGTCTGATTCAGCTCTTCAGCCGGCCCATGCTGGCACAGGTGCCACAAGTCATAGCCCAGAACATTAGACGCTTCATCAAAGGTTTCACTGATCATAGGCCACGCCTCGGCAGCAGCAGAAAGCATGCCTACCGACTGGGAGCCTTGTCCGGGGAAAATAAACGCTGATTTCATGGGCGGAATCTTATCGTCATTGAAGGGTGGGTGGAGATTAGCCAATAGTACAACTCAGGCCAATTATCCGCGAATAAGGGCGCAAATGCGGGCAGACTTTAGTCTCAGCAGTCGTTGGCGACCTATAAAATCAGGTCATCGAGCCGTTCGTTGATGCGACGAGGCACTTCCAGCTCCACTTCGCGAACTGCCTGCCGGATTGCCGCCAGCATCGCACGCTCGTTGGCGTTGCCGTGGCTCTTGATAACGACTCCCTGAAGCCCCAGCAAACTGGCACCGTTATGCCGTGAAGGGTCCATCAGCTGCAAAAGCCGGCCGATAATCGGCTTGGCCAGGAGCCCCACAAAGCGCCCCCAGAGCGAGCGGGTAAAGGCCTGCTCCAGCAGTTCGATCAGCAACCCCGCAACACCCTCACCGGTCTTCAGGGCAATATTGCCCACAAAGCCGTCACACACTACAACATCGGCCACATCACGGAAAAGGTCGTTGCCCTCGACATACCCTATGTAGTTCAGAGTGTCGCACTGGGCAAGCATATGGGAGGCCAGGCGAACCTGTTCGTTGCCCTTGATCTCTTCCTCACCCACGTTCAACAGGGCCACGCGAGGTTCGGCCAGGCTACAGATCGCCGTGGCCATCAGCGATCCCATCAAGGCGTACTGGTAGAGGTTTTCGGCGCTGGAATCCACGTTGGCGCCAAGGTCGAGCACGTGGCAACGGCCCCGCAAAGAGGGAACCAGCTTGGCAATGGCCGGCCGTTCAATGCCGGGATACATGCGGATAATTGATCGCCCGAAAGCCATCAGCGCACCGGTATTTCCGGCACTGACACAGCCCTGAGCTTCGCCATCACGCACCAGGGAGAGCGCAATGGCCATAGAGGAGTTTTTCTTGTGTCGCAGCGCATGGGAAGGGCGCTCGTTCATGCGCACCACATCCGCCGCTTCAACAATGCGGATTCTGGCATGCCCATCACGCAACAAGGCCTCGAGCTCGCTCCGGATACCTACCAGAACGAGACTCAAGGCCTCATTTTCGCGCACTGCTTCCAGCGCTGCATGGACCACCACTGAAGCGCCACGATCACCGCTCATGGCATCAATGGCTATGGTGACTGGTTTACTCACCACGGGTCCATGCGACACAGGTCAGAAGAGTTTCCCGACGATCTTACTCGTCGCGAGCTTCAACAACCTGCTTGCCGCGGTAGAAACCGTCCGGAGATACGTGGTGACGACGATGTACTTCACCAGTAGTTGCGTCGGTGCTCAGAGCAGCAGTGCTCAGGGCATCGTGTGAACGGCGCATGCCGCGCTTGGAACGGGTCTTGCGATTTTGCTGTACAGCCATGATTATGCTCCTGACCTGATTACGAAAACGTTAGTGCTTGGTGTTCTTGAGGCCCGCCAGAACACTGAACGGGTTATCCTCGCGTTTCTTTGCCTCGGGCTTCTCGGTGGCCTGCTGTGGTTCCAGTGCTTCCAGTTCCTTGCTCGCCGGGCAATCCTGGCGTTCATGCAGGGGGAACGGCGGCAGAACCAGCAACAGTTCATCTTCCACCATGGCCCACAAATCTGCGTTGTAGTCTTCCATCGGCAAGGGTTCCAACGCCTTGGGCAACCTCTGAGCCTGCTCATCGTTGAGCACAAGCCCCAAATCAAAACGGGATTCCAGCGTTGTCTGCATGTTATTCATGCAACGCTGGCATTCCAGTATCACCGGTGCGGATACTTCACCCGACACCAACCGGCGACGTTCGCTATCCATAAAAAAGGAAAGCTTAACGTGGCACTCGCTGCCTTCCGGCAACCCCGGAACCGCTTCGGAGAAACGAACAAGCCCCGCGAGCGGAATAATTCCCTCCAGGGTCGTGTTCTGTTCCGCCAGCCGGTTAGGGTCTACGGATTTTGGCAGTTGAGCATTCGGTGCTTCAGACATAGGCGCGCAATTTTAGGGGCGAGACCGCCTGCTGTCAAAGACTTAATCGCTTTTAACCCACCCCTTCCCGTTTAAGTAGGGGTATTTTACGATAACCTCCGGCGTTTCCGCCTGAATCACCGCACCATACACCTGAACCAGAAGGCATTCATGAACCAACCGCCCCTGCTGCTCGCCTCATCCTCCCCTTACCGCAAAGAGCTGCTGGCAAGGCTGGGGCTACCCTTTAACAGTGCGAGCCCAGACATTGATGAAACGCCGGCTCCCGGCGAATCCGCCGAACAACTCGCGCTCCGGTTGGCCACCGGCAAGGCCCGGGCCCTGGCAGAACACTACCCGGACACAATCATCATCGGTTCCGACCAGGTGGCCACACTACCGGACGGCACCTTACTGAACAAACCCGGCAGCCACCGGAAGGCCCGGGAACAACTAGGCCTTAGCAGCGGCAACAGCGTGAGATTCCTGACCGGGCTTGCGGTACTGGACACCCGTAACGGCACCCTGAAAACCCGGTGCGAACCTTTCGAGGTCCACTTCCGGGAACTGACAGCTGAAGAAATCGAAAACTACCTGAATAAGGAACAGCCCTACGACTGCGCCGGCAGCTTCAAAATGGAAGGGCTCGGCATTGCCCTGTTCCGAAGCATGGAAGGGCGAGACCCGAACAGCCTGATCGGCCTGCCGCTGATCGCGCTGATCGACCTGCTCAGGGAACTGGGCGTTAATCCGCTGCTGCAGCCCTGATCAAGCCGGACCAGGACTGCTTCACCCGAAAAGCCTGGCTCAGCGAATCTCCAGGCGGGACTCCAGCATGCGGCTGGCCACGCCCTCACCCACCGCAACACCAAGCTGGTCCACCAGTTCCTGGAACGGCGAACGGTTGCGGCTGTAATCAACCAGTTTTTCTTCGCCCACCAGCTGGCGAGCCACCCAGGAGGTGCTACCCAGCCCGTCAATCAAGCCAAGCTCCAGCGCCTGCTCGCCGCTCCACACCAGGCCGGAGAACAATTCTTCGTTATCCGCCAGGCGGTCACCCCGGCCAGCCTTAACAGCTTCCACGAACTGCTTGTGGGTGTTTTCAAGCACGCTCTGCCAGAAGGCAACCTCGCCTTCACGCTCGGGTGAGAACGGATCCAGGAACGCCTTGTTTTCGCCAGCGGTATAAAGCCGCCGATCAACACCCAGCTTCTCCATCAGGCCGGTGAAACCGAAACCACCGGCAACCACGCCGATAGAACCCACCAGGCTTGCCCGGTTGGCGTAGATTTCATCAGCCGCCGCGGCAATGTAATAGGCACCGGAAGCCCCAATATCGGAAATCACCGCATACAGCTTTTTATCCGGGTACTCTTCCCGCAGGCGCTTGATCTCGTCGTAGACATAACCGGACTGCACCGGGCTGCCACCCGGGCTGTTGATGCGCAGCACAACCGCCCTGGAGTTCTCGGCCTCGAAAGCCGAGCGCAGCGCACCCACCAGATTGTCGGCACTGGCCAGCTCATCCGCCGCAATGGTGCCATTCACTTCTACCAATGCCGTGTGGGCACCGGTGGCACCCGCCATGCCATCACCGATGGGAGACCGGATCAGGAACAGCAACGCGAACAGGTAACCGAAGGTCAGAAACTTGAAAAAGATGCCCCAGCGCCGGCTTCGTCGCTGCTCCGCCTGCAACGACATCACCAGCTTCTCGATCAGCCGCCAGTCCCGGCCAGACTCCGGCGGCATAGCCGGCTGCTTCTTGCCAAACCAGCCTTTCTTACCGGAAGACGCACCCTGCCCTTTTTCTTCAGGTTGCGCCGGCTCATCGCCCCAGCCGGGCTGCTTGTCCGAATCCCACTCGCTCATCCGCTATCCCTTAACCGATCAATGCGGTAACAAAACCATTAAAGCCCCAGAACCCGCCGCAACTCGTCTACCGACGTAACTACCGCGCGGGGGTCGTATTCCTGCAGCACATCCCGCTGGTGCACACCCCACTCAACGCCAATGGACGGCATACCGATACGCCGGGCCATATCCAGGTCGTAGCGGGTATCACCAATCATCACCGCCTCTTCCGGCTCATAGCCGTAGAAAGCCAGGATCTCCTCCAGCATCAGCGGATCCGGCTTGGAACGGGTTTCGTCCGCACACCGGGTGATATCGAAGTGCGGGCCCAAGCCACTGGAGGTCAGGGCCCTCGCCAGGCCGCGCCGGCTTTTGCCGGTCGCCACAGAGCAGCCGCACCCGGAACGCCGGATATCGGTAACCACGTCGGCCATACCGTCAAATACGTTCTGCGGGGTGGTCACCTTCTGGAAGAAATACCCTGCGTAACCATCGCGGATGCGCTGCATTTCGTCGCGGGTCAGCCCCGGATACAGCTTTTCCAGAGCCTCGATCATGCCCAGGCCGATGATATCCCGATAGGCCTCACGCTCCAGTTCCGGATACCCAAGCTCGGTGGCGGCCTGGTGCAGGCTGTCAGCAATGTGGTCTACGGAATCAATCAGGGTTCCGTCCCAGTCAAAAATCACTACTTTTACATTCATCAGAACTTACCTTTACTGCGACGGGCAAGCGCATCAACCAGCTTGCCGAAAGGGGTATCATACGGAGCTTCCAGCCGCATTGCTTCACCTGAACCGGGCAATGTGAACTCCAGTGCCCGGGCGTGCAGCATCAACCGTTCACCACCCACGGCCCGAAACGCCTTCAGGCTGGCGTCATCCATATACTTGTCGTCTCCGGCAATCGGGTGGCCCGCCCAGGCACAATGTACGCGAATCTGGTGGGTACGGCCGGTAACCGGCGAAGCCTCAACCAGCGAATAACCCTCAAACCGCTGCAAACACCGATACAGCGTGAGCGATTCCTTGCCCTCGCCACTCACCTTCACCCGGCGCTCGCCGTTAGGCATCTCGTAACGCAACAGCGGCTCGGCCACCCGCGCCAGCTTTTCCGGCCAGGTGCCCGCCACCAGCGCATGGTAGTGTTTACGTATCCGCTTGTGGCGCAGTTCATCCTGCAGAAAACGCAGGGCTGATCGTTTCTTCGCCACCATCACCAGCCCGGAAGTATCACGGTCAAGCCGGTGCACCAGCTCCAGGAACTTCGCCTGTGGCCGGGAAGAACGGAGCACTTCGATCAGCCCGAAGCTCAAACCGCTGCCGCCGTGCACGGCAATACCGGAGGGTTTGTTCACCACCAGCATATCGTCGTTTTCAAACACCACGGCTGCTTCCATGACGCCCTGCACCCGGTCACCGGGCTTTGGCTGCTCCGCTTTCGCCTGCTGCACCATGGGCGGAATACGTACCACATCACCGGCCTGAAGGCGGGTATCCGGCTTCACGCGCCCTTTATTAACCCGCACCTCGCCCTTGCGGACAATCCGGTACACCGTGCTTTTGGGCACACCCCGCAAGCGGGCCATCAGAAAGTTATCCACCCGCTGGCCGGCCATATCCTCATCTACGCTGACCCATTGCACCCCCTTCTGCACCGTGCGCTCCGCCGGCGCGGCAGCCGGCGCAGGTGCCGCAGCCCTGCCCTGCCCTGCCCGGGAAGAGCCCGGCCGGCCCGGTTTGCCAGCCCTGGACGGCTTGTTACGGGAACCAGAATTACGCGCCATGGGAAACCTTTTGCGGTGGATGAATGCAGGATTGAATGATCAGCCCTTTACTGTTATATTCCGGCGTGCTCTGCCGTTTGTCTACGGCCTGACGAACTCTGGTCAGAAGCCGGAGCGGCAGCAGTATACCGACACTGATTAAGAGATTGAACGCCGCAAGCCCAATCATTACCGGGCACGGCGGGAGACAAACTTCCGGACTCACAGGCCAGACCCAGAGAGGCTGCACCTGACCGGGAGCTGAAACAACCGAACGGAAAACCGTCGGGCGACATCGCGAAG
This sequence comes from Marinobacter sp. ES-1, assembly GCF_000475255.1. NCBI lineage: Bacteria > Pseudomonadati > Pseudomonadota > Gammaproteobacteria > Pseudomonadales > Marinobacteraceae > Marinobacter > Marinobacter sp. ES-1. The sequence continues at coordinate 100,103 of NZ_AXBV01000027.1, forward strand.
AATCATTGCCACGCGAACCCGGGCCGTCTGCAAACCAATACGACGTGAGACCCAGGAGTTTGTGTGAACCTGAAAACGGATATTATGCGTCAACAGACACTCAACCTGAACGAACTCTCCCTGCCCACAGGCAGGCGAATCACAGGCGGTGGTCTCAGACTTACAGGATCTCACCCCATAAGGGTATGATCCGTCTGGCCGCCGGCCCCTCCCTGCTGTAACAGGGCCTGCGGCACGCACATCCTGCTTCGCTGATGCGAACCCTCCGGTTTTCTGTCACTAACAAACGACAGGAACCCTTTCTTTCCATGAAAAGAATGCTGATCAATGCAACTCACCCCGAGGAGTTGCGCGTAGCGCTTGTAGACGGCCAACGGCTGTTTGACCTGGATATCGAATCCAGCACCCGCGAACAGAAAAAATCCAACATTTACAAAGGCCGCATCACCCGCGTAGAGCCCAGCCTGGAAGCTGCCTTTGTCGACTTCGGTGCCGACCGCCACGGCTTCCTTCCCCTGAAGGAAATCTCCAAGGAATACTTCAAGAAATCCCCGGGCCAGATCGAAGGCAAGATCAACATCAAGGATGTGGTCTCCGAAGGCCAGGAAGTCATCGTACAGGTCGATAAAGAAGAGCGTGGCAACAAGGGCGCAGCCCTGACCACTTTCATCTCCCTGGCCGGCCGCTACCTGGTGCTGATGCCGAACAACCCCCGTGCCGGCGGCATTTCCCGCCGTATCGAAGGTGAAGAGCGGGCCCAGCTGAAAGAAGCCATGAACGGCGTCCAGGTGCCCAAGTCTATGGGCATCATTGTGCGTACTGCCGGCATCGGCCGTACCACCGAAGAGCTCCAGTGGGACCTCGACTACCTGGTGCAGTTCTGGGAAGCCATTACCCAGGCGGCCGGCGAGCGCAAGGCTCCGTTCCTGATTCACCAGGAAAGCAACGTGATCATCCGCGCCGTGCGCGACTACCTCCGCCAGGACATCGGCGAAGTCCTGATCGACGCCGAAAGCGTGTACGAAGACGTCCTGAGCTTCGTTCGCGCCGTCATGCCCACCTTCGAAAACAAGATCAAGCTGTACAAGGATGAAATCCCACTGTTCAGCCGTTACCAGATTGAAGGCCAGATTGAGACCGCATTCCAGCGCGAAGTAAAACTGCCGTCTGGCGGCTCCATCGTGATCGATCCGACCGAAGCGCTGGTATCCATCGACATCAACTCCTCCCGGGCCACCAAGGGCCACGATATCGAGGAGACTGCCCTGCAGACCAACCTGGAAGCGGCCGAAGAAATCGCCCGCCAGTTGCGCCTGCGCGACATGGGTGGCCTGATCGTGATCGATTTCATCGACATGACCCCGGCCAAGCACCAGCGTGAAGTCGAGCATAAAATGCGTGAAGCCCTGGAAATCGACCGGGCCCGCGTTCAGGTTGGCAAGATCTCCCGCTTCGGCCTGCTGGAAATGTCACGGCAGCGCCTGCGCCCGTCTCTGGGTGAAACCCGCAGTGAAGTGTGCCCTCGCTGTGAAGGCCAGGGCACCATCCGGGGTATCGAATCCCTGGCCCTGAGCATCATGCGCCTGATCTACGAAGAGTCTTCCAAGGAAAAAACCGCCGAAGTCCGCGCCATGGTGCCGGTCTCTGTGGCCACCTTCCTGCTGAACGAGAAGCGCAAGCAGCTGGCCGATATCGAAGCCCGCCAGGGAGTCTCTGTTGTGGTTGCCCCGGTGCCCAACATGGAAACCCCGCACTTCGAGATCATTCGCCTGCGCCAGGATGAAGCCACCCCGGAACACGTTTCCAGCCACCAGGTTGCCCAGCAGTACAACGAGCGCGAAGAAGAAGCCGTTGTTGAAATGCCCGGCACCGAAAAGCCGGTACGCGAACAGGCCGCTGTAAAAGCCATTCGCCCGGCGGCTCCTGCGCCCACTCCGGCAGCGGCGCCAGCCAGCCAGGAAGCCAGCGAGCAGGAAGAAGGCCTGTTCCGCAAACTGGGCAAGAAAATTGCCTGCTTCTTCCGCGGCGACCAGCCGGAAAGCGAAGGCACCACCAACCAGCGCAGCACCACCCGCGAGCGTACTGACGACCGTCGGCCCCAGGCCCGCCAGGATCGCCGGAAAACCCGCGTAGCCCGTGATGATCAGCGCAGTGGCGGTGGCAGCAGTAACCGCAACGGCAACGATCGCCGCCAGGGCGGTTCCCAGAACCGCAGCGACGACAACCGCAGCCGGAACCGCAACAACCGCAGCGACGACCAGTCCCGCAGTATCGGCAGTCGCCAAGGCCAGCAGGACAAGTCTGCCGACAACAAAGGCGCGGATAACCGCGGAAACGACAACCGTCGCGATAACCGCCGGGATTCCCAGAACCGCAGCCAGAACCGTAACCGTCCGCAGCGGGATCCGAAGGACCAGAAAGACCAGAAGGAAACCCGCGACCAGACTGACAACCAGCAGCCGCAGCAGGCCAGCGACAAGCCGGCAGCCGATGACAAGCGCCGCAAGCCGCGTCGTCAGCGTAACCGGGACGGTTCTCCGGCCGAGGCTCCGGTGTCTACTCCGGCTGAGCGTAAAGCCGAGCGTAGCGAAAAGCACCAGAAAGACACCCAGCCGGAAAAAGCCGTCGAGCAGGATACTGCTGAGGTGAAGAAACCTGAGGTGGCCAAGGCCGAGGTGAAGCAAGAGGTTGCCAAGCAGCCCGAGAAGGCTCCGGCGGCGGAAGAAAAGCCCAGGGCCGAGACGGCAGAACAGCCTGAAGCCAGCAAGCCAGCCGAAACCAAGCCGGTTGAAACCAAGCCTGCTGTAGAGTCGAAGGTTGAAGAGCCGAAGGTCGAAGAGACCAAGCCTGCAGAGCCCAAGGCTGAAGAGACCAAGCCAGAAGCGGAAAAGGCTGAGGCGAAAGCTGAGCAGACTGAAAGCACCGAAGCCAAGGCCGAAGACAAAGCGGAAGCCAAGGCCGAGGAAAAGCCCCAAGCCAGCGAAGACAAGCCGGCCCGCAAACCCCGCTCCGGCGGCCGCCCGCGCAAGCCCAAGGCTGCAGAAAAAGCAGAGAAGGCAGACAAGGCGGATAACGCTGACAAGCCGGAACAAGCCGACAAGGCAGAGACAGCTCCGGAAGCCACCAGCAAGCCGGCCGAAGCGGCTGAGCCTGCCAAGGCTCCTGAAGCGAAAACCGAGCTCAAGGCTGAGGAAAAGGCTGAAGCCAAGCCGGAGAGCAAGCCTGAAGTGAAGGCCGAAGAAAAGCCGGAAGCAAAGGCCGAGAAGGCGGAAGAGCCAGCTCCCGAAGCCCAGGCCAAGCCGGAAGACGTACCGGTAACTCCGGGCCGCGCTTACAATGATCCAAGAGAGGTCCGCAAGCGTCAGCGAGCGGCCGAAGAAGCTAAAAAGGCCGAAGCTGAAAAGCAGGCCGGGAGTAATTGATTATGCTGACCAATTCGGACATCGAAGCGCTGGAAGACATCCTCTTCGCCGAGCCCTGGGGTGACGACGCCCTGGACTTCTTCGGACTGCACGGGGTGGTATGCGCCAGCGTCGTTGGCCCGGTCAGCCTCGGGGCGGAAGATATCTTCCGCCTTGCCACCGGCGCAGATAACCTGCCCGATGGCGGGGTACCCGAGATCTTCGCTCACTGCGTGAACGAACTCTCCAGGGAAATGGCCCACCTGCTGGATATGGGCCAGTCGCTGGAACTCCCGGAGCCGGAAGACGGCGACCCCATGAACGCACTGGAAAACTGGTGCGCAGGGTTCGTAGACACCTTCCTGGATCACGAGGAAGAATGGCTCGAAGCCGCCGATGAAGAAGAAGTGGCAGACCTGATGGTGCCCATGCTGACACTGTCTGGCCTGTTCGACGATGAAGACTTCCAGAAAGTCCGCAACGACGAGAAACTGGCCAGCCGGATGGCAGAAGCCATCCCGGATTCACTGACCGATCTGTACCTGCTGTTCCACGCGCCGGATTAAACCCCGGCGCTGACCGGCTGCTTGAAATGATGCCAGACGGGCTCCAGCCCCTCTGGCATTTTTGTTATCTTGCCCAGCTCGCACCAGGGCGCACCGGGAAAGTGGAAATCACTGCCCTGCGATGCCAGCAGCTTCTCCCGCCTGGCCAGTTCCGCCACAAAGCCCAGATCACCACTGGACTGCCCGGAAACAGACACCTCGATACCTCGCCCCCCGGCTCTTCGGAAATCCGCCGTCAGCTCCCGCAACTTGGTCGCGGTCAGCTTGTACTTGCGGGGATGCGCCAGCACAGAGATCCCCCCGGCCCGCTCAATCCAGCCAACCACCTCGTCCAGTTCCGGCCAGCAGGCTTTCACATCACCCGGCTTGCCGGTACCCAGATAGCGCTTGAAGGCGGCATCCATTCGGGAGACCACACCCTCATCAATCAGCACCCGGGCAAAGTGGGGGCGGCCCGGAACATCCCCACCGGCATGGGCGGTGGCCTTTTCCAGCAATCCATCCACTTTCAGCTTGGACAGCTTGTCGGCGATCAACCGGGCACGCTGCCAGCGGTTGTCATGCTGGCGCGCCAGCGCTGCCAGGAAATCGGCATCCTCGTGATCAAAATCCAGCCCGACGATATGAATGGTCTGGCTGCGCCATACGCAGGACAGCTCAGTGCCGTTAACCAGTGTCATCCCGTGCCCTGCAGCCGCCTGTCGCGCCGGCTCCAGGCCGTTGATCGTATCGTGGTCAGTCAGGGCCAGGTGGGTAACGCCCTGCTCTGCCGCGCGCTGAACCAGCTCCTCGGGAGCCAATGCGCCATCCGACGCGGTGCTGTGGCAATGCAGGTCGATGCATGGATTCTGGTGTTGGGGTATAGTCACGGGCATTCCTGTCATAAAACGTGGCCACAGTGTATCAGCCTTGGCCTGCGGGCCGTTACCCCGGCCCACGATAACCGGAGCACCTATGTATTACGCCATTATCAGTGAAGACATCCCGGACAGCCTGACCCTGCGCAAACAGGCGCGCCCGGCCCACCTGGCCCGGCTTGAAGACCTCAAAAACCAGGGCCGCCTGCTGGTTGCCGGCCCGCACCCGGCCATCGACTCACCGGAACCGGGCGATTCCGGCTTTACCGGCAGCCTGGTAATTGCCGAGTTTGAATCCCTTGAGCAGGCACAGGCCTGGGCCGATGCCGACCCGTATGTGGATGCTGGTGTTTACAAGGAAGTGAAAGTGAAGCCCTACAAGGTCGCCCTGCCCTGAGCAGCATGAGCGGATTGTAACCCTCGGGCGCTTTTGAACCACGGCCATCCTGTGACAAAATTGGCGCCTTGATTTTCAGGCAAACTAAAGCAACAACCGTCAAACTCAGGGAAACCCGCCCGTGACACCGTTTCGTTTATTTCTCAGCTTACTGCTTATCATCAGCTCGGTTGCCGTGGCCCAGGCCCGAACGGTTTGGGTAGACGACAAAGTTTACCTGCCTGTCCGCACCGGCGCCGGCTCCCAGTTCCGCATTATCGAGAACGCAGTCAGCGGCACCCGCATGGAAGTGCTCGAAACCGGAGACGGCTACACCCGGGTACGCACCTCCAAGGGTAACGAAGGCTGGGTAGCCAGCCAGTATCTGAGCAACCAGCCCATCGCAGAAGACCGTCTGCAACAGGCAACCCGAGACCTTGAAACCGCCCGGGCAGAACTGGCCCAGGCCCGGGAACAGCTGAATACCGTTACCTCCGAGCGCGACGAACTGGAGAGTGCCGAAAGCAACCTGTCCAGCCGGTCCCGGCAATTGCAGACAGAACTGGAGCGCATCAAGAACATCGCCGCCGACTCCATCAACCTGGAGCGCCGCAACCGGGAGCTGCTGGAAGACAACCAGAAACTGCGTAACGACCTGGAAGTACTGACCGCAGAAAACGAGCGCCTGGAAGCCGGCAAAGAATCCGACTTCATGCTGCTGGGCGCCGGCCTGGTGTTTGCCGGCGTGCTGCTGGCGCTTCTGGTGCCCATGCTCAAACCTACCCGCAAGACCGACAACTGGGCCTGATCACCGGCCCTTCAAGTTCCAGTCCTGCAAACAAAAACGGCGGCCCATCTGGCCGCCGTTTTTGTTTCTGCTTCCTGCCCCGGAATTACACCAGGGGCTTCTCGGAAACAATGATGCCGTTGTTATCGGCATAGACATACTGCCCCGGGTGGAACGTCACCCCGTGGAAGGTCACCGGAATGTTCAGGTCACCAATGCCACGCTTCTCGGTCTTGCGCGGAATGGTACCCAGCGCCTGAACACCCAGATGGGTCTTGCCGATCTCGTCTACATCGCGGATGCAGCCATAGATAACCAGCCCGGCCCAGCCGTTCTCAGCGGCTTTCTCGGCCAGCATATCGCCCAGCAGCGCATTCCGCTTTGAGCCGCCACCGTCAACCACCATCACCCGGCCGTTGCCCGGCAGGCCAACCTGCTCTTTTACGATGGAGTTATCTTCGAAGCACTTAACCGTTACGATTTCGCCGCCAAACTGGCGAACACCACCGTAGTTGTTGAAACCGGCTTCCACCACCTGTACTTCCGGAAACTCGTCGCACAGATCCGGCGTAATAATATTGCTCACCTTGCTACTCTCCTTTTTCCGAAGCGTTCGTAATCAGTCAATCTTTTCGTCGGCCAGGAAGAACCAGGTATCCAGGACAGAATCCGGGTTCAGGGATACCGTATCGATACCCTCGTCCATCAGCCACTTGGCCAGGTCCGGATGATCCGACGGGCCCTGACCACAGATGCCGATGTACTTGCCGGCTTTCTTGCAGGCCTGGATAGCGTTGGACAGGAGGATCTTCACCGCATCGTTCCGCTCATCGAACAGGTGGGCAATGATGCCGGAATCCCGGTCCAGGCCCAGGGTCAGCTGGGTCAGGTCGTTGGAACCGATAGAGAAGCCATCGAAGTGCTCCAGGAACTGATCCGCCAGCAGAGCGTTGGCCGGCAGCTCGCACATCATGATCACCCGCAGGCCGTTCTCGCCGCGCTTCAGGCCGTTCTCGGCCAGCAGGTTCACCACCTGCTCGGCTTCGCCTACCGTGCGCACAAACGGAACCATCACTTCCACGTTGGTGAGGCCCATCTCGTTGCGCACCTTTTTCAGGGCACGGCATTCCAGCTCGAAACAGTCACGGAAGGTTTCGGAAATATAGCGGGACGCACCACGGAAGCCCAGCATCGGGTTCTCTTCGTCCGGCTCGTACAAAGTACCGCCGATCAGGTTGGCGTACTCGTTGGATTTGAAGTCAGACAGGCGAACAATCACCTTCTTGGGCGCAAAGGCTGCGGCCAGGGTGGAAATACCCTCAACCAGCTTGTCCACGTAGAAGTCCACCGGCGAGGTGTAGCCGGCAATGCGCTTGTCTACGGTCTGCTTGATATCCCGCGGCAGGTTGTCGTAGTTCAGCAGTGCTTTCGGGTGCACGCCGATCATCCGGTTGATGATGAACTCGAGGCGGGCCAGGCCCACACCTTCGTTCGGCAGCGCCTGGAAATCAAAGGCACGGTCCGGGTTGCCCACGTTCATCATGATCTTGAACGGAATGTTGGGCATGGAATCGACGGTGTTCTCACGCAGTTCGAAGTCCAGCGCACCCTCGTAGATCATGCCGGTGTCGCCTTCGGCGCAGGACACAGTCACTTCCTGGCCATCGTTCAGCAGCTCGGTGGCATCACCACAGCCGACTACCGCCGGGATACCCAGCTCACGGGCAATGATCGCCGCGTGGCAGGTACGGCCGCCACGGTCTGTCACAATGGCAGACGCACGCTTCATGACCGGCTCCCAGTCCGGGTCGGTCATGTCTGTTACCAGCACGTCGCCGGGCTGCACACGGTCCATCTCGTTAATGCTGGTGATAATCTTCACCGGGCCACTGCCGATCTTGTGGCCGATACTGCGGCCTTCTACCAGCACCTTGCCGGTTTCTTTCAGCAGGTAGCGCTCCATTACGTTGGCAGACGCACGGCTCTTGACGGTTTCAGGGCGGGCCTGAACGATGTAGATCTTGCCGTCATCGCCGTCTTTGGCCCACTCGATGTCCATCGGGCGCTGGTAGTGCTTTTCGATGATCATGGCTTGCTTGGCCAGTTCTTCTACTTCCGCGTCGGTGATGGAGAAGCTGTTGCGCTCGTCGTGGTCTACCTTCACGGTCTCCACAAACTTACCTTCGCCGGGCTCGGAATGGTAAACCATCTTGATGGCCTTGCTGCCCAGGTTACGGCGCAGCACAGACGGACGGCCCGCTTCCAGGGTCGGCTTGTGTACATAGAATTCGTCAGGGTTTACCGCGCCCTGTACCACTGTCTCGCCCAGGCCATAGGAAGAGGTGATAAACACCACGTCACGGAAACCGGATTCAGTGTCCAGGGTAAACATGACGCCGCTGGAAGCGGTTTCACTGCGCACCATTTTCTGGATACCGGCAGACAGCGCCACCAGCTTGTGGTCAAAGCCGTGGTGAACCCGGTAGGAAATCGCACGGTCGTTGAACAGGGAGGCAAATACTTCTTTGACAGAAACACGAACCTGCTCCAGGCCAACCACGTTCAGAAAGGTTTCCTGCTGGCCAGCGAAAGATGCATCCGGCAGGTCTTCCGCAGTCGCAGAAGAACGAACAGCAACCGCCATGGACTCATTGCCATCCCGGAGTTTCGCGTAGGCTTCTTTCAGGGCATTATCAAGAACGTCGGGGAACGGGGTGTCGATCACCCACTGGCGAATCTGTGCGCCAACCCGGGCCAGTTCGTTAACATCGTTAACGTCCAGGGCATCCAGGGCTTCATCAATGCGGTCTTTCAGGCCATCGGTGGCCAGGAATTCCCGGTAGGCGTGTGCAGTTGTTGCAAAACCGCCAGGAACGGTAACACCTGCATTGGCGAGATTACTGATCATTTCACCGAGGGAAGCGTTCTTGCCTCCAACACGGTCAACATCGGACATTCCCAGGTGGTCAAACCAGATAATGTAATCTTCCAAAGCGTGGTCTCCCTTGAGTCTGTGTGGCGCGGAGTCTCGAATATGGCGGCTATGATACTGTAAGCTGCGGGAATTACCTAGGGACTAGCCTAAAACTGAACGGAAAGAAATCATGAAAAGAACGGCTTTTTTTATCTCGGACGGCACAGGGCTGACCGCCGAAGCACTGGGCCACGCGCTGTTGGCACAGTTTGAAAAAATCGATTTCGAACGGGTAACCGTGCCCTATATTGATGACGAAGACAAAGCCCGCGAGATGGTCATCCGCATCAACAAGGCCGCTGAAGTGGATGGCGAACGGCCCCTGGTGTTCGACACCATTGTGAACAGCACCATCCGCGAGATTATCAGCGATGCCGAAGGCTTCATGATCGATATCTTCGGCACCTTCCTGAGCCCGCTGGAGCAGGAACTGAGTTCGTCGTCCTCTTACTCGGTGGGCAAGTCCCACTCCATCAACAACGAAGGCAGCTACGAGCGGCGCATCCATGCAGTCAACTTTGCACTGGATAACGACGACGGCGCCCGCACCCGCCACTACGACGAAGCAGACCTGATCCTGGTAGGCGCGTCCCGCAGCGGCAAAACGCCTACCTGCCTGTACCTGGCCCTGCAGTACGGCATCAAGGCCGCCAACTATCCGATCACCGAAGAAGACCTGGACGACCAGAAAATGCCGTCGGCCCTGCGGCCCCACAAAGAAAAGCTGTTCGGCCTGACCATCGACCCGGAGCGGCTGGCCACCATCCGTAACGAACGGCGGCCCAATTCCCGGTACTCGTCCATCCAGCAGTGCATGCACGAAATCGAAGAAATCGAGCTGATGTACAAGCGGGAACGCATCCCCTACCTGAACACCACGGCCTATTCGGTGGAAGAGATTTCAACCCGGATTATGGTAACCACCGGGTTGAAACGTCACCGTTAAAGCTCCTGGATAGCCAGCCCCAGCCCTTCGGCAACTTCCCGGTTGTCCGGGCTGGTGACTACCGCCACGCTGGCGTTTTCCGGCTTCAGCCAGGTGTCTGCCACCCGGCGCAGCTCATCCATCGTCACGCCCAGCACCCGCTCCCGGAACCGGGCACGCTGCTCCGGTGACCGGCCAAACAAGCCATTATGGAACGCATGGCGAGCCGCACCGGCCGGAGAACGGGGCCGGTCAAGCTGGCCGATCACGCCCAGAATAGCTTCTTCCAGGGATTGGTGATCATGCTGTTCGGTGCGCAGCCATTCGAGCGCCGCATCGAAATCATCCAGGGTTTCCGCCAGGCGTGGATCGCGGTACGAGAAGAACCGGAACACACCGTTCACACTGTCCTGCCCGGAACCACCACCGTAGGCGCCGCCCTTCTCACGAATAGCCCGGTGCAGGTAACCGTTACGCAGGAAGCCACCCAGTACCGTCAGCGCTGCTGCATCCGGATGGTCCACGGCAACAGTGCTGTAGGCCTTGGCGCAGAAGTTCACCTGGGTAGAGGTCAGCCAGGCTTCGCGGGTGTTGTAGTTCACCGGCTCCATGCTCCAGCTTTCGCTGGTTTCACCGCTGTCGTTCTGCCAACAAGCTTTCAGCTCGTCCAGCATAGGCGCCAGCTGGCCATCTTCGCCAATCAGCAGGAACTGGCGACCCTGGTTGCGAATCTTGACATGCAGCGCGGCCAGGCTGGCACAGAAATCCTTCAGGGCCTGTTCGTCTTTCAGGGACTTGTCCAGGGCCTTGGTGCCCCGAATCCCTTCCAGGCCACCCAACCGGAACGTCAGCCAGGCGCCGGCGCTCAGACCCTGGGCGGCAGCACCCATAGCCAGTGCGTGGCCACTGCCGGTGACCGCCTGTTCGCGGCGGGCACGGGCCTGGGCCACGATTTCGCGAATGCGATCGTGCTCGTCAAACCGCACACCGGTATACACATCTTTCAGCAGACGGGTCAGCGCCGCACTGTTGCGGGCCAGTGCCTTGCCGCTGAAGATCAGGTAGCCGGACATAGCCTGTACATCGTCAATCCGGCCCTTGGCGGTAAAGGATGCGCCAATGCCGCCGGATTCCGCGGAAATACGATCCTGCATCTGCAGGTAATCCAGGTCGCCACAACCCAGTTCGGAAATCAGGGTGGTGTAGTAAGGCAACAGCAGCAGTTCGTCTTTGCTCAGGGCCGGAAGTGGCAGCACAACCTGCTGGTACACCAGGCCGTTGGTGCCGCGGGCATAAACCGTAGCGCCAATTTCAGCATCGTAACTGCCGACTGGCTCCGGCATCTGCAGGGGCACATCGTCCAGCCCTACCTTCGGCAGAATGGAATCGTCGTCTTTGCGCAGCTGGCGCTCTTCCAGCGCCTGTGCCCGCTCGACAATCTGCTGCACTTCCTCTTCGCTCAGGCTGGCCTTGCGCCTGGCCAGGGTTTCCCGGATCGCCTTCTGATGCTGGCTTTCCAGGTTTTCGTCCGGGCGCAGGGTCAGGGTTACCCGGTGCGGGTTATCCAACAGTTTGCGACGAATCAGGCCTGGCACGTAGTCCGGGTCTTTGATCTTTTCACGCAGGGTAGCCAGTACCGGCTCAAGGTCCAGCAGCTCTACCGGATCCCCGCCGTGCACCATGGGTGAAATCGCGTGCATGATCAGCTGCAAACCATAGGGGAAGCTGTCGCCGGCGATCTCCCGCTGATGCAGTTCCAACTGGTGCAGAATGGCTTCCAGCCGCTCCTGGCTGATGCCTTCATCGGCCACTTTCTGCAGGGTAGACTCCACCAACTGCTCCAGCTCGGCACGGCGCTCCGGCTCACTGCCCTCAATACCGCATACAAAGGTCATTTCCCGGTTGGAATCTTCCAGCCCGCACATGGGCGATGGCGCGTGGCCCAGATCGGTGGTTTCCAGCGCCCGCATCAGCGGTGATGCACTGTTTTCCAGCAAAACGGAAGACAGCAGCTGGCCTTCAAGGTTTTCCTGCAGGTCAAAGCTGTGGCCCAGCAACCAGCCCATCACAATGTGGGTTTTGTTCTCGGTGCCTTCGCCTTCATTCACCGCATAGCCCTGCTCTACCCGCATAGGGGCGAACATGCGCTTTTCGTCCCGCACCGGCAGTTCGATGTCCAGCTTGTCGAACTGTTTCAGAGCCAGCTCTTCGAATTTCTCGTGGTGCTCATAGGCGGGAATATTGCCGTAGGTGGCAAAAATCGCGTTGCTCGGGTGGTAATGGTGCTTGTAGAACTTCACCAGGTCCTGGTAGGTCAGGTCCACTATATGGTCCGGCTCACCGCCACTGTTGTAGTGGTAGGTGGTCGTCGGGAACAGGTGGCTGGTCAGGTTCTGCCACAGCTGGGAAGTGGGCGCACTCATGGCCCCCTTCATTTCGTTATAGACCACGCCCCGGTACACCAGGTCGCTGGACGGGTCGTCCGGCTTGTCGAACTCCAGGCGATGGCCTTCCTGGGCAAAGTCCAGCGGGTCCAGCTTGGAGAAGAATACCGAATCCAGGTACACCGACAACAGGTTGTCGAAGTCCTTGCGGTTCATGCTGGCGAACGGGTAGGCGGTCCAGTCGCTGCTGGTAAAGGCGTTCATAAAGGTGTTCAGGGAACGCCGGATCATCATGAAAAACGGGTCGCGAACGGGATAACGCTCACTGCCGCACAGTGCCGTATGCTCGAGAATGTGCGCAACACCGGTGGAGTCCATCGGGAAGGTACGCAGGGCCACGAAAAACACGTTCTCGTCGTTATCTGCCGCCAGGTGAAGATGGCGTGCACCGGTTTTCTTGTGGCGATACTCCTCAACCTCCAGGTTAAGGGTGCCAATCCGGTGACTGCGAATTTTCTCGAAAGCCGGATGGATTGCGTTGTCTGTCGCTGCAGCCATTAAAACGATCCTGTGTATTGAACAATTGGAGAATTACAGGGTAACACGTACTATCGGATATGATGCACGGAACGGACTCAACAAGGTAGCCTGCCGATTTATGACAGACCATACCCAGAAGCACATAGACTCTCCTGAAGTAGCCGCCTGGTGGGCCGAACGCCGCCGGTACCTGGAGCAGATCCGCAAAACACCGGAACTCAGACGGCAGTTTCGCAAGGAAGTTGCCCTCTACCTGCTACGCCGCGCCCTGTGGTGTTACGGCTTCTTCCCCGTGGTGATCGCCTTCTGGCTGCCCTTTGTACTGTCCAGTTTTAACCCGGTGGTGATGGCCAACAGCCTGATCCCCATGCTGCAGGAGTTCGTTGCCTCCAACCCGGAACAACAGGCCACCACCCTGAGCACCCTGACCATCGCCTGGCTGTCCATCGGCAGCTTTTTCCTGGTGTTCGACTTCGTTCTGACCCCGTTCCGGTCACCCTATGAATATGAAGCCGATGTATACATGAAGGCGTGGGAGCAGGTTAACCATGACCCGCTTCCGGACAAAGTGTGATTTGGCCAGCATTCTGACCAACTGCAGGCGGTTTCTGTTACATAACGTTGCACACAGTGGTTAAGATGAAACCACAACAAAAGCATCCGGAACGTATGGATCACGAGGTTTCATCATGGTCGATTTCAGACCACTGCTGTTCATCAACGCGCTTGCCCTAATGCTGCTGGTTACTGCCGGATTTGCCTCGGTACGCAAAGACATTGCCCTGCCCGTAGCCCAGGCGCCCCAGGTGGAAGCCGCCATTGCCAAAGCCAGTGCAGAGCCAGGCCCGGAGCCAGCCGAAACCCCGGAAATGATCTTTGCCGATGCAGAACCCCAGCCTGAGCCCGAACCAGAGCCTGCCCCACAGGTTCAACCCGAGCCGGCCCCGGAACCCGAACAGCCCCTGATTGCCGAACCCTTCTCGGTTGAACCCATGCCCGAAGAGCCGGAAATGCTTGCCATGGCCGAGCCCGTGGCTGCTATCTCAGCCCCGACAGCCACACCGGCGCCAAAGGCCGAACCCGAAACTGCCGCCAAACCTGCTCCGGAGCCCGAACCAGCCACCACCGGCAAGCTGGTACTGCGCTCCAACGTGGTGGGCGATGTGGTCACCATTAACGGCCGCAACTATGGCGCCACCCGCCTGGACCTGGAACTGGACCCCGGCCGTTACGACGTCACCATTGCCAAGCCCGGCTACCAGCCCTGGACCAATTCGGTGGCCCTGAAAGCCGGCCAGCAGATGACTCTGGTTGGTCAGCTGGAAGAACTCACCCGCGTTGAATTCCGTGATGGCCAGTGGCTGGGTGGCGTTAAAACCGGCGATGGCACTTACGAAGACGATACCGGCCTGCGTTACGAAGGCCACTTTATCGATGGCAAGTTCCACGGTGAAGGCACCGCCTGGTATCCGGATGGCAGCCGCTACAACGGCCTTTTCGAACGCAACGAATTCCACGGCAAGGGCACCCTGGCCCGGGCCAACGGCGACACCCTGACCGGCAACTGGGCCCAGGGCAACCTGCACGGACAGGGCTCCCTGACCACCACCGGCGGTATGCTTTATGTGGGCGGCTTCCGCAATGGCGAGTTCCACGGCCAGGGCGCACTCACCTACCCCGATGGCCGCACCTATGAAGGCGAATTCTCCAATGGTGAATTCCACGGCCAGGGCACAGAAATTTTTGCAGACGGGAAGAAGTACGATGGGCAATACATGGAAGGAAAATTCCATGGCAAGGGGCTGCTGCGCAACCCCAACGGAAGCTCCATCGAAGCCACTTTCCGCCACGGTGAACCCTACGGACAGGTTCGCCTGACAACCGCAGCCGGCGAAATATTTACCGCCCGCTCAACGGAACCCGGTGTGTGTTATCGGGAAAAAAGCTATCGGGCCACCCAGTGCCCGCAACTGGAAGGCTGGTAATCAAAAACCCGGTCGCAGCACCCACGCGTCAGCAGTAACAGGTTGAGGAAGTGACATGCCAATCAAGAATGCTCTGCTTGTGGACGACTCCAAGGTAGCCCGGTTTGCCCTCAGCAAACTGCTCGAGAGTCGTGACATGGAAGTGAACATGGCAAGCTCTGCCGAGGAAGCCCTGGACTTCCTGAAAAACAACGGCCGCCCGGATGTGATCTTCATGGATCACCTGATGCCCGGCATGAACGGCGTAGAGGCCACCAAGGCCATCAAGAGCAACCCGGACACCGCCGGCATTCCGATTATCATGTGCACCTCCAAGAAATCCTCCGATTTCACGGAAGAAGCCAGGAACTTCGGCATCTACAGCATCCTCACCAAGCCGCCCCAGACCGAGCGTCTGGAGCTCGCCCTGCAGGAGCTGGCCAACGACGTAGAGCACGGCACCCTGCCGGAGCCGCCAGCCGAGATGGAATCCGCCGAGGTCGAGCCGAAATCCGAGATCAACCTGAACGGCCACGCCGGCGCCGATGTGGTGCCGCTGACCAGCAATCTGATCGAACAGATTTCCCGTTCCGCCGTGAAAACCCACATCAACAACCGCCTGCACGAACTGCTGAGTGACCTGTTTGATGAACAGTACGACCACTTGAAACGGGCCCTGGACGACTCCCGGAGCAAGCAGGAAGCAGAGCTGGAAGAACGCCTGAACACTCTCACCGCGATGGTCGACGAGCGCACCCGCAACCTGCGGGACGACGTAGCCGCCGAGGTAAACATTAACCTGGGCCGGGAACTGTCGGCCCTGAAGAAAGAGCTCTCGAAAACCGCCGGCTTTACCCCTGATCACCTGGCCGAGCTGAAAGACCACATCACCAATGTGCAGACCATCGACACCGAGTTCTGGCAAACCCTGCAGTCTGAAGCCATCCAGCAGGCCCACGAAATCTCCCGGGAAACCGCGGAAGACATCGCCCAGCGCACCATCGACCTGTACGTCTCGCAGCAGCGTTCCGCCAACTCCCGCATGTACACGCTGGGCCTGGCCGTGAGCCTCGGCATTTTCAGTGTGGGTATTGCCTGGCTGTCAGGACTGTTCGGCGTTTAACATCGCACGTACCTGACGCCAGTCGCCGGGGGTGTCGACATCCTGTTGCACCCCGGCAATCTCTACCCGGCCGGCTCCCGCACGGTTGAGGATAACACCCGCTCCGGCATCCCCTTCCAGCTGAAATACCTGCGGCCAAAGGGCCCTCGGAATCCACGCCGGCACTCCCGTTCTGCGCCCGTAACTGGCACCCAGGGCTTTTGCCGGGTTATCCCGGGCCTGCCGGGCCAGCTGTTTCAGGCCGTCGATATCCAGTAGAGGCTGATCCCCCAACACCACAAACACGCCCAATGCCTTCGGCCCCAGGGCGGCCACACCCGCTTTCAGGGACTCCGCCAGCCCGGCCTGCCAGTTGTCGCACACAATCCAGCTTGCCGGCTGCCTGTGGCAGCGAAAACGCACCAGCGGATATCCGGCACCGGCCACCACCGTGATCTGCGCCGACAACTGCCGGGCCTGGCCAATGGCGTTGTCCAGTAACGTGCCCCGCCCCGGAACCCGCAACAACTGTTTGTAATGCCCCATACGGGAGGCACGGCCCGCCGCCAGCACCAATGCCGGAAACTGCTGATCGTGAGAACGAGGGTTGATGGTTAAGATGCCGGATTCCTTAATAGCGTGGATAGCTGCAGTAAACTGCTGAATCCCGCGATTTTTGCTAGAATTCCGCCACCATGCAACCAAATCAGCCGGACCATTCATGAACCACCTCTTTGTCGACAACCTCACCGTGATTGACTTCGCCTACCTGGACCCAAGCCGGGGCCTTGTGGGTGAAAGCTGGATTGCCGACGTGGTTCTGGGCGGCGAACTGGACGAACAGGGCATGGTGTTCGATTTCAGCCTGGTCAAACGCACCATCAAACGGGTGATCGACGAGCGGGTAGACCACCGCCTGGTGATCCCCCGTGGCTATGAAGGCTTGCACTGGGACGAAGAAACCCCGGACACCTTTATCTGGGACCTGACCGACGGCAGCCGCATCGAACACCGCTCACCGGATGAAGCCGTGGTGTGGCTGTCCTCAGACCGGGTAGTCCCCTCGGCCGTAGCCGCTCTGCTGGAAAAAGAACTGATGGCAGTACTGCCCGGCAACGTCACCTCCGTGGAAATCAACCTGCGGGAAGACGTGATTGAAGGCGCTTACTACCACTACGTACACGGCCTGAAGAAACACCTGGGCAACTGCCAGCGCATCGCCCACGGCCACCGCTCCCCCATCCGCATCGACCGCAACGGCCACCGGGACTACGACCTGGAAAACCGCTGGGCCAAACTGTGGAAGGATATCTACGTAGGCACCGAAGAAGACGTAACCCGCCGCTTTGTAGGCTACGACGGCGCGGCGTACATCACCTTCGAATACGAAGCCAACCAGGGCGAATTCGCCCTCACCCTGCCGGAAAGCCGCGTGTACATGCTGGATACCGACACCACCGTAGAGCTGATTGCCGCGCACATTGCGGACACGCTGAAGGCAGAGTTTCCGGAAGACGAGATTCGGGTGAAGGCTTATGAAGGCGTGGGCAAGGGAGCGATTGCTGCCCGCTAGGGATCAAAACTCTCCCCGGGGTCAGACTCCCCAACGGGGGTCTGACCCCCATTCTCCGAGCTATAAGGGGTCAGACCCCCGTTGGGGAGTCTGACCCCTCGTCCGGACACAAAAAAACCGCCCGAAGGCGGTTTTTTTGATGGCTATCCGGTGGACTAAACCGTCAAGCCGTATTGGCGTCCCCTAGGGGGTTCGAACCCCTGTTGCCGCCGTGAAAGGGCGGAGTCCTAGGCCACTAGACGAAGGGGACTAGAAATTGGTGGAGCCAAGCGGGATCGAACCGCTGACCTCAACACTGCCAGTGTTGCGCTCTCCCAGCTGAGCTATGGCCCCTCAACGGATGCGTATATTAAGGATCCGCCCCTAGGCCGTCAACACCCGATTTCGCTTTTTTTAAAGTTTTTTGAACATCCCTGTTCACATCGTTCAATTAACCCACAAACCGATTATTAAATATCCAGAGCGGCGTATTCTTTCTCTACTTTCTTGGTTTCTTTCTTGGAGAAACCACCCATTACGTCCAGCGCGGTGCGCAAACGGGCGCGGGTCATGTCCGGGCCAAGCAGGGCCATGGAGTCCATCACCGACCAGGAATTGGGCGTTCCGGCAATGGCCACGAAGATCGAAAACATGAAATCCCCCATCTTCAGGTCCATGGCCTTGGCCAGGGCCTTGATGTCGGCAAAGATGGTTTCCTTGCTCCAGTGGCGCTGGGCCTCCAGCTTCCACAGGGTGAACTGCAGCACCCGCTTGACCTGGCTCTCATCCAGCTTGTTGTGGGCAAAGTCTTCCGGCTTCAGGTTCAGCATGCCGCTGAACATGAACTGGGCCATAGGGGCAACGTCAGAGAACACCTCTGCCCTGCCCTTGATGTGCGGCACCAGCGCTTGCAGGTCATCACGGTTGAACCACCACTGATGCATCCGCTCCATGAACTGTTCGTCGCTCAGCTCATCGCGAATCCACTGGCCGTTCAGCCAGCGCAGCTTCTCTACATCAAACACCGGGCCACCGAGGGACACGCGCTGGATATCGAAGTTCTCGATCATCTCATCCAGGGTGAACTTCTCGCGCTCGTCCGGCATGGACCAGCCCATTCGGCCCAGATAGTTGGTGACCGCCTCCGGCAAAAAGCCCATGCGCTCGTAAAAGTTGATGCTGGTGGGGTTCTTGCGCTTCGACAGCTTGCTCTTGTCCGGGTTACGCAGCAGCGGCAGGTGGCAAAGCTCCGGCATGTCCCAGCCAAAGTACTGATACAGCAGCTTGTGCTTGGGCGCGGAGTTGATCCACTCCTCACCCCGCAGCACATGGGTAATGCCCATCAAGTGGTCATCCACCACGTTGGCCAGGTGGTAGGTAGGCATGCCGTCGGATTTCAGCAGGATCTGGCAGTCCACCTGGGCCCAGTCGATTTCGATGGTACCCCGGAGCATGTCCTGGATCTCGCACACACCTTCGTCCGGCACCTTCATGCGGATAACGTAAGACTCGCCGGCATCCAGGCGGCGCTTCACTTCGTCTGCCGGCAGCTCCAGGTCACCCTTGATACCCGGGTTCAGACCCTGGGCCTTGCGCTCTTCGCGGATGGCGTCCAGTTCTTCCGGGGTGCGGAAGCAATAGAAAGCATGGCCGGCAGTAACCAGGTCTTCTGCGTACTGGCCGTACATGTGCTTACGCTCAGACTGGCGATAAGGGCCGTGGGGGCCGCCCACATCGGGGCCTTCATCCCAGTTCAGGCCCAGCCAGCGCAAGGCCTTGAGGATATCCTGCTCGGATTCCGCCGTGCTGCGGGCCTGGTCCGTGTCTTCAATGCGCAGAATGAACTGGCCACCGTGCTGGCGTGCAAAACACAGGTTGAACAGGGCCACGTAGGCGGTACCAACGTGTGGATCGCCAGTGGGCGACGGGGCAATTCGGGTGCGTACTGTCATGAAACCATCCTGAAAATAAGTGGCCGATTTATAAAGGGCGCATTATAGCGGCCATGGGGCGGTTTCGCATGATCGGCTTTGCACCAACTGCCGTTAATGTAATATTATAACGTTTCAGGACATCATCAGGATTCAGTACCATGAAACGCAGCACCCTCTCTCTCGCCCTTGGCATGGCCGCGGCCGTTACCGCCTTTCCGGCCTCTGCCGCCAACGTTGTCACCTCCATCAAGCCTCTGGAACTGCTGGTGAAAGCGGTGGCCGGCGACAGCGTGCAGGTTTCAACCCTGGTACCTGCCGGCTCCAGCCCCCACAACTACACCATGAAACCCTCCCAGCGCCGTGCCCTGGAACAGGCCGACGCCATCTTCTGGGTTGGGCCGGAGATGGAAACCTTCCTCAGCCGCCTGCTCGGTGGCCATGAATTCGACGGCAGGGTGGTGGCCTTTACCGACGTACCGGAAGGTGAAGACAATCATCACGAAGATGAACACAGCGGCCACGATCACCACGACGACCATGGCCACGACCACGGAGACGGCGAAGACCCGCACATCTGGACAGACCCGCAACTGGCCCTGGACATGGCACGGGACATCCACGCCAGACTGGTCACGCTGGAGGATATGAAGAAAGAAGAACTGGACGCCAACCTGGCCCGGTTCGAGCAAGACCTGAATGCAGCAGAACAGGACATTAAAGCCAGCCTGGCACCGCTTCACAGCATCAGCCTGTTTGCCTACCACAGCGCCTTTGAACGCTTTGCCGAACACTATGAACTGCAACTGGATGGCGTGCTCACCCTGAACCCGGAGCTGTCCCCCGGCGCCCGGCACATTGCCGAAGTGCAGGACAAGCTGCGCCAGGCCAATCAGCCCTGCCTGCTGACCGAACCCCAGTTCAACCGCCAGTGGTGGCGTTCCATCACCGAAGGTCTGGACGTTACCTTCAGCACCTGGGACCCGCTGGCCACCGATATCGAATCGACCAGCGAAGGCTACATCCAGTTCCAGCAATCCATTGCCGATGCCGTGCTGGAATGCCTACCAGAACAGGCTCAGCATTAACGGAATGGTGACCATCGCCAGCAAGGTCTGCCCGCTGATGATCCCTGCCATCAGCGGCGCATCACCGCCCAGCTGGCGTGCCAGGATGTAAGCTGAGGTGGCGGTGGGCAGCGCTGCCAGCAACACCGCCACCTGCACCAGCAAACCACTCATTCCCAGCGCCCAGGCCAGCCCCACCACCATGGCGGGGAAGGCCAGCAGCTTCAACCCGGACGACACCAGGAACGGCGCCGAAGCACCCCGCAAGGCGCTCAACTGCAACCCTGCCCCCACCGTCATCAGCCCCATGGGCAACGCCAGGTTGCTCAGGGGTGCCAGGATGCCCGCCAGTAGCGGATGGAAACCGATCTGGAACCAGCTCCAAAATACCCCCAGCACCGAGCCGACAATCAGCGGGTTGGTCACAATCGCCCGCAATACCTGAACCACGCTGACCTTGTCCTGCCCCGCCACCAGCGAGAACATCAGAATGCACAGCAGGTTCAGCAACGGCACCATAATGGCCACCGCGATGGCCGTCAGCGACAGCCCGTCGTCCCCCAGCAGCATTCCGCCCGCCGCCAGACCCACATAGGAGTTAAAGCGAATAGCGCCCTGATACACCGAGGAAAACACCGACCCGCTCCAGCGCCAGAACAGCTGAACCGCCACCAGCACGGCCGTCATCGCCAACAGCATGGCCACAATCAGCAACGCGGTGTCGGCATAGGCCGAGGCCGGCAACCTGGCCTGCCCCAGCTTGAACACCAGCATGGCCGGGAAAAGAATGTAATAGGTGAACCGCTCCGCCTGGGGCCAGAAATCCCCGCCCGGGAAGTTCAGCCGCCGTAAAACATGGCCCAACATGATCAATACGAAAACCGGAAACAGGGCCTGTACAACTACCGGCATGCCATCATCCTTTTAACCGTTGCCATTTTGCTCTTTGGGGGTTAGATTCAGCCTATAGCATCCTATAACGGACTGATTCGAACAACGTGAACAGCCAGATTTCCTGTATTCACACATCCTCTTTGGCACTGCGGTCTTCCTCTGCGAACACCGGCAGGGCTGCTATCCGCCTCTGATTTCGCTGAATCCACCTTACAACCCTTCCGGATTCAGCGCTTAAAACCCAACATTGTTGAACCATTTTTCCGGAGATTTCTATGTCTGAATTACCCTCTATTACTGTTGCTGAAGAAGATTACAACCGCCTGAGCACCCTGCTCGAGCGCATGGCCGGCAAGTCCGACGTCGCCGACGGCCTGGAAGACGAACTCAGCCGCGCAGACCTCGTGCCCCTGGCCGAAATGCCCGAAGGCGTGGTCACCATGAACTCGCTGGTGCGCTTTGTGGATGAAGACGCCGGCAAAGAACACGAAATGATGCTGGTTTACCCCCACGAAGTGGGCGATGCAGACCACAAGGTGTCCATCCTGGCCCCGGCCGGTGCCGCCATGCTGGGCCTGAGCATCGGCGACAGCATCGAATGGCCCATGAAAGGCCGCAAGCCCATCCACCTGAAGGTGGTCAGCGTTACCCGCGGCGCATAGGCAATTTCCTTTACAAATGTCATAAATTGATATTTCTCCAAATGGCCAGCGGCCTCCGGTGTTAGCCTGAAAGCAAGCTAACGAGACCATCAGGAGGCCGTATGACCGAACAGCGCCACGAAGACTGGGACCCAAGAGCCGCCAGCGTACAGAAAGACCAGATCCGCGCGTACGACGACATGCGCGAACGCTGCCCCGTGGCCTGGAGCGACTACCAGCAATGGACGCTGTTCCGCCATGCAGACGTGATGGCCGTACTGGAAGACCACGACACCTTCAGCAACGCCGTGTCTGCCCACCTGTCCGTTCCCAACGGCATGGACCCGCCCGAGCACACCCCCTATCGCAAAGTGATCGAACCTTACTTCGCCCCGGAACCCATGGCCCGGTTCGAACCGGTTTGCCGTGAGATTGCCCGCGGGCTGGTGAGCCAGTTGGCCAAGGGTGAGGCCGTGGATGTGGTCGATGCCCTCAGCCGCCCCTTCGCCCTGCATATCCAGTGCGCCTTTATGGGCTGGCCTGAACGCCTGCACGAACCCCTGGCGGAATGGGTACGCAAGAACCACCGCGCCACCCTCGCCCGGGATCGGGACGCCATGGCCGCTGTGGCCCGGGAATTCGACGACTACATTACCGACATGCTTGAAACCCGCCGCCAGGCTGGCGACCAGGCGCCGGATGACGTCACCACCTCGCTGATGCGCGAACAGGTGAACGGCAAACCCATGACCGATGACGAACTGGTCAGCCTGATGCGCAACTGGACCGTGGGCGAACTGGCCACCATCTCCGCCTCCGTCTCCATACTGCTGAACTACCTGGCTCAGCACCCGGCCTTAATGGCCGACCTGAAAGCCGCACCGGAGCTGCTGCCCGAAGCCATCGGCGAAATCCTGCGTATGGACGCCCCGCTGATCTCCAACCGCCGGATAACCACCCGCGAAGTCGAAATCGGCGGCCGCACCATTCCTGCCGGCGAGAAAATCACCCTCCTCTCGGCCTCCGCCAACCGGGACGAAACCGAATTCGGCAACCCGGACAGCTACTGCCCACACCAGAACGCCAACAAAAACCTGCTCTACGGCGCCGGCATCCACGTGTGCCCCGGCGCCCCCCTGGCCCGGATGGAGCTGAGTGTGTTCATGGAGGAATTCCTGAAGCAGATATCAGCCATAGACATCGCAAAAGACGAACAACCAGAACGCGCCATGTTCCCCACCGGCGGCTTCAACCACCTGCCCCTGATCTTCCATGGGGGTCAGACCCCCGGTACATTTTGACCCACCAAATGTATTCGGGGTCTGACCCCGAATACAAAAAAGCCGCGCCGGGTTTGGTACCAGGCGCGGCTTTTTGATTGCGGGTGCTATCAGTCTTCGATGAACACCAGGCTCTCTTCGGAACCGGTCGCTTCCAGGCGACCCAGCGGCTGAAGCTCCAGCCCCTGCTCGCGAGCCTTGGCTTCGAAGGCTTCGCGGCTGCTTTCCGCCACGCTCACCATCAGACCGCCACTGGTTTGCGGATCGCAGAACAGCAACTTGTCGGCCTCGGTCATGCCGGAGATGGCCTTGCCGAACGCCGCGGCGTTGCGGTGGGTACCGCCCGGGATGCAGTCGGCATCAATGTACGGCTGCAGGTTTGGCAGGGTCGGAATCGCCTTGCGGCTGACGGTAGCCTTCAGGCCACTGCCCCGGCAGATTTCCAGCAGGTGGCCAGCCAGGCCGAAACCGGTTACGTCGGTCATCGCATTCACGCCATCAATCTGTGCGAACACCTCGCCCACCTTGTTCAGGGTCGACATGTTCTGCACCGCGACGGCCAGGTCTTCCGGCGTTACCTTGCCCTTCTTGGAGGCACTGGTCAGAATGCCCACGCCCAGCGGCTTGGTCAGATACAGCAGGTCACCCGCCTTGGCGGTGTCGTTGCGGATAATGCGGTCTACCGCCACCTGGCCGGTCACCGCCAGCCCGAAAATCGGCTCTGGCGAATCAATACTGTGGCCACCGGCCAGTGCAATGCCTGCCTCGGCGCACACGGCACGGCCGCCATCAATCACCTGCGCGGCAATCTCCGGCGCCAGCTCATTCACCGGCCAGCCCAGAATCGCAATCGCCATCACCGGCTTACCGCCCATGGCGTACACATCACTGATGGCATTCGCCGCCGCAATCCGGCCGAAATCGTACGGATCATCCACCACCGGCATAAAGAAATCGGTGGTGCTGATCACGCCAATCCCGTTACCGATATCCGCCACCGCCGCATCATCCCGGCTGCTGTTACCCACCAGCAGTTTCGGATCATGAAAATCCGGCATATCGGTGTGCAGAATCCGGTCCAGAACATCCGGCGCAATCTTGCAACCACAGCCCGCGCCGTGGCTGAATTCAGTCAACTTGATAGACAAAGCGTCTTCCTTCTTTGGGTTGAAGCAACTCGGTTATCCTCTCAATACGCAACAGTCTACAATGCAGCCTACTCCCCGGCCAATAAAACCACCGGGGTCAGACCCCGGGTACATTTGATGCCATCAAATGTATCGGGGGTCTGACCCCTAAAAAGTGACAGGAACCACCATGAACCACAAAGGCCCCGCCACCCGCATCATCCACAACCGCCGCCACAAAGATCAGTTCGGCAGCCCCTACTCGCCGGTGTACAACACCACCACCTACCGGTTCGAGAACACCGCCGCCTTGCTGGATGTGATTGAAGGGCGCAGCGAAGGCAACCTGTACACCCGCTGGGGCACCAACCCGAGCATCCGGGAACTGGAGCAAGGGCTGGCCGGGCTGGAACGGGCAGAAGCGGCGCTGGCGTTTGGCTCGGGCATGGCGGCGATTTCTGCAACGCTATTGGCCCACGGCCGCAAGGGGATTGTCTGCGTGGGGGACCTGTACGGCGGCACCCAGGAACTGCTGAAAAATCACTGCATGGCCCTGGGCATTCCGGTCACCTTCCTGTTCCGTGAAGAACAGAACCGGCTGGCACACGAGCTGGGCGAATCGGGCAAACTGGTGTATTTCGAAACCCCGGCCAACCCGAACATGGCCATTCTGGACATTCGCGCCATCGCCGAAACCGCCCACCAACACGGCGCCCTGGTGGCGGTAGACAACACCTTCGCCAGCCCCATCAACCAGCAACCGCTGGAACTTGGAGCAGACCTGGTACTGCACAGCGCCACCAAATACCTCAGCGGCCACAGCGACATCACCGCCGGCGCCCTGATGACCTCAGCCGAACTGGCCAAACCGGTAGCCGCCTGGCGCAAAAACCTGGGCCAGCTGATCGCCCCGGAAACCGCCGCCCTGCTCTCCCGCAGCCTGCGCACTCTGCCGGTACGAATCCGCCAGCACAACGAAAACGCCATGGCGGTAGCTGAAGCCATGGAACAGCACCCGAAAATCACCAAAGTGCACTACCCCGGCCTGCCCTCCTTCGAAGGCCATACCCTGGCCCAACAGCAGATGACCGGCTTCGGCGGCATGCTCAGCATTGAAGTGGAAGGCGGCCAGCAAGCAGCCGAAAAGGTGGCAGATTCCCTGAAAATCTTCCTGCTCGCCACCAGCCTGGGCGGCGTAGAAAGCCTGGTCAGCCAACCCAGCGCCACCAGCCACCACGGCCTGAGCCGCGAAGAACGCCTGAAACGCGGCATCGGCGACGGCATGCTGCGCCTGTCCGTAGGCCTGGAAGATGCCGAAGACCTGATCGCCGACCTCACCCAGGCCCTTTCCTGATTCGGGGTCAGACCCCCGATAAATTATCCTCCAGAGCGGATTTTTATCGGCGGGTCAGACCCGCCAGCGATCACCGGCTAACCAAAAAATCCGCCAACCGGCGCGTCATAAACCCCGGCAACAACTTGTTGGTGAACCACAACCCCCGGGCCCGCCAGCCCGGGATCACCATAAAGCGCCGGGCATCAATGCCCTTGCGAATCTGCCGAACCGCGTAATCCAGCGGCAGCGTACCCGCCATCAGTTTCAGGGCTTCCGTTTGCTTCGGCCGGTTCAGCCGCTCCGCTTCCACCATCGGCGTTTCCACCTCTGGCGGGCACACCACGGTTACATCAATCCCCTTCTGCGCCAGCTCAATCCGCAACACCTCCGCCAGCCCAACCACCCCGTATTTCGAAGCGCAGTAAGCCGCATACCCGTAACAGCCCACCAGCCCGGCCATGGAAGCAATCAGCACCAACTGCGAGCCGGATTTCAGATGCGGCAGCGCGCCGGCCACCACATTGCGGGAACCAACCAGGTTAATGTTGATCACCCGGGCGTAGGTGTCGTCATCAATCGCCTCGAAATCCGCCGCCACACAAATGCCGGCGCAGTGAATCATTACATCCGGCTGTGCATCCCTTGCGGCCTCTGCAAGCACCTCCCGCACCTGCTCCGGCCGGGTGACATCCACCACAAACGCCCGCACCTTGTGCGCCCCGGCAAGCGCCGAAAGCTCCGCCACCGCCTGCTCCGCCGGCTGCACATCAAACAAAGTTACCGCTGCGCCCGTGCGCACATAACTCCGCGCCAGCTGCAACCCGATACCACTGGCCCCGCCGGTAATAAAAACCTGTCGACTCATAAAACCCACACTCCGCTCATTGAACTTGTTATTCCGGTAAACTTACCAACCCACCCCGCCACAAACCTTGGCCCAACCGACACACTGCGGGGGTCAGACCCCCGATACATTTAGCCACACGAAATGTACTGGGGGTCTGACCCCGAATTGGTTGCATTCGGCGAAAATGAAACTAATATGATTCTATTATAATATTTTGAAACTTATACGTTGCCAGAAAGGACCCATGAGCAAAGTCCACGAACAGTTGAAAGATCGCCGCAAATCTCTTGAACTGCGCCAGCAGGATATGGAGATGCGCATCGGCATGCCTCGCCAGCAGTATCAGCGGCTTGAGTCTGGGGGTAATTCACGACTAGAAACCCTTGAACTAGTAGCCAAAGGACTGAAGATGCGAGTTATGCTAATACCAGAAGAGAAAGCGAGGGCTGTTGCGGCTTTTCTGGAAGGCAAGGCAGAACTAATCCCCAACTCCAACCCCATCGCAGACAACCCCTGGCAAGGCCTGTTAGACGAAGACGACTGATGTCGCAACACTGGCAAACCCTACACCCAGACTTCCGAATCGACTAAAAATCAACCAACGGGGTCAGACCCCCGATACATTCAGCCACACGAAATGTACTGGGGGTCTGACCCCGAATTGGAGAAGAGAGTATGAGTAACGCACTGACAGCCCTGTTTAACGTCGAGAAGCCCGTCATCCAGGCGCCGATGGCGGGGGTTCAGGATTATCGGCTGGCGGCGGCGGTTTCGAATGCCGGTGGGCTCGGATCTTTGCCTTGTGCAATGCTGGGGGCGGAGGCTTTGCGGGAGGAGCTTAAGGCGTTGAATGAAGCCACCCAGCAGCCCTACAACCTGAACTTTTTTGCGCACACGCCGCCCGAGCCCAACCCCCAGCAAGAAGCCAGCTGGCAGCAGGTACTGGCGCCCTATTACAAGGAGTTCGGCATCGATCCTGCCAGCATCACCGCCGGCCCGGGGCGTATGCCGTTTAATGAAGAATCCGCAGCGATTGTGGAAGAGTTCCACCCCGCCGTGGTGAGTTTTCACTTTGGCCTGCCGGAGCAGGAACTTCTGGAGCGCGTCAAAAAAGCCGGTGCGAAGGTGCTGTCCACTGCCACCACCGTAGACGAAGCCCTCTGGCTGGAACAGCACGGCGCCGATGCCATCATCGCCCAGGGCCTGGAAGCCGGCGGGCACCGGGGCATTTTCCTCAACACGGACATGACCACCCAGATGGGCACGTTCGCCCTGCTGCCGCAGATTGTGGCTGCAGTGAAGATTCCGGTAATCGCCGCCGGCGGCATTGCCACGGCCGCAGGTGTGCGGGCAGCCCTGGACCTGGGCGCCGTGGCTGCACAAATCGGCACCGCGTTCATGCTCTGCCCGGAAGCCACCACCAAGCCCCTGCATCGCGAGGCCCTGAAAAGCCCGGCGGCGCGGCATACGGCCATCACCAACCTGTTCTCCGGCGGCCCCGCGCGGGGCATTGTTAACCGGGTAATGCGGGAACTGGGCCCGGTTTGCGATCAGGCACCGGTATTTCCCCTGGCAACGAATGCCATTGCACCGCTGCGAGCAGCCGGGGAAGCGGCTGGCACCGGGGATTTCTCACCATTGTGGTCCGGGCAGAATGCCAGTGGCTGCCGGGAAATTCCGGCGGAAATGTTGGTAGAAGAACTGGCTGGCTGATTGGAGATTGGCGCGGGCAGAAGGGTGGGGTCGTACCCCCGCTGGGGGTACGACCCCGTTGTAGCCTGCTAAACTGGGTCAGACCCCCGATACATTTCACCACTCGAAATGTATCGGGGGTCTGACCCCGCCTTATCAAACGGTGCGGATTCGCACCGGGAGGCCCTGGCGCACGGCGGCGCCTGAGACGTTTTCCAGCCAGGTGGCAGCCTGGTCTGTGCGGGTGGGGTCGGCGAAGCCGAGGTCGTTGATGTTTACGCCGGCGCCCAGGTAGGGGTTGCCGGGGCGTTCTTCGCCGTCGATCACGTGGCCGGCGGCACCGAGTTCGCGGTGGCCATAGCCGTGTTCGATGCCGATGGCGCCTTCGTGCACACCGTCACCCACCAGCGCCAGTGCCAGCACCTTGCCGCCCGGGCTTTCGATGCTGATGGTGTCGCCGTGTTGCACACCAAACTTCTCGGCATCTTTGCGGTTGATCAGCACCGGGTTGTAGGGCTTGATCATACGCAGGCGCTCAAGGCCGATGGCGTAGGAGTTCATCAGGTTGCTCTTGAACGAGAACGCCAGCAGCGGCCATTCGTTTTCCGGAAAGTGCTCCCGCATCAGCGAGCCATCCCAGAAGCGCGGCGGATGGTACATGGGAGTACCGGTCAGGCGCTTGCCGCTGTAGCTGTCGATGGCTGTGCCCACATCTTCGTTGTAGACACACAGCGGGCGGATCCAGGGGTGGCCCAGTTTGTCACCGTCGTAGGCCTTTTCCATGGTCTCGAACCGGCCACCGCGGGAATACAGGTGCGCCACCGGGCCCACTTCGTCTTCCGCCACGGTAGACTTGATACGATCCATCAGCGGCTCAATGCCGCCAGCCACAATGTCTTCCTCGCTGGGCGCAGACAACGGCTTGCCAGTCATCGCAATGTTCGCCGCCGCACGCAGGTAGAAGTCCTCGGCGCGGTTGAGCGGATGCATGGTGCCATCGGCACCGGCAATCACATCATCACCAAAGCCCGGCAGGCTCAGCTTCTTGCCAAGTTCAATGAAGAAGGTATCCAGGCTCACCGGCTCGCCGGCCGCAGTCTTCACCTGGCGAGGCTCCACCACCGGCCAGCAGGCCGTGGTCATCTTGGTGAGCGTGCCGCTCCAGGCACCGGTAAAGCCCCACACTTCATACATCACGGAATCCGGCACAATGTAGTCGGCAAAGCGGTTGGTTTCGTTGATGAAACCATCCACCGCCACAAACAGGCCGATGTTCTTCGGGTCTTTCAGCTTCTCTTCGATGACGGAAGTCAGACCAGCCTGGCCATACAGCGGGTTGGCCATGGCACCGATCATCGCCTTGATGCGGTACGGATAGCCATCCAGGCCAGACATCAAGTGCTCGGTCAGAATCGGCGGCGCCAGCTTGCGCCAGGGGCCTTCAGCCGGGTACGGAGACTGGCCACTGGCCACCTTGCGCTTGTACTCGGAAGACTTCTCGTACGGGAACCGTGAACGGCTCAGGAAAATCCCCTTCGGGCCGACCTTGCCGGGGAAATCTGCCAGGTCGTACCGGGGGCCTTTACCCACACCATTGAAGGAGCCACCACCCTTGGCCACACCACCTTTATGGTTAAAGCTGCCCGCCAGCACGTTCAGCATGTTCACGCTGAAAGATGCGTAGAAGCCCGCACCAGACATCATGCCACCGTGGGCATCGGCGGCGGACTGCCGGCCATGGCTGGCAAACTTCTTCGCCAGCCGGCGGATGATTTCCGCATCAATACCGCAGATATCGGCGTACTCTTCAATGCTGTACTTCTGCGCTTCTGCACGCAGCTTGAACAGGGAGCTGCGCACCACAACCGGGCCGTTGCCGGTTTCTACGGTACGCTCCACAAACAGCTCGGCACTGCTGGCCACTTCGGAGCTTGCCAGCTCGCCATTGGCATCCACCACCACCGGCACATCGTCTGCAGCGCCCTCAGTGGCGCGGCCGATATCACTCATGCGCAGGAAGTAACCCGCCCGCGGGTGGGCCTCGTCGTCAATCACCAGGTGCGTGGCGTTGGAGTGGCCTTTTTCACCGGCCGCCTGGGCCGC
Organism: Marinobacter sp. ES-1; assembly: GCF_000475255.1. Classification (NCBI taxonomy): domain Bacteria; kingdom Pseudomonadati; phylum Pseudomonadota; class Gammaproteobacteria; order Pseudomonadales; family Marinobacteraceae; genus Marinobacter; species Marinobacter sp. ES-1. Next base: position 130,449 of record NZ_AXBV01000027.1, read on the forward strand.
CGTATTACCCGGAATGGCCAGGTACTCCTTGGCGTAGCCATCGTTCTCCAGCATCCAGCGCATCAGGCCCATGGTCAGCGCGGGGTCTGTGCCCGGCAGAATGGAAATCCAGTTATTGCGCTCGCCCGCCGCGTGAGACGCAGCCGCAGTCAAAGCCGGGTCGACCACCACGTATTCCAGGTCACCCGTGGTACGGGCCTGGGCCAGCAAACGGCCCTGGCGCTTGAACGGGTTACCGGCCTGGCTGGGTGCAGTGCCAATGAACAGCGCGAATTTGGTGTTGGCGAAATCCGGCTTAACGTGGGCGTTCTTGGCGAGGTCGTTCATCACCGCGCCGGAACCCATACGGAACGCCAGGCCACAGTAGGCACCGTGGTGGCCATAGTTACGGGTACCAAAGGCATTGAAAGCAAAGCGCTTCAGCAGCGCAGAGCGACCATAATCGGTGGCTTCCATTACCATCAGCTGGTTGGCCTTGGGGCCGTATTCCGGGTTTTCCGGGTCCAGCGGAGTTTCGAGATCGCGAATGGCACGCAGGCCCTCTACTTCACCTTCGCCGAACAGGTCACCGCCTTCCACAATTTCATCCAGCAGCTGCTCGAACGGGACAGATTCCCACTGGTTGCTGCCCCGCGGCCCTACCCGCTTCAGGCAGGTGAGTACACGCTGGTTGCTGGTGAGCTGGGCCATGGCAGCGTTGCCACGGGCACAGGCGGTAGAACGGTTCAGCTGCCCCTGATCCTTGAAGTTACTCATCTGGCGGAACGCATCCATTACCGGCGTGTCCTCGTCCAGGTGCTCGTCAGAAGACAGCGGGTGGTACGGGTTACCAGACACCCGCAGAACCTTGTCCTGCTCTTTATCAATCCGCACCCGCACGCCACACTTGGTGGTGCAGCCATAGCACACGGTGAAGGCAATGCGCTGGTCCGGGTTCAGTTTTACCTCACCGGTGGTGGGGTCTACGGAATACTCCGGCGCCAGGCTGTTGGCATGCAGCCGGTCGTTAGTCTGTTTGCCAGCGGTGCCGTTTACCAGGCCCTTGGCCATCTTTTCCAGCGGGTCGTAGTAGCCCGCCGCGAAGGTAGCAGCACCACCAGCGGCCGCTGCTCCTTTCAGAAAATTACGACGATTCTTGTCCATAACTATGCTCCGCCCTTAATCAGTGGCTGCCAGCCTGGAGGCCTTTCTTCCAGGGCACCAGGATGTCGATAATCAGTAACGCTGCCAGCCACAACCCGAAGGTGCCGACAATTCCAAGCAAGCCACTGGAACCTGCCTCAACGGCGTATTGGTAATAACCTGCGGTGTTCTTGGCCACGGTTTGCACTTCCATCAGCACCATCCAGCGGAAGGTCCAGCCGATGTGTACCGCCAGCAGGCCGGCAATCCAGGCGCGGGTCATCCAGCCCGGGCGGCGCAGCATGGCAATGGTCGCCAGGGTCAGCACAATGCCTACCGCCAGGCCGTAAATAGCCACCATGCGCCATTCCGCGTTGCCCTGCAAAGACTCAAACGCTGCTTCAACAGACGGGCTGAAGCCGGTAATGCCTTCAGATACCCAAAGCGCCGCCACAACCGCCGCAAGCGCCATGCTCACAAAGATCACTTTCAGACCTTGCCGGTTGATCTCTTCATCGTTACCGGTCATCAAGCGGTTGATCAGAACCACCAGGCCAGAAGCCGCCACCAGGCCAGTCAGCACAAACATCACCGGCAGCCAGTTGGTGTGCCACAGCGGGCGGGATTTCAGAATGGCTACCTCCGCTCCGGTGTACAGCATGATGCCGAAGGCAAACGCCAGGGCACCCAGACCCGCGAGCACCAGCATCCAGCGTGGTGCCTGCCAGCTACCCATGCTGATCCAGCCAGACAGTTTGCCAATCCAGCCGGGCTCCTGTGCCTGCTCCTGCATGGCCGGGCGCCACGCCAGCCAGGCGTAGGCCAGCACCACCACCAGGTACAGCGGCAGCAACAAACTGCCAATAGACATCCAGGAATGGCTGTTCAGGTTGGCGTAGAAGTGCCAGAACCGCAGCGGCTGGTGCAAATCCGCCAGCAACGCCACCGGGCCCACCAGGGTGCAGGTAACGGTAACCAGCAGGGCCACCCTGGCCAGCGGCTGATAGTTCTTGTTACCGAAAATCAGCCCCGGCACCGTCAGCAACAGCGCCGAGTAAGAGACCGCAATCATGAAAAAGTACTGCACCGCCCAAGGGTACCAGGCAATGCCATAGCGAGGGGTAAGAACCTCAATGGCCATCGAATTCATAACCGATCTCCTCACCTTCCTGAGTACGCACATCCCAAATGGCCGGCTTGGCCTGTGGGCGAGACATAAACCGCTCTTCCATGCCCAGATAGAACACATGGGGCGATGTTCCCATCTCCGGCTTCAGCACCATCAGGTCTTCATAGTGCTCTTTCATCATGCGGCTGATCTGACTGCCCGGATCGTTCAGGTCGCCAATGATCCGCGCGCCGCCCACACAGGACTCCACACAGGCCGGCAGCAGGCCTACGTCCAGGCGGTGCGCACAAAAAGTGCACTTGTCGGCTGTCTGGGTGTGTTCGTTAATGAAGCGGGCATCGTACGGGCAGGCCTGCACACAATAGGCACAGCCCACGCACACATCGTTATCCACCACCACAATGCCGTCCTGGCGCTGGAAGGTGGCTTCTACCGGGCAAACCGGCACACAAGGCGGGTTGTCGCAGTGGTTACACAGGCGCGGCAGCATGAACGTAGCAATGTCGCCGGTTTCCTCATGCTCCACCTCGTACTGGGAAACAATCGTACGGAAACTGCCCAGCGGCGCTTCGTTCTCGATATGGCAAGACACCGTACAGGCCTGACAGCCAATACACGCCCGCAAATCAATCAGCATGGCGTAGCGCTTGGAGGGATCACCTTCACGGCGCGGGGGTTGGTCGTTAATGCCGGCTGAGGCAAGGCTGCTTAAAGGAACCAGCGCGGCACCGGCGGTCAGCTTTGCGATCTGCCCGAGCAAGGCCCGGCGGATTTTGTCCATGGAATCACCTGTGTGATGAGTCGGTTGCTATCTAGGTTGGACAGTAGCAAAGCAGGCTTGCGGGAATTTGATATCGGTCAGTTTGTGGGGCGGGACAACAATTCGTTACGGGCAAGTACTTAGGGGGAAAGCGGTTTTCGGTGACTGGCGCTGGCAGAAGGGAGGGGTCGTACCCCCGCTGGGGGTACGACCCCTTTGTAGCCTGCGTGTTATTTGAGGAGTTCTTTCAGGGGTACAGGGCGGGAGAAGTAGAAGCCCTGCAGCAAGTCACAACCGTGGGCGCGCAGGTATTCGTATTGGGCTTCGGTTTCCACACCCTCGGCAACCACTTCCAGGCCCAGGTGGTGGGTCATGGTGATCACGCCTTTCACAATGGCGGCATTGTGGCGGCTGGTGTCGATATCGTTGATGAAACTGCGGTCTATGTTCACCTTGTTGATGGGCAAGTCCCGCAGGTAACTGAGGCTGGAGAAGCCGGTGCCGAAATCATCGATAGCCACCTTCACGCCCAGGTTACGCAGTGCCTGAACCTGTTCCAGGGCCTTTTCCGCTGCGCTCATTAACACGCCTTCGGTGACTTCCAGCTCCAGGCAAGACGGGCTCAGGCTACTGTCTTCCAGCACACCCTGGATTTCACTGAAAAAGCTGGACCGGCGAAAATGCACCGGTGAAATGTTCACAGCCAAAGTAATGGGCCTGCCCAGGTGCTCAACAATCTGCTTCATATCGTGGCAGGCCTGGCGCAGCACACAGCGGCCGATGTCTATAATCTGGCCGGTTGCTTCCGCCACTGGAATAAACAGCCCCGGTGGCACCAGGCCGCGTTCCGGATGCTGCCAGCGCACCAGCGCCTCTACCCCGCGAATCTCGGTGGTGGCGGCATCTACCAGCGGCTGGTAATGCACCACAAACTGATCGCCCTCGATCGCCTCCAGCAGTTCCCGGCGAATGGCCACATGCTCGCGAATGGAACTATCTTGCTCGCCGGCGTACCACTCCCAGGTATTTCGCCCCTGGTTCTTGGCCTCTCGCACAGCGGTATGGGCGTGGGCCATCAGCGCACAATTGCCCTCACAGCCATCGGAGCCAGACGCAATCCCGATGCTGGCACTGATATGCACCGTGTGCTCGCCCACCACAAACGGGCGGGACAACAACGCAAGCACCGTATCTGCTGTCTTCAGAGGCAACTCATCGGTGTACTCACTGCGAGTGCCCAACAGAATGCCAAACTCGTCGCCACCAAGGCGCGCCAGAAAGGCTTCTTTCGGCACCTCTGACCGCAATCGCCCGGCCACCGCCTGCAACAGTTGGTCGCCCACCGTGTGGCCCAGGCCTTCGTTAATCGTGGTAAAGCCGTCCAGGTTCACCAGCAACCCCACCAGCCGGTCGCCATTCGAGCAGCAATGCTCGTTCAGCAACGCCTCAAAACTGGTGCGGTTGGGCAAGCGGGTTAGCGGATCGTGGGTTTCCTGAAAACGCAGTTCAGAAAGCGTGTTTTCATGCTGGTACAGTAACCTGCGATAACGCTGCTCGTGATCCTGAAGCGCTTTTCTGTCGCGCTCCCGGGCGGTCGCCAACGCCAACAGGCCAGACGCCCGGTACATCAACACCAGGTCTTCACTAGCCGGCTCAGAAGGATAGCGGCCATACACCGCAAAGGTGCCCAACAGATCATTGCCCGGGGTAAGCACCGGCACAGACCAGCAAGACTTCAGGCTCTCGGCCCGGGCCAGGTGGGCGAAGGGCGCCCAGTCCGGCTCGTGCTCTATATTCGGGGTAATGACAACTTCGCGGGTGAAGGCTGTTTTGCCGCAGCTGGCCACATTCGGGCCAATCACAACCCGCTGCATGGCCTGGCGGTAGGTTTCAGACACGCCCTGCCCTGCAACCAGGCTAAGGGTGTTGTCGGAGGGGTCGTACATCATGAAAGACACCACGCACTCCGGCATCTGGCGTGCGACCATGTCGGTAATGGCACCCAGGATTTCCTCGAACGGAACCTGGTGGGCAATCATGTCCTGGATTTTTTGCTGATCTGCCAGCTCGGCCATTTTACGCTTCATAGTGAATCCGTTCGGGCAACGTCCGTATGTGTTTCACTATAGCCGAAATGCCGACAATTCCTACAGGTTGTCATCAGGAAGAAATCTTTTTGCTAACCATCTCGGACGGCGCGCTGAGCAGACCGGCGTGGTCTTGCGCCTGCACCGTAAAATACCAGGTGCCCGGCTTTAGGCCGGTGATGGTGTAAGACGGGTAACTTTGCGAATCTTCGGCCGCAGCGTCTGGAACAACAACCTGTTCAGTAAGGTTGTCTTTGTCCTGGCCATAGCGAATAACGTAGCTGTCTAACTCACTCATCGACAAGCCAGAACCGTCCTCACGACTGCTGGGCGCTGTCCAGCTGAGTACCGCCTTGCGTTCAGAAACCGACTCGCTGCCCACAGCAGACTCCTGCCCCGATGGCACAGAAGAGCCACCCGCCTGGGAGTCGCCCACTTCATCACCAGAGCCACCGCCACCACAACCGGCCAGCAGCACACCAAACAAGACAACAATCAGGTACAGGGGGAATTTCTGCAAAAAATTGGGCATAGGAAACAACACCGCAGAGGGAGAAATTTTGCAGAATTTTAAATTGTTAGCGGCGGGGAGACTGTGACAAAAACGCGTTTGTTTGTGACGGTAGGTTAACTGGACAACTACATAGCTAGCGTATCAACGGGCCGCACAGGGCGGCCCGCTATCGCATCAGGCAGCTTTCTTCAGCTTCTTCTTCAGCGACTTGATCTTGGCTTCATGCTTTTCGATCTTGGCTTTACGGGCGTTGATCTTTTTCTTCAGGTTCTTTGCGTATTCCAGACCAAGG